>CALJMI010000016.1 GCA_937981885.1 uncultured Caldilinea sp.
CCGTCGTTGGGCGCGCCGTTGCCGATGTCCTTGCGGTTGAACTGGGTGAAGGGAATCTCAAAGTAGCGCCAGCCGGTGAAGTCATCGGGGATGTCCACGCTCCAGCGCTCGGCGTCGTCCCTGGTGGAGCCGGGGTTGCGGTTCTCCTGCAAATCCACAAAGATGACGCTGCCTGTGTTGTTGCCGTAGAGCCAGAAGCTGACGCCCACAAACCGGCTCCAGTCCTGGCTGACCCAGGCATCCACCGCTTCGTTCTCGAAGGCATGGCTGAAGCCGCCCCACTGCCCTGTACCCAGGTTGAGATCGAGTTGGAGCACCTGATTGTTGGCTGCCTTGCCGGGAACCTGCTGCACAGGCACGGTCAGGGCGACGCCTGCCGACGCGCCCGGCGCATTCCACGTCACGAAGCCGATCCCGTTGCCGTTCGCGTCTGTGCCCGTGGGTAAGCCATTCGTGTACTCGTAGTCATCGACGATCTCACGGGGACTTCCCACGACCGCAGGTGGCGCCTGGTCATTGTCGCGAATTGTGATCGTGGCTGTAACCTGGCTGGTCAGCGTGGCGCTCACGGGGTTGGAAAGGACGACCATGAAGGTCTGGTTGCCTTCCACCTCGCTGTCATCCAGGGTAGTGACCACGATGTTCGCGCTCATGCTGCCGGCGGGGATAACAGCGGTTCCGCTGGCAGCAACATAATCGCTGCCGGCAACGGCCGTGCCATCCACGGTGGCATAGTCGACGCTGACCGGGAAGGCGGAGACCATGTTCAGTTCAACAGTCAGAGTGACGGGATTGCCTTCATCGACATTGACATTGCGGGCAGCAAAGGTGATCTGCGGCTCCGTCAATCCGCCAAAGAGCGCCACGTCATCAATGAACACCGTCGCTGTCGTGCCGCTAGGCAGGGCGATGGCGTAAGCCTGCACCTCGGTCAGGGTCAAGCCGTCATCGGGCGCGCCGCCGGGTTGGTAGGCGTAGTCGCGGAAGAAGAGCGCCCAGGGAATGCTAATGTAGCGCCATCCGGTGCTGTTGTCCACGAACTCGTAGGCAAACCGCTCGGCGCTGTCGCCTGGCACAGCCGGGTTCGGGTTGTCGCTCAGGATCACACGGAAGACGCCGCCGGTGTTGGCGCCCTTGAACCAGAATGCAAAGCCGTCAAAGCTGCTCCAATCCTGACCGCCCAGGTTGTTGCCGGCGCCAGCGCCCCACCCCGCTGAGTTGTATTCAATCTGCAGGACGTTGTTCGGGTTGAGCCCTGGCACGGCGTCGGTCGGCACAACCGTCGCATTGATGAATGTCCCGCTGCCATAGTCCCCGTACTCGAACCATGAACCGGGCACGCCACTCTCGAACCTGTCCACATGCTGGAATTTGACCACGCGCACGTCATCAATGAACACCGTCGCTGCCGTGCCGCTGGGCAGGGCGATGGCGTAAGCCTGCACCTCGGTCAGGGTCAAGCCGTCATCGGGTGCGCCGCCGGGTTGGTAGGCGTAGTCGCGGAAGAAGAGCGCCCAGGGAATGCTAATGTAGCGCCATCCGGTGCTGTTGTCCACGAACTCGTAGGCAAACCGTTCGGCGCTGTCGCCCGGCACAGCCGGGTTCGGGTTGTCGCTCAGGATCACACGGAAGACGCCGCCGGTGTTGGCGCCCTTGAACCAGAATGCAAAGCCGTCGTAGCTGCTCCAGTCCTGACCGCCTAGGTTGTTGCCTGTGCCCGCACCCCAACCTGCCGAGTTGTACTCAATTTGTAAAACGTTGTTTGGGTTGAGCCCTGGCACGGCATCGGTCGGCACAACCGTCGTGTTGATGAATGTCCCGCTGCCATAGTCCCCGTACTGGAACCATGAACCGGGCACGCCACTCTCGAAGTCGTCGATCGCCGGCGGATTGGCGTTGACTACAGCAAGCGCAACAGTGCTCATCAACAGGATCAGCACCCCTGCCGTCAACAGTGCTGTCGCCAGGTAAGCGATACGTGATTTCATAAAACCTTCTCTCCTGTAGAACAGATGATCTTCAACGCGATTGGAAAGCGCAGGTGGAGCTATTCTGGTTTTTGTCATAAGCGGCTCCGGATTTGTAGATGGTGGAGATGCAAAAGGAGACCTCCCTGGCGCTGCTGACGGCGCGCGCCGTGAAAGGTCCCGCCACGCCATCGGCGTCGGTTGTCGCTTCTTGGGTCGCGCCGCTGCGCACTACGCCCAGCCAGCCACTGCTGACCACCGCGCCTGCCGCCGGATTGCCGTCCTGATCGACCACCATGACCCAGGCTTCGGCGAACGTGGCGTCATCCTGCTGCGTCAGGCTCAGGCGCACATCAGCGGCGTGCAACGTCTGTTGCGGGCGCATCTCCAGTCCCGGATCGCGATAGACGCGCACATAATCGACCAGCAACTGCTGAGGGAACTGTGTCGTGGCATCGGGATAGCCGGGCCAATTGCCGCCCACCGCCAGGTTCAGGATGATGAAAAAGGGGTGATCATAGACCCAGGCGCCGGGCACGTCCGCTTCGGTAATGGTGTTGAAGAGCACGTCATCCAGATACCAACGAATTTCCCCGGGCGCCCATTCGACGGCGTAGGTGTGGAAATCCTGATCGAGCGCCTTATCGCGCGCGGTGTAGGCGCGCCCCACGCCACTGCCGCCGGAATAGCCGGGCCCGTGCACCGTGCCATGGATGGTGTGCGGATCACCGATGTTCTCCATGATGTCGATCTCGCCGGCGCGGGGCCAGCCCACTGTGGGCATATCCTCGCCGAGCATCCAGAACGCTGGCCAGATGCCTTTGCCCGTGGGCAGTTTCATGCGCGCTTCGATGCGGCCAAATTGAAATGTGTGCCTGTACTGAGTCTTGATGCGCGCTGAGGTGTAGCGGCTGCCGCGGTAATCCTCCTCACGCGCCTCAATCACTAGCACACCGTCTTCGATGCGCAGATTCTCCGGGCGGTCCGTGTAGAACTGCAATTCGTTGTTGCCCCAACCGCCAGCGCCGCTCTCCGCCAGCCAGTTGTCGGAGCTTAGTTCTGGACCGTCGAACTCGTCGCTCCAGACAAGCTCCCAACCGCTTGCAACGGTGTTCGACGCCGGTTGTGATGTTGCGTCCGACGTCGCCAAAGATTGGCAACCGCCGAGCGTCACGATAAAGACGATCAACAGCAATGGCGAGAGCAGCTTCACCAGAGTCGGTGTTCTCTGGTGAAGCTGTTGTAGCGCAGACATTGAACGCAACCAGAGGCGTCGCATGGGACTTTATTTCTCCACGCCCGTGATCACGACGCCCTGCATGAAAACGCGCTGCGCCATGAAGAAAACGATGACCGGCAGCACCGCCGAGATCAGCGAAGCGGCCTGAATCAGGTTGGTGCGCTGCGAGTAGAGCGTGTTGAACGCGGTCAGACCGACTGTGATCGGGTTCAACTCAGGATGCCCGGCCAGGTAGATCAGCGGCCCAAAAAAGTCGTTCCAGGCGAAGAAGAAGTGGAAGAGCGCCACTGCCGTCAGCGCGGGCACCGCCATGGGCAGGATCACCGAGAAGAAGATGCGCAGCGGATTGGCGCCGTCGATCATGGCGGCTTCATCCAGATCGCGCGGGATCGACAGAAAGAACTGCCGCAGCAGAAAGACATTCGTGCCCCACGCAAAGAAAGCCGGCACAATTAGCGGCAGCCAGGTGCCCACCCAACCGATCTGCAAGAAGACGAAGTAGGTCGGGATCAACGTGACCGCGCCGGGCAGGATCACGGTGGATAACATGAGCATGAACAGGATATTCTTGCCCGGAATGCGGAAACGGGCAAAGCCATACGCCACCAGCGCCGCCGACAGCACGGCGCCAAAGGTGGTGATCGTGGCATACATCACGGTATTGCGCAGCAGCACCGGGAAGTTGATGGCGCTCCACGCTTTGGGAAAGTTTGACCATTGCGGGTCGAACTCCCAGGCGCGCTCGAGTTGGCGCCACTGCCCTTCCCACTCGAAGGGGCCGGCCTCCATATTCTCCGGATCGACGAACCAGCTGCTCTGCCGTCCTGGCCGATAGAGCAGCAGCTCCCTCACCTCACCATCGATCGGCACCAGATAGACATCGAATTCCTTGCCTTCATAGGTGACTTTGCTCTCGCTGGCGGGCCACCACGGCGCACCGATCTTGGAGAATTGGCCGTCCGTCTTGAGCGATGTGACGATGCCGTAGACCATCGGAATCAGAAACAGGACGAGCACGAACACAGCCAGGCTGGTGATCGCCGCCTTGTTGACTACGTTGCGGTAGGATCGTGGCACGACCCGCGGCTGTGCAGCAGTGTTTTGCGCAATCATTATCTTTCCTCCGAGGCGTAGTAGACCCAGTAACGCGCCGTACCAAAGAGCACTGCGGTCAGGACAAGGGCGATCACGAACATCATCCAGGCCAGCGTGGCGCCATAGCCCATGTTGAAGAAGGTGAACGACTGCTTATAGAAGTAGACCATGAAGAAGCGCGTCATCCCTTCGGGGAAGCCGGTGCCCTGGTTGAGCACGAACGGCGCCAGGAAGTATTGCAGCGAGTAGATCACGCCCAACACAAGCTGGTAGAAGATGACCGGGGAGATCAGCGGCAGCGTGATGCTGAACAGGCGGCGAAAATAGCCAGCGCCATCGATCTGCGACGCCTCATATAGCTCGGTGGGGACGCCCTGCAAGCCAGCCAGGAAGATAATCATTGCGTTGCCCACGCCCCACAGACCAAACATGGTGTAGGCGTAGTAGACCAGATTCGGATCCGCCAGCCAGCGCAGCCCCTGCGTGCCCGTCGCCTGGATGCCGGTCAGCCGCTCGATAATCACGTTGATCCAGCCGGTCTGCTCGTTGAGAACGCCATTCCAGATCAGCACGGTTGCGACCAACGGAATCATCGAGGGCATGTAGAAGAGTGTGCGGTAGACGTTTTTGCCCAACACATGCTCGGAGTTCAGCAGAATCGCCAAAAAGAGCGAGAATGCCAGCGAAATCGGCAACGAGATCGCTGCAAAATGGAACGTACGCACCAGCGACAGCCAGACTTCGGAATCTCGGAACAGTGCGCGTTGCCAGTTATCAAACCCGATGAACCTGGCTTGTTCGGGCACAGCCGGGTTGAAATTGAACAGGGAGAAGCCAAACGAAGCGATCATCGGCAACAGGTAAAAGAGAATGAAGCCGATCAGCCAGGGGCTGAGGAATAGCAATCCCCACCTGATCTCCGATTTCTCCATCCTGCTCAGCTTGCGACGCCTGGAAGCAACGGGCTGTCCGGCGGCGCTGCTAACATCTGATGCAACTGCCATGCGTGTTTCCTCCTGTGGTCTGCGGCTCATCCCACCGAACCGGGTGGGATGAGCCTGACATATCACGTCAAGAGATTACTTTGCAGCGTCGAAGATCTTCTGCAGATCAGCCTGCAACTTCGCCACCTCAGCGTCGAAATCGGCGCCGGCTGTGTTCGCCAGATAGTTCCAGAACTCGTTGTAGCGGTCGGTCGTCTCCTGGAAGCTGGGCATCCAGCTTTCATGGTTGGGGTTGTCGGCGTAAGCCATCGCTTCGACCACCACGTCCCAGTTGATGTCATTCTTGTTCGGGAAGTTGGTTTCGGTGTACAGGTCGAAGTAGTCGGGCTGCAGCGACAGGCGAGCCGGCATGCCGCCGTAGATCGTCAGCAGTTCGTTGGCATGTTCGGCGCTTAGCATGTAGGTGAGCACCTCGAACGCCTGCTCTGGATTCGGGCAGCCCCTGAGGATGCCGAAGGTGTCGGCGTGCATCTTGGCGGTGATCGTGCCCTGATAGTTCGGCGTCGCCGCCAGGTTCCAGTCGAAACCAACATCGCCCAATGCCCACGGCGCCAGATACCAGAGGTGCAGATGCGTCATGGCAAGGTTGCCTGAGCTGAAGGGGCCGCCAGCGCCTTGCAGGAAGTCGGCGCCGCCATAGGGTCCGTTCGGGATGAACCAGTCGGTCCACCAGCCGTCATAGGTCCACTTCCAGGCTGCCTTCCAGTGTTCGGGGATCTGAGCGTTGCCTGCGTCGTCGACCAGCGAGCCAGCGCCAAAGAAGGTGCCGACGCCGCGCGGGTCAGTCCACTGATTCATCCAACCAAACTGGACAATGTTCTGCGGATCGAAATTGGGCGAGGTAGCGTCGTTGCCATTGGCGTCGACGGTCAGTTTTTTGGCGAGTTCGGTCAGAGTTTCTATGTTCCATTCGTGTTCGACGTCGTTCTCATCGACCCAGGGCTCGCCATGTTTGGCAGGCGGATAGGGCAAACCGGCTTCGTCGAACAACGCCTGGTTGTAGAGCACGAACGACGGGAAGATGGCGAAGGGGATGCCCAACTGCCCCTCGTCCTCGACCTGGTAGAACTTGACCAGGCTGGAGTCAAAGTCGCTCAGGTCATAGTTGTTGGCGTCGATCAGCGGCTGCAGGTCGAGCCAGGCGCCCTTGAAGCTGTCACGGCCACGGATGCCGACAGGGCCTACGATGCAGGGCGCATTGCCGGCGGCAATCTGCGTGGCGAGCGTGTCATAGGCGGCGTTGTTGGCGACGATCTCCAGCACCAGCTCGATCTTGTCCTGGCTGGCGTTGAAGCGCTCGACAAATGCGTTCTGCGGGTCAAAAGTGCCCTGGTCAGAGCCAGCGCCCAGACCAACAAACCAGCGCACGCGGACGCGATCACCGCTGGCAGGCTGCGCAGCGGCTGGCGCCGCTGCATCCGATGCGCCAGATGTCGCCGCTGTGCCAGATGACGCAGCCGGCGCCTCGGCGCCACCGCCGCACCCGGCTGCCAGGATTGCCATGATCAATAGGGTGACGGCAATCGCAAAGAGTCTCCTGTGTTTCATAAGAGCTACCTCCGAATTGGGTGAAAACCTTGTTGAATGGTTTCAGACATACGAAACAACGTGAACAACAAACTCAATCACGCCGCCGAAGCGACGCGTATTGCACCTGTGACGGTTCAGTTGATTCCCTGCACAATGAGATTGGGAGCGCTTCCAACTATTGGTTCAAATTCTAGTGCGAGATCGCGGGCGAGGCTTGTCGAAAAGCGGGAGACCCTTGCACAAATCCGAGGAAATCTGTCGAAACGTCGGAGCGCGCTGGAACGCGCACGGCAAAACCGGCGTTTCAGGCGTTCGGCGCGCTGCGACGCCTGTACTCATCGGGGGATTGACCAACCTGACGGCGGAAGACGCGACTAAAATAGCTGTTGCTGGAGAAGCCGACTTCGAGGGCAATCGTGGTGATGCTCTTGTCTGTTTCGAGCAGCAGCCGCTGCGCCTGCAGCACCCGATAGCGGTTGAGGTAGTCGATCGGCGTCATGCCCAATTCCTGGCGGAAACAATAGGTGAGATAATCATCATTCATTCCCACATAATTTGCCAAGTCTTCACGGGTAATTGGGTTCACATATTGCCGGTGAATGTACGCCATGGCTTTGCGCACCAGCACCTGCGCCTGATCGCTCAGCCGTCGCCTGCGTTCCAACGCAGCGTCCAGCCGCGCCAGGGTTTCATCAGGGGTGAACATGCCCTTGCTGATCACAGTGGCGACGCCCTGATTCAGCCGCGCCATCTCCGCCTCGGTCAGCACCTGCCCGGTGATGACGATGACTGGAATATCGCGCGTGCGTCGCTCCTCACGCATGGCGCGCAGCACCCCAAACCCGTCCAGCTCCGGCATCATCAGGTCGAGCAACACCAGATCGACCTGATGATGCCCCAACACTTCCAGCGCCTCCACGCCCGACCGGGCGCGCAAGATTCGATACGCCGGCGCCTGGGTCTGGATGATGCGGGCGTGTAGGTCGAGGGTGTGCGGATCGTCATCGACGACCAGCACCGTGCGCACAGCGTCCGCTGCATCGGCGGTGAGCGTGTATTGATCGAGCGCGCGCGTCAGGTCAGCCAGGTCGATCGGCTTGGTGAGATAGTTTAGCTCCAGGAGCGCGCCGCTCTGGTCGCCAGCCGCATAGAACAGCGCAGGAATGTTGCGCGTCGTCGGGTTCGCCCGCAGCAGATTGATCGCCTGCCAGCCCTCCACTGCGTCCTGCGCGACATTGAGCACCACTGCTGCATAGCGGCTGCTGAGCAGTTCAACGCTCCAGGTTGCACTCTCCGTAATGGCGAATTCGCGCACAAAAAACCCGCGCTGTTCCAGGTGCCGACGCAGCCGATTATCCGTGTCACACGCCGACAGCACCATGACCCGAAATTCGCTTGCGGGGGCGTCATCGACCGCTTGAAAGGTGAGGGCAGGCGGTGAGACCACCGGCAACACAAAATAGAATTCCGAACCTTCGCCTTCCACCCCGCTCGACCGCACGCCGATCTGCCCGCCGTGCATCGTCACCAGCCGTTTACAGATCGCCAGACCCAGGCCAATGCCGCCGTAGCCGCGACGGATGCTGCGCTCGGTGCGCTGAAATTCGTCGAAAATGAGCGACTGCTCTTCAGGCGGCAGCCCCAGCCCCGTGTCCTGCACGGCGATGGTCGCCTGCCCCGATTCCTCAGACAGGCTGAGCGCAACAAACCCGCTGGCGGTGAACTTCACGGCGTTGGTTACCAGATTCAACGCCACCTGCTGCAGGCGCGTGCGGTCGCCCCACACCCATGGACCTTGCGCCGGGATCGCCTCGCGCCAGTCCAAACCCTTGTTGGTTGCCATCTGCCGCCCGATCTCCGCCACGTTGCGCATGATCTGGCTCAGATCGACGTACTCATGGGTGAGGCGCAGTTGGCCCGCGTCGCTGCTCGCCAGGTCGAGCACGTCGTCGATCAGCCGCGCCAGATGCTGAGCGTTGGCTTGAACCGTCCTGAGATCCTGCTCCACTTGCGCTGGCAGCGCCTGCGCCCCCTGCGCGCTTTCGCGCAAGAGCAGGCCGCTCATTCCTACGATCAGGTTCAGCGGCGTGCGCAGTTCATGGCTGACTGTCGACAAAAACCGGCTCTTGATCTGGCTGGCTTCCTCGGCGAGACGGCGTCCCTCGGTGGCGGCGCGATAAAGGCGAGCTGTGTTGAGCGCAGCGCTCACCTGTTGCACAATGGCGCCGTGCAGCCCCAGATGTCTGGCTTCGAACGCCACAAAGCCGGTCTCGGCGTCATGTCCAACCAACGGCGCCAGCGCCAGATGAAACGGCTGGTCATCCGTCAGCCATTGGAGAGACGGGAAATCGCGGCTGGGCAACCGCACAACCGGTTGTTCCGGCGAAGTAACGGCGCGCACACTGCTCCAGGCGACAGGGTCGTCATCCTCTTCTTCATAAAATGCCACCCACACTGTGTGCAAGTCCATCTCAGGCAGGTGGCGCGCCAGGGTCGCGTAGATTTGGTCTTCATCGAGCGCCTTCAACAGACGGGCAGTCAACATGCCCACCTGATTGCCGGTCTGGCGCTGAACGCTGGCGTACTCCCAGTATTGTGTGCGCACGGCCGCGCTGATCGTTGCACGCGCTTCATCGAGCAGAGAATTGGCAAACTCAATCGTCGTGCGCTCGCTCCAGAAGGCTGCAAACTGCGGCAGCGCGTTCCGCAGCACCGAGATTGCAGCCTGCCACTGATGCGCATCGTCATGGACAGCTGCGACCTGCCGGAGAATGTTGTCAAGCGTGTGGCGGAATGGCGCTGGCGCGCTCTCTTGTACGCTCGCCACAAAGTCGTCTACAAGTTGTTGGCAGAGGTGGGTGATGTCTTCGGCGCTCAGGCCATGCGTTTCCTCGAAGATCTGCTCACTCATTCGCTGCGCCAGCCGTCGCTGCTGCGCCTGTACCGTCTGTTCATCTGCAGCGGACCATGCGAGATCGAACGTGGGTGCCACCGTGGCATTCTGCCTGCAACCACAAGATTCCCGAATCATCAGGCGGGTAGGCACCTTCACCAATTCAGGAAGCGGCTCGTTCTCAATGATCTGTTGGAGCAGCAGCGCTACTGCCTGATAGCCCATCCTGAAGAGTGGAACATGCACACTGGTCAAGGCAGGCTTTTGCAGCGGGCTTTCGGGGCGATCGTCGAAGCCGATGATGGCTATATCTTCCGGCAGTCGACGGCCCGCCTCTAGCAAGGCGCGCATCGCGCCATAAGCAGATTCGTCGTTGCTGGCCAACACCGCTGTAAAGGGGATCCGCGTATCCAGCAATTGGTGCATCGCCGTGTAGCCGCCCTCAAAGACATGTCTGCCAAACGCAATCAGACGCCGATCAAAGGTCAAACCTGCGGCGAACATTTCTTCCTGAAAGGCGCGCAGTCGGTCGCCAGTGTCCCCCTCCATGTCGGTTGGGCTGCCTGCGATGAAGGCGATCAGGCGATGTCCATGCCCTACCAGATGCTTCAGCGCAGCATGAACGCCGCCTGCATTGTCAGCCACAATCGTCGGCCCATCCTCTCCTGAACCGACAAAGACCACCGGATGGCCTTCTGCCCGGATTTCCTGAACGGTCTGCGATCGTTCCTGCGTATTGAGGGGATTGATCAGGATCAGACCGTCGGTGTTCCACGGGCCGACAGGCACAAAGTCGGAGTCCTCTGCAAGTGACAGCCATGCTGGACGCAGTGGGTCGCCCTCTTCGCCTGAGGGTCCGACGCCGCAAGCAATCAGGAGATTGCAACGCAGTTCCTGCGCAGCCCGCCGAATCCCGCGCAAGACCGGATTCAGATAGCTGAGAGGCTTGGCTGTCCAGTAAACCTGCCAGCCTGCAAGAACGCCAATGGTCGGTAGTTTCCTCTGGTGGCTGTACGGCATAGCTCCACCTGGATCGTTCACATGTCTGGCTGTATGATGGTGGCCTTTGGCATATCCATCAACTTCTGACCGGATGATACAGGCGGAGTGCTTTCCTGGCAAGTGGCTGTGGGTGAACCAACCCCTGCACTGCCCGCCCCTTACTGCTCAGGATGCCACCTTCCACCATGTGATTAGGCCAACGATCTCCTCGACGCTGGTCTCCATCGGTGGGGCGGTGGCGTCGAAGACATGGAAACCCTGTACAAAGTTCCAGCTGACACCAGCACTTCCGCTCAGGCAACGATATGGGAACGTTCGATATATATAATAGTAGACAGGCAGCGTGTGGAGAACCATTCTTATGGCGCCAAATCCTGTGTCGCCGACGGTCGAAACCTTGTCGTGGCTGCTCGAACCAGATTCTCACAATCCGGGTGTGCGTTATTTTGCCCTGCGCGACCTCCTCGACCAACCTCCCGAAGCGCCGGAAATGATAGCTGACCAGACCGCGATGATGCAAAGCGGGTCTCTTCCTGCGATCCAGGCGGCGTCTGCGCCGCCCGGTTACTGGGTCGAGCCGGGCGCTGGCTACCACCCCAAATACACCGGCGCGGTCTGGCAGATCATCTTTCTGGCGCAACTGGGCGCCGCCGGTCGCAACCCGCGTGTGCAGGCTGGGTGCGAATACATCCTCGACCACGTACGCTCCCCCTACGGCGGATTCAGCGCAGGCGGCAACAGCGGCCTGATCCACTGTCTGCGTGACCGATGTGCTGCAAACCCTGGAAGTGCTGATTGCGCTTGTCTATGGCGGCGATGCGCGCCTGCGTCCGACGCTCGGTCTGGTGCTGAGCAAGTGCGACAAGCAGGGGCGCTGGAAGCTGGAGTACACCTACAACGGCAAGACGTGGGCGGATATTGAGGAGAATGGCAAACCGAGCAAATGGGTGACGTTGCGCGCATTGCGCGTACTGAAACGATGTGCCTTGGAAACGTAAACCCAGGCAACGATCCCTGGGTGGCGCCTCCCATGGCATATGGGGAGCGACGGATTGTATGAACGATGACACCCAAACAATGTACGCACTGCTTGTCGGCATTGACGAATATGCAAACCCCAAGATTCCCAGGCTCGGCGGGTGTGTCAACGATGTTGATGCAATGGAACGGTTGCTGCGCGAGCAATACGGCGTGCCACGACAAAACATCCAGAAGCTGACCAATCACGCTGCTAACCATCAGGCAATCAAGGATGCTTTTGTCTCCCACCTGATCAATTCTGCCCGCACTTGGGTCGATCAACACGGCGCCGAGTCGGCCCCTTCAATTCTATTTCACTATAGCGGTCACGGTTCACAGGCTGTTGACATGACAGGCGTAGAACCGGATGGCATGGACGAGACGATCGTTCCGTATGACAGCCGTACGCCCGGCATATATGACATCAAAGACTGGGAATTGGGGCAACTGCTGGCAGAGCTTACAGCAGTGACCAACAATGTGGTCGTTGTTCTTGATTGTTGTCATTCGGGTTCGGGCGTCAGAAGTATTTCGCCCAGCATCGCCCCTGCACGTTTTTGTGAGCCAGACCTACGTCCTCAACCGACATCACGCCCGGCCATTCACGCAACGACACGCGGCGCGGCGACTGCAAGTGGGTGGATGCGACCGGAACGATACGTCTTGCTGGCCGCATGTCGAGACAGGGAACTTGCCAACGAACTTGTGGTGACGGAGGGGGAGCAGCGCCGTCAGCATGGCGCGCTCAGCCACTTCTTGATCCAGGAATTGGCGCGGATCAACCCCAGGCAAAGGCCGACCTATCGCGAACTGCATGAACAAGTGCGCAGCCATGTCAACACACGCTTTCGTGGTCAGACGCCGCAGTGCGAAGGAGATCGCGATCGAGAAGTTTTTGGCGGGTTGTCCCCGATGTACGATCCGCTGCTGACCGTGGTGGCGCAGGATGCTGGGCTGATATGGATCGACGGCGGAGCGGCGCAGGGTCTGACTCCAGGCAGCGAATTGCATGTCCACCCGCCCGACACACGGGTAGTGGGGACGGTGCAACCCATTGCCACCCTGACGGTGCAGGTTGTGGGCGCGGTGCGTAGCGGCTGTGTCATCCTGGACGGTTCGCAAGAAATTCCATTGTTTGCGCGTGTTGCAGTGCATCGACTGTGGCCGGGAGTGGCGCCGTGGCACGTGATGCTGGATATCTCCGACGAGTCCGTCCGCCACGCATTACGCGCTCGGATTTCCGAACCCTACGTGAGTGACTTCGTGCAAGAAGTCCCGACCGGCAACCTCGCTGATTTTCGCATCCAATTGCTTGGTGATTCGCTGCACCTTCAAGACAGCGCCGGCGCGCCATTGGCGGCGCCCTATCCTGTCGAGAGAAGCGATGAAGTGATCGTTGGACTCACGCATATTGTCCGCTATCTGCGTGCGTTGGAGTTTCGCAACAATGCGCGTGACTCAGCATTGGCCGGCGCCGTCACACTGGCAATCAAACAGCGCATTGTCGATCCGGCCACACAAGAGCCGACTGCCAGACCGTTTGAATTGACGACTGGTGGTGAGCTACTGGTCGGTGTTGGTGAAGAAATCGTCATCGAAATCACCAATGGATACTGTCTGCCGCTTTACATTGGGCTTTTTGAGTTTGGCTATGAGTGGGACATTGTCCAGTTGTATCCCTCGACAAAAGGAGCGCATGAGGCGCTCGCACCCGGCAAGACGCTCTCCATTGGCCTGCACAAAGGTCAGGAGTTAGCCTTTGACCTTCCCGACAATATGACAGACGTGGCTGAGACCTTCAAGGTCATTGCCACGCTGGAAGAAGCCGACTTTGACATTTTCACGTTAGAGCCGCTGCGGTCGGCGTCTCGACCACCTGGCAGGGGCATATGCAATCACGACGATTCACCGATCAATTTTTTGTTGAGCCTGGTCATGCGAGCACAACCTGACATGCGCGCTTTGAGAGCAGCGCATCCTGCTGCAAAAGACGAGTGGACGAGCAACCAGGTTGGGCTTTTGATCACACGGCGAGCGCAAGAATAGGAGGAGGTGGCAGAATTGCTTGCTCCATAGAGCGGGGAGCGTCACCATGACAACATTATCACAACGAACACGCGGCGCGTTACGCAAAAAGGCGGATCAGGCCGCTTTCTTGCCTACAACACGCACTGGCCGCAAGTTGGTGGCGGTGGTCGGCATTGACGAGTACGAACATGTGCGTCATCTGAAAAGCGCCGTCAACGATGCCATGTGCATAGGGCGTTTATTGCGTGAACAACACGGCTACGACGAAATGTTCACCCTTGTCGAACATGTGACGCTTGCGCGGATGGTCGACCTGTTCACAGTGACGCTACCAGCGCATGTGCAGCAGGAAGATCGATTGCTAGTCTACCTTGCCGGACACGGCATCGCCCTCGACGGGGACAATGGGCCACAGGGCTACTTCATCCCCTGCGATGCCCGCCCCGATGATCGCGACAGCTTTTTGTCCATGGCCGATCTTCATGATTGGCTGAATGCCCTGCCCTGTCGCCATCTGCTTACGATTCTTGACTGTTGTTTTGCCGGCGCCTTCACCTGGTATGCCAGGCGTCAACTCGAAATCGTGCCGGATGTCATCTACCGCGAGCAGTACGAACGTTTTCTGCGTGAGCCGGCCTGGCAGATTCTAACTTCGACAGCCTACGACCAGGAGGCGCTCGATGTGCTTTCCGGGCGAACCATTGGCGTAAGAACTGAAATCGGCGAAGGCGCAGGCTGTCATTCGCCCTTTGCACTCGCTCTGCTGGCTGCGCTCGACGAAACAGGGCGCGCCGATCTTATCCCCAAGGGGCAAGGCGATGGCGTGATTACAGCGAGTGAGCTTTATCTCTTTTTGCGCTATCACGTCGAAGCAGAGGTTGCCGCTGTTGCCGGCTGTTACCAGACGCCTGAACTCTGGCCCTTCAGCCGAGAAAAGCACGGCAAAGGTGAGTACGTCTTCCTTGTGCCGGGCAAAGGTGAGCCGCATCTGGAAAGCGCGCCTGCTCTCTCCGCCGACAACAACCCATATCGTGGTCTTCAGTCCTACAGCGAAGAACATGCGGAGCTATTTTTCGGCAGAACGCAGCTTGTCCAAGAACTGACCCCAATCATAGAAACCCACCCTTTCACCGTGGTTCTGGGTGCATCGGGAACCGGAAAGTCGAGCCTGGTCAAGGCCGGGCTATTGCCAAATCTGCGCGCACAGGAGCATGACAACACAGCGTGGTGTATTCTTCCAATCGTACGGCCTACGGCGACGCCATTGCTACAACTGAGCCATGCGGTGGCAACAATGCCGGCAGTTTCGCCCTTGTCAGACGATCAGCCAGACCTTAGCGATCGAGGCAACGCTGAAGAGGAAATCAACAATGACCTGCTGTTTGCAGCAGATCAGAGCCAGACGGTTGCAGACCAGATCGAAGGGCAGATCGGCAAATGGTTGGCAAACAATCCGAGTCGCCGCCTTTTGCTGATCATTGACCAGTTCGAAGAATTGATAACCCTCTGTAGGCGCGTGGAGGAGCGCACCTGCTTCCTGACGCTGTTGGCGCATCTCCTGGATGCTTACCCCCACCAAGTCCATATCATTGCCACGTTACGCACAGATTTTGAGCCGCAACTCGCCTCTTCCCCCTTGAGCAGGCACTGGACGCGCTTCGTTGTTCCGCCGATGAGTCAGGCCGAACTGCGCGCTGTGATCGAAGGGCCGGCCAGCAAACGCGCGATCTTCTTTGATCCGCCCGCCCTGGTCGACACGCTTGTCGACGAAGTGGTTCAGATGCCAGGAGCACTGCCGCTGCTCTCGTTCACCTTGAGCGAACTTTATCTGAAATACCTCGAGCGCCAACAGGCGGCCAAGCGCGACAACGTCATTATCGAGCGATCCCTCACGGCAGATGACTATACGCGCATCGGCGGTGTGGTTGGCTCGCTGCGTACAAGGGCGGATGAACTGTGCAATCAACTCGATGCGGATCAACGCGCTTCTCTCCGGCGCGTCATGTTGCGCATGGTTGCGTTCGAGGGCAGCGAATTGACTAGCCGGCGCGTCCCGTTGCAGGAACTGACCTACTGTAGCGAGGAAGAAAACTACAGAGTCCACGATATCCTCCAGCGCCTGACCGACGCGCGTCTGGTTGTCAGCGGTAGCAGCGAGACGGAAGAAGGCGTCCCACAGCCTTATGTCGAACCAGCCCATGACGCATTGGTTCGAGCATGGGGAATGCTGTCCGACTGGCTTCATCAAGCAGAAGCAGAACTGCCATTGCAGATTCAACGGCGGTTGACACAGGCCGCTACTGACTGGAACAAAGCGCCAGCGACAAAGAGGAAGGGCGGCTTGCTCTGGGATAATGACCCGCGCTTGCCTCAGATTCAGCACATCCTCGACACAGAAGCCCCCTGCCAATCCACACTCAGACGTTGGCTGTCTCCAGCGATTTGTAATTTCGTTCTGTGGTTGTGGCCATCGGCGGCAATGAACACACTATCCAACCGGCTGAATGCGCTGGAAACCGAGTTTGTCAGGCAAAGTGTCATCCAACGGGTCAGAAACGCAAAACGACGGCGTCTGATTATCCTGGCAGTGGTAGCTTCACTGACCGCGTTGACAGTTGTCGCATTGTTGCAACGCAATGTGGCGGTGGAGCAGCGCAACGCAGCCCAAACGAATGAATCCAGGTTGCTTGCGGCAAATGCGTTGCAGCAATTGACGCAAGACCCTGTGTCCAGCATTGCGTTGAGTATCCAGGCGCTGCCGGCAGATGAGGCGCGACCGTTTGTGCCCGCCGCTGGATTTGCACTGGCGCAGGCGCTGCGTGTGAATCAAGAGCGCGCCTATGTGACAACCACGGTGACGACAATCGGGCAGGTCGCCGTTGGCGACCACGCAATTGCAGTCGGCGGCGCAGGGTTGCAACTTCTGAACTTTCAATTCGAGCCAGTTGCAACCTTGTCAGACGGCACTGTCGATGGTGTGCGCTGGTCGGACGATGGCCGTCTGCTGTTCTATGGCAGCGGTCAAGTTCAAGTGTGGGCTGGGCCGGATCGCCTCACAAGTCTGGGCTTCGGCGAGGGCAGCGTTGTGTGCGGCGCAGAGTGGCGCCCGCAGCATAACGAACTGGCTGCCTGTGTGAAGACACTGCACGAAGTCCAGGTCTGGATCGATGAACCCTATTTCGGCGTAGAGAGTAGCCGACGGCTGATTGTGCCCGATCTGGATGTGACAGCGCCGGTCGCCGATGAGCGCCATGTCCTGCGTTGGTCGCCCGATGGAAGGTATCTGGCGGCTGGCGGCGATGCACTCTTTTTGTGGGATTCTGTCACCGACATTCTGACGATGTTGCCTGGAACGTCTGGCAGCCATATCCAGTTCGTCGAATGGTCACCCGGCAGCGATTATCTACTCGGCGCATGGGCCGGTATGCAGACTGCCTACATCTGGCCCACGATGTCTTTGTCAGACCCGATTGGAGTAGAACTGGTAGCAAAAATTGAGGATGGGGGATTCTGGAACAATCGACTTCAAGAACAACTCGAGGTGCTGATTCTGGACAATGAAGGCGCCACACATCGCTTCACGCTGACCGGCCAACTGATCAAAGTGATCAACGATCCCGACGTCCGCGGCAGGGGAGTTGGTCTTGCCGTGAACGGGACTGAAGATCGGGTGCTGACCTATCTCGACAGTGGCATGGCCTATCTTTGGACGGCGGACACCGACGCAAAGCCGTTAAGTTGGCGACATGCGGGGGCAATCGCACAGGCGGCCTGGAACGGTGAATATGTCGCGACGATCGGCATGGACGGCGCGGCGCGTGTCTGGGATGGCCGAAATGGCGCATTGCTGACAACATTGCCAGGTCATCAAGGCCGTATGCTAGGGGTGGCATGGATCGACGGACGCTTTCTGTTGACATTCGACGCCCAACAGGCCCCGCAGCAACAACCCGGCTCACTGCGTTTGTGGGAGGTGCTGGACGCTGCCTATGAGCCAGTCTGTCGCCAGCCAGAGACAACTGCTCCACCAGAATGCCGCTTCTACAGCCAACCACTGCTAGAGAATAGCGCCGACGCCCCATCCACGATCGCTTGGTTCACTGATGAGGTGATCTGGATCGAAGAAGAGAGCGGCGCGTTGCAACGCTGGCGCTTGGACGCAAGTGGACAATTGCAACAAACCCACGCCCTCGACGCACCGTGGGGCGCAAAGCGGGAAATCCCGCCTAACATTGCCTGGAGTCCGCAAGGCGATCAAGCACTGGCCTACGGTGATTTCGGTGCAGAGATTTGGATGCTGCCGCCTGAGGATTTGCACGCCACACAGATGCTGACCCAGCCGATAGCAAATGCAGCGTGGCTGGAGGAGGGCATCGTGGTCGCCGATGATTCTGACAGGTTGTTCTGGATCAGTCAGACAGACGAGCCACGGCGCTATGACCTGTTCGAGTTGACGGATGTGGCAACCCCAACCTACGGGTTCGCATTTGCAGATGTGTTGCCCGATCGACAGCTTGTCGTCGTTGACAACAACGACAATATCCGGGTCTGGGAGCTTGCGTTCCCGCCGACCGAACCGATTCTCAGCGTCAGCAGAAGTGCGCTTTTTGCAGATTCTGGTTTCGCCGATAGCGAACGCCCGATTACCGACGTGCAAATGAGTCATGATGGCCGCTATCTCTTCCTCGTAATCGAAAGCCAGTATGTGGCTCCTGTGAATCTGGAAAGCGGGCGCCTCCGGCCAATCTGGCCCTTTCCAGATTCATCGACGGTAGCGAGCGCGTCAGTCGCTGCGCATCCCACCCGCCCGCTGCTTGCGGCGCTCCACAAACATGTTCTGTTCTTGCTGGAAATCTCGCCTGACGGCACCCTGAGTGAAATCTGGCAAAGCAAGAGTGAGGGTAAAACTGCCAAACTTGCCTGGAACAAAGATGGGACGAGACTCGTGACTTGGGGAGACAACACCGCCATCATCTGGCAGCGAGACACAGAGCAGCGAGGTCTGGCGCAGGTGCTGCATCTTCCACACACCAATATCAACATCTCGCCTTTGTTCACCGACGATGGCGCACACATGCTCACTGTTGATGTTGACTGGGGTGTGCGGTTGTGGGAAACCTGGCTAGATTGGCGGCAGATGATTGCAGTGGCACGGAGGAGTTGTACACGATGTAACGCGCACTAGAAGCACGGGGAGGTAAACGATGAAAACGCATCCATGTTGGTGGCTTATTGGGGTATTGGTCATGGTTGGCCTGCTTTGCAGCGCCAAAATTGCTGCAGCACAGTCGCAACCAATACGTTGTAGCGATGTGCTTGAGGATTACAAGAACGCCGTACGTCAGGATCGTTGTCGGAATGTGGCTGAGGACACTGCCTGCTATGGCAACTATCTGGTGTCTTGTGAACCGCCCATGCCATCGTTCACCAAACCTGGAAAGTCAGTCGTCCTGCAGAACCTTACCAGCCTGCAAACAAGTGCGTTGGGCAACAATCGGGGGGCGGCAATCCTGGTTGCTAAAACGAGTAGGGGACCGGTGAAAATCTACGCTTTGGGCAACACCAACGTAGCACCTGGCAGCAACACCTCCACTTACACCCTTTATCGAACGAACCAGGGCGACGTATGCGAGCAGACGCCATCAGGGGTAATGTTACAAACTGACAAAGGCAAGAAAGGACGCCTGGTGCTCAATGGCGTCACGATCGATCTGAGCAGCACGGCCTTTGTCTCTGTTGAGGGCGACCTCATGTTCGATCAGGACCCAAGAATCGAGCGGAGGCGAGGCTCCCGCAATCCCAACGCGCCGCTCTGTAGCGGGTTCGATTCAGAATGCGACTTTGCCAACTGTCCGGTCAACTATCGGCTCGTCTGGGGTCCCTACTGCCGTGAAGACACCTACTCATACATCAAACCAGGGCTCTATCGGGTCACGCTCTTTGGTCAGGGAACGGTGATGGCAGGCGCAACCGACTTCGGTTCAAGCAACCAGATGTTCTCCATCATGTCGCGCAACCTGAGATTGCCTGCCAGCTACACGTTCTGTTGGACAGGACGGCAACCAAACGGCACCGGTTTTGAAACGGTTGTGCTCAGCCGCAGCAGCAATGCCCGCATCGATCATCTGCGCCTCGAATACCTGAGCGATGATTGCACGGTGGTCAATCGCCTGGGTTCCTCGACGCCGAATATGATGACGGTGACAAATCTGGAGGGTCAGGTGACCGTGTCGGCTGTGGGGCGAACGTACAGCCCACGCCCAGGTGAAGAAGTGCGGGTCTACTTGGCGGGAGGACGTCCAGTTCGCATCGACGCTCCGGTGCGGTCAACCATCCTACCCAGATCAGTGCTGATTCGTGAGATCGAAGCGAAGGTGCTGCCCCTGGTGAATGCAAGCGGCTACCCACCGATCGATCCGTATGGATCATCACCCAGCGAGCAGGATGGGGGAACCTACACTTGCTCACCCGCATACGCAAACATCGCCTCTGGTCAGTGTATTGATTTGCGTTGGGATATTGAGGGTGTGCGCGCCGTCTACCTTGATGGCGCCGGCGTCACCGGTTATGAGACGCGCCGGGTGTGTCCACCCACTTCACGCACCTATGAGCTGCGAATTGTCACCGATCAGGGCGATCGTTTCTGTCGGATGACTGTAGAGGTGTCGTCTTATTTGCCTTCGTCAGCTCGAACTCTCTATGACTTTGTTGCCGAGGCGCCAAACGCTGCGTGGTCGGGTTCCTGGGGCTGGCTCCCCTGGCAAGGTGGCGACACCGACAGACAAGGCATTGTACGCTGGATATGGAATGCACGTCTGGAAGACGGCAGCAGGCCAGAACGGGTGTTGGAAACACATCCCACGTGGGAGGATTATGGTTCGATCTCTGGACGATATCCAACCGGCAACATCGAAATTGAGCCAGGCGATCGCTTCGTTGCGCGCGTAGGCTTTCTGGAAGGCGCAGAAGCGGGTGATGTGACGTTCCGGGTGTGGTTTGTTCCGGCAATCGCAGTTCTCGACGCTCCGCAGTCGCCAACACTCGTCGCTTACACGGCTATTCGACCAATTCAGCCATATTTGGTTGCAGAGGTGAGTGACTCATACGATCGGCAGTTACGCAGGATAGAAGTGGACCTGACCGAGATGGTTGACAGCTTGTCTTCCGCCTACGGTGCTTTTGAGCTACAAGTGCTCGCCAATGAGACGTCTCAGCAGGATTGGGCCGTTTGGGTCGAGGCGCGCCTGGAACGACGGTAGAATTTGCCAAAAACGGAGATGGGGCAAGCATCAGATAGCTCGCCCTATCTCCCACGCATTGCCGCTGACGCCTGTGGTTCGCGGCAACATCCACTTTTGCATCGTCTCACGTCGCCACCTTCCGCCGTGTGATCAGGCTGATGATCTCCTCAGCGCTGGTCTCGATCGGTTTGTCGGTGGTGTCGACGACGTGGAAGCCCTGCGCATAGAAGAAATGGTTGGCAGCGCGCATCTCCTCGACAACAGAGGCGCGGTCGACATAGCCTTCTTCGCGGATGTTGGAGCGTGTAGCGCGGTAACGGCGATGTGCGATCAGTTGCGCCGGTTCGATAACGAGACCGACAACCTTGTGCGGCGGAACCAGCTTCAATTCGGACGGCGGCGGCACACCGGGCACAAACGGTACGTTCGCCGTCTTCCAACCCAGAATTGACAGGTACATGCTTAGCGGCGTCTTGCCCACGCGCGACAACCCCACCAGCACGATCTCTGCCAGCGGCAAATCTTCGACGCGCTTGCCGTCATCGTGCGCCACAGTGAACTCGATTGCCTCGACGCGTTCGAAGTAGGCGCGGCGCATCTGGTGGTAGAGTCCTGGCTGTTGCAGCGGCTCCATCGCCAGTTCTCGGCTGAGATGCTCTTCCAACGGGCCAGCCAGATCGAAGGTGACGATGCCGGCGCGCGCTGCCTCCGTCACCAACAAACGCCGAAAGTCGCGGTTGACCATCGTGTGCAGAATGATTGCGCCGGGGATGCCGGTGGCTTTGCGGATCACCTCGCGCACGCGTTCCTCGCTGACAACTTTGGTCTCCATCTGAATCGGCACATCCACGTCGGGGAATTGCGCCAGCACCGTGCGCGCCAGCAGATCGCCGGTGGCGCCGGTTCCGCCCGAAACGACAAAGATCGGTGGACCCTTGCGGATCGCCTTGCTGTGACGGTCTTCGCTAAATTCGACCATGCGCGTAGTTGCCTGTTTCTTGCAACAAACCAGGTTTCTTGTAAGAAACCTGGTTTGTTGAGGTTACACCGTGCTCGATGCAGTGATTATACCCGATTCTGCACTTCGGGGCATGTATGCAAACAATAACGCCTATGTCGTGACACGCTCCCCCTCGATCACCAGCACATCCGCCGTCGTGCGTAGGATCGCGTCTGGAATCAGGCTCATCGAGTCAATGCCCTGTTCGACCAGGAAGGCAGCGAACTCCGGGTAGTCCGACGGCGCCTGGCCGCAGATGCCGACCTTGCGCCCGTATTTGTGCGCGGTCTCGATCAACTGTGCGCAGGAGCGGAGCACAGCATCGTTGCGCTCGTCAAAGAGCGCGGCGATCTGCGTCGAGTCGCGGTCGACGCCCAACGTGAGCTGCGTCAGGTCGTTGGAGCCAATCGAGAAGCCGTCGAAAAGTTCGCTGAACTGGTCAGCCAGGATGATGTTGGAGGGAATCTCCGCCATCACGTAGACCTGCAAGCCGTGCTCGCCGCGCTTCAGCCCCTCCTCCGCCATCACGTCGAGCACCTGTTTGCCTTCGGCGGGCGTGCGGCAGAAAGGAACCATCACCAGCAGGTTGGTCAGCCCGAAGACTTCGCGCACGCGTTTGATCGCCTTGATCTCAAGCACGAAGCCCTCGCGATAGTCGGGGTGATAGTAACGGCTG
Source organism: uncultured Caldilinea sp. (assembly GCA_937981885.1). Lineage (GTDB taxonomy): Bacteria > Chloroflexota > Anaerolineae > Caldilineales > Caldilineaceae > Caldilinea. The sequence goes on from CALJMI010000016.1 coordinate 22,697, forward strand.
GCGCCGCGCCACCCGATCATCGGGTTTTCTTCCTTTGGCTCGAAGAGATGACCGCCGACGAGATGGGCGTATTCGTTCGTTTTGAAGTCGGAGAAGCGCAAGATCACCGGCTTGGGATAGAACGCTGCCGCCAGCGCGCCGATGCCCTGCGCCAGCTTATCGACGAAGAATTCAGTCTTGTCGGTGTAGCCAGCCGTGATTTCATCGACTTTGGCGCGTACATCCGCCGGCAGTGAATCGTAGCGGGTGAGCGCCAGCGGATGCACCTGCACCCAGTTGGCGAAGATGAACTCCATGCGCGCCAGCCCGACGCCGTCGTTGGGAATCGCCGACTGCTTGAACGCCAACTCTGGGCTGGCAATGTTCATCATGATCTTGGTGCGCGGGCGCGGCATCTGGCTGACATCGACCGTCTGCACCTCGAAGGGCAGTTCGCCGGCATAGACGCGGCCGACTTCGCCTTCGGCGCAACACGCCGTCACGGGCTGGCCGCTCTCCAGCAGCCGCGTGGCATCGTTGCAGCCGACGATGGCGGGAATGCCCAACTCGCGCGAGACGATGGCGGCATGGCTGGTGCGCCCGCCGCGGTTGGTGACGATCGCCGCGGCCGTCTTCATGATCGGCTCCCAGTCCGGGTCGGTGATGTCCGTCACCAGAATCTCGCCGGGGCGGAAGTCGCGGATGTGACTGACGTTGGGGATGACGTGCACCTTGCCCGCTGCGATCTTGTCGCCGACGGCCAGCCCTTTGACCAACACCTCGCTTTTTGCCTTGAGGCGGTAAGTCTCGATCTGCGTGACGACGCGCTGGCTGTGCACTGTCTCGGGCCGCGCCTGCACGATGAAGAGTTCGCCGGTGCGCCCGTCCTTGGCCCATTCGATATCCATCGGCATATCGACGCCGCGCTTCGCCGTGTAGTGATCCTCGATTGCCATTGCCCATTCCGCCAGCGTGAGCACGTCGTCCTCACTAACGGAAAAACGGGCGCGGTCTTCAGGCGAGACCTGCACGTTCTTGACGAGCTTGTTGCCAGCCTCGTCATAGATCATGCGCTGCTCTTTGGCGCCCAGCCGCTTCCAGATCAGCGGGCGGTATCCCTGACGCAGCGTCGGCTTGAAAACATAGAATTCATCGGGCGCCACGCGTCCCTGCACAACATTCTCGCCCAGGCCATAGGCAGAGGTGATAAAGACCACATCACGGAAGCCGCTTTCGGTGTCGAGCGTAAAGATCACGCCGCTGGACGCCAGATCGGAGCGCACCATCTTCTGCACGCCGACCGACAGCCCGACCTGTGTGTGGTCGAAGCCCATGTCGTGGCGATAGCTGGTGGCGCGCGGGGTGAAGAGGCTGGCGAAGCACTTTGTCACCGATTCGAGCAACATCGCTTCGCCATGGACGTTGAGATAGGTTTCCTGCTGTCCGGCGAAGCTGGCGGTGGGCAGGTCTTCGGCGGTGGCGGAGGAGCGCACAGCCACATCGGCGGTGCGCATGTTGTAACGTCGACTCAGTTCTTGATAAGCCGCGACGATCTCCGCCTCCATATCAGGTGGGAACTCGCCGCGCAGAATCAGGCGGCGAATCTGCCCGGTGCGCCGCATCAGGTCGCCGACATCATGCGTGTCCAGACTGCGCAGAATTTTGCGAATCTCGCCGTCTAATTCGTTGTAGTGCAAGAACGCCCGATATGCATCGGCGGTCACCGCAAAGCCATCCGGCACCTGGATGCCGCGCTGCGCTAGTTCGCGGATCATCTCACCTAGACTGGCGTTCTTGCCACCCACCTTAGGCACATCATCAATTGTCAGCTCGGAAAACCATTTGATCCATGACATGGTTCCACCTCCTTGTGGAAAGGATATTGTGTCGGAAGATCACATCAACAAAAAAACAACGCCCACACCAGCAGCCAGTGTGGGCGAATCTCCGCAATACGGTCGATTGGTTAGGAGCGGCCGAGTTTTGGTGATTCACCCATGCCTGCCAAACGGCGGCGAAACAAATCACAACGGCTGCAACTGTCCCTTTCACTATAGCATAACTGACGAGGGATCTGATCCGCTGAATGACCAAATTTTGAGGCTTGATGTGCAAGAGAAAGAACACTTTGGCCGATTTTGTCAACCGCCAAATCATCGATTTCGCTCGATCTGTGATATACTGCCAATGCTCTTATTTTTGATTTTTTTACTATCCACATATTCTTGAGTGCGCCTCACAAAGGAGTAGCGACTGATGAGTAAAGACACCTTCACAATTATTGACAATCGCACCGGCAAACAATATGAAATTCCTGTCGAGCACAGCACGATCAAGGCAAGAGATCTGCGCCAGATCAAAGTGAATCCCGATGAATTCGGCACGATGACCTACGATCCGGGCTACGACAACACGGCGTCATGCAAAAGCACCATCACTTACATCGACGGCGACAAGGGCATTTTGCGCTATCGCGGTTATCCCATCGAGCAATTGGCTGAAAAAAGCTCGTTTCTGGAGGTTGCCTATCTGCTGATCTTTGGCGAGCTGCCAACGAAACAGCAATTGGCGGACTGGGAATATCAGATCATGCACCACACCTTCTTGCATGAAAACATGACGCAGCTTTTCCACGCCTACCGCTACGACGCACATCCGATGGGGATGATGATCAGCGCGCTGGCATTCATGTCCACGTTGCACAAAGAAGCGTCGCTGGTCGAGGACGCTGATGTGCGCCTCAAGCAGATTTACCGCATCCTGGGCAAGCTGCCGACCGTCGCTGCGTTCTGCTATCGGCATCGCATCGGGCGCCCCTTCAATTACCCGAACGCCGACATGGGCTACGCCGAGAATTTCCTCTACATGCTCGACTACATGCATCAGAGCAGATACTCGGTCAACCCGGTGCTGGCGAAAGCACTCGACGTGCTCTTTATCTTACACGCCGACCACGAACAGAACGCCTCAACTTCAGTGATGCGTTCGATTGGCTCCGCCTACGCCGATCCCTACAGCGCCATGGCCGGGGCGGCAGCGGCGCTCTTCGGTCCGCGTCACGGCGGCGCCAACGAAGCTGTCATCAAGATGTTGACGGAAATCGGCGACGCCAAACGTGTGCCCTCCTATGTCGAGCGCGTCAAGAAGGGCGAGTTCCGGCTGATGGGCTTCGGCCACCGCGTCTACAAAAACTATGACCCACGCGCCAAGATCATCAAGAAGATCGCCTACGATGTCTTTGGAGTCACAGGCATGAACCCACTGATCGACGTGGCCGTGGAACTGGAGCGGCATGCGTTGGAAGACGACTACTTCGTCTCGCGTAAACTCTATCCAAACGTGGATTTCTACAGCGGCATCATCTACCAGGCGATGCGCTTCCCCCCAGACATGTTCACCGTACTCTTCACACTGGGCCGCGCGCCCGGCTGGCTGGCGCAGTGGGTCGAGATGATCACCGATCCTGAGCAAAAGATCGCCCGCCCGCGCCAGATTTACCTGGGCGCCGATGAGCGTGATTATGTGCCGCTAGAGCAGCGCGGCTAACCTATCCCAGAAGAAAGAAACCGAGTTTCTTTCTTCTGGTCTCACCTATCAAGCGCTCCACCCCCGCCTACTACAGCAGTGATGTTGGCAGCCACCTCGCCAATCGAATATGACGCACCCTCCAACTGGCATCTCCGATTTGCGTGTTTTTCCAAAACAGTGTATCTTCTCCAGAAGTTTTAGTTATCTTATCATAGATTTTCATAGAATTAAATCAAGAGGATTTGAGGGTTTCACGTCGGATCTCAACTTTGGTTTTTGGACGGATGTCATCCAATCGGCTGCCATCCAGCGGCAGCAAGCAAATAGAAAGAAGTGCAAACATGCATACAGCCGCTGCCTGTCCGCCGCCCCGCCTGATTTTTTGGGAAACGACTGCTGGCTGCAATCTGGCCTGCATCCACTGCCGGCGCATCACCGTGGCCGACCAATTGCTGCCACAGGATCTGACCACTGCCGAAGCGTTCAGCCTAATCGATCAGATTGCAGCATTTGCGCGCCCGATCTTTGTGCTTTCGGGCGGCGAACCGCTCTTTCGTCCCGACATCTTCGAGATCGCCCGTCACGCCAGCGACGCTGGCCTGATCGTGGCGCTGGCGACCAACGGCACGCTGATCGACGCCGACGTCGCGCACAAAATCAAGGCAAGCGGCATCCATCGCGTCAGCATCAGTTTTGACGGCGCCGACGCCGCCACGCACGATATCTTTCGCGGCAAGGGCGCCTTCAACAGGTCGCTCGCCGGGATGCGCTGCCTGCACGAAGTCGGCGTCCCCTACCAGATCAACACCACAGTTGCACGCCACAATCTCCACCAGATGGATCAGACGTTGGCGCTGGCGAAGCAGTTGGAGGCGCACGCGCTGCACCTTTTCTTGCTTGTGCCCGTTGGCTGTGGCGTCGAGATTGCGCCCGACCAGCAAATTTCCGCCGTCGAGTACGAAAGCGTGCTTAACTGGATGTACAACGCCGAAATGGAAGGCGGCATCGAGCTGAAGGCGACCTGCGCCCCGCACTATTTCCGCATCGTGCGCCAGCGCCAGGCTGAGGAGCGGCGCACCGGCGTTTTTCGTGAGCGACCGGACAGCCATCATCGTCAACAGCGCGCCGGCGGTCACCCAGGTGGTCATCCCACTGTAGGCGGCGCCCCCGGCGCTGAGGAAGCGCGCCGCGCCATGACCGCCATGACCAAAGGCTGTCTGGCTGGCACGGGTGTCTGCTTCGTCAGCCACCGTGGTGAGGTCTTTCCGTGTGGCTATCTGCCCGTTGAAGCAGGGAACATTCGCCGCCAGCCCTTCCGTGAAATCTGGGAAGAGTCGCCGCTCTTCGCCGATCTGCGCGATTCCAGTCTGCTCGGCGGCAAGTGTGGCCTGTGTGAATTCAAGAACATTTGCGGCGGCTGCCGCGCCCGCGCCTACGGCATGACGCACGAATATCTGGAAGAGGAGCCGTTCTGCACGTATGAGCCAGCGGTGTTGCGGAGAGTGGAGATTGGAGAGCAGAGATTGGAGATTGGGTGATTCGGCGATTGAGTGATTAGCGTGTCGGCGTGCTGCGGCTCTTGCCCCACGCAACTAAATTTAGAAACTGGAGACCATGACACATCCATTTGCAAACACCGAAGGATTGGACATCAGCGAGCAGGGACGCACGGCGGATGGGCGGATTGTGCGGCTCAACCGACGGTTGTTCATGCAATTGCACGCGTTTGGCGAATGTCTTGCCACTGATGATTTGGTTGAATCGTTGCGCGAACAGCGCTTTGGCAGCGTTCTTTACGTCGATGCCAGCGACCCACAGGGAGTGGCGCTGCTTACCTTTAGCGAGAACGCCGATTTTTTTGTGACCGAACTGCGCGACTATCTGAACCTGCCGCCCTTTGTTGGACTGCAACCCAAGCCCGAACTGACGATGTTTGGTCGCACCTACGCGTTGGGGCATGAGGAAGACCTGGAGCGGACGCTTATCACCCGTCCACGCCAAAAAGTCTGCGATCCCAACTGGCCGTGGGCGATCTGGTATCCGTTGCGTCGCGCTGGCTCCTTCGAGCAACTTTCGGCGCAGGAGCAACGCACGATCTTGATGGAGCACGGCGGGATCGGTCACGCCTACGGACGCGCCGGCTATGGCGCCGACATCCGTCTGGCGTGCTATGGTCTCGACAAAAACGACAACGACTTCGTCGTTGCGCTGGTCGGGCCAGAACTGTATCCACTTTCGTCGATCGTTCAACGGATGCGCAAGACCAAACAGACCTCGTTGCACCTGGAAAGGCTGGGGCCATTTTTTATCGGCAAGGCGATCTGGCAGAACGAAGGAGCGGACGCATGAAGACAGCCGTGTTGCTGCTCGCTTATGGTGGGCCGAATTCGCTGGAGGACATCCCTGCCTACCTGCTCGACATTCGCGGCGGGCGCGAGACGCCGCAGGAGCTGATCGACGAAATCAGCCACCGCTACGCCGCGATCGGGGGCGCATCGCCACTGTTGCGCATCACCCAAAGCGCCGCCATCCAACTACAGGAACGCATCGGCCTGCCCGTTTACGTTGGCATGCGTCACTGGACGCCATGGATCAAGGATGCGCTGGCGCAGATGGCCGCCGACGGCGTGGAGCGCGCCGCCGTCATCTGCATGGCGCCGCACTACAGCAGCCTGAGCATCGGCGCCTATCGCCGCCGGCTCGACGAGGCGTTGGCGCAGCTTGACCGCCCCATCGAAATTCGCTTTGTCGAAAGCTGGCACACGCAGCATGATTACCTGGATGCCGTCGCCGCCAACGTTCGCGCGACATTGCAACGCTACGCGCCGGCGGAGCGCGACGAGGTGCTTGTTGTCTTCACCGCCCACAGCCTGCCCGAGTTCATACTTGAACGTGGCGACCCTTACGACCGCCAGCTGCGCGAAACAGCACAACGACTGGCGGAGAGGCTGACGCTGCCCGCCGACCGCTGGACTTTCTCCTACCAGAGCGCAGCCAAGACCGGCGTGCCCTGGCTCGGTCCACAAATTGAGGATTACATCGTCGAGTTGGCGAAATCTGGGCGCAAAAGGCTTGTTGTTGCGCCGATTGGCTTTATCGCCGATCATGTTGAGGTGCTCTATGACATCGACATCGGCGTGCAACACATCGCCCTGGAGCACGGCGTGCGCGTCGAACGGCCGCCCATGCTCAACGACAGCCCGGCCATGGTGACGATCCTGGCTGCGCTGGCAACGGCGGCATTACAACCGATGATAGAGTGCGGATGACGCTGATGGCGCTTTGCGCCCGTAATGCGAGCGGGCGGATGTTCGCTGATCTGAATCTCTGAATCCGCTCCGATCCCGCTAAAGCCGCGTCATACGCGTTCCATTTCTTGAACTGCACTGTAGAGGCGTGGAAATGCACAGCAACGCAGAGCGAAAAATGCTATCGATTCTGCTGGTCGGCCTCAGTCACCGCACCGCACCTATCGACGTGCGCGAACAGTTGTCGCTCGATGCGCACGCATTGCCGATGGTCGCCAACGACCTGTTCATGCGCGGTGTACAGCAAGGCGTCATGCAGGAAGTGGTGATCCTCTCGACGTGCAATCGACTCGAGATCTATGCTGTCAGCACCGCACCGGCGCAAGCGATTGCACTGATCCAGGCGCAGATCGCTCGACAATGGCAGATGACGCTGGACAAGTTGGCGGCTTTTTTGTACGTCAAGAGCGACACTGACGCTATCGATCACCTGCTGCGCGTCGCCTCCGGTTTGGATTCGCTGATCCTGGGTGAGGCGCAGATTTTGGGGCAGGTCGGCCATGCGTTGACGACGGCGCACTCCAGCGGAACCAGCGGCCCGCTTCTTACGCAGCTGTTCAATCGGGCGCTGCACTGTGGCAAGCGCTCCCGCGCTGAGACGCCGATCGGCTGCTACACGACCTCAATCAGCCATGCTGCCGTGCGTCACGCTGAAAGCGTGTTGGGCGATCTCAGCCGTCGTTCTGCGTTGGTCATCGGCGCCGGGAAGATGGCGGAGCTGGCGGCGCTCGCGTTGCGGCAACATCGGATCGCCTCGATCGTTTGCCTCAACCGCACGCTGGCGCACGCCGAACAGTTGGCGATGAAGGTCGGCGGCCGTGCTGTGGGCTGGGCGCGGCTCCACGAGGTATTGACTGCCGTCGATCTGGTGATCAGCGCTACCGCCGCGCCGCATATTGTTCTTTCTGTGGAGGAGGTGGCGCAGGCGCTGTCTGCGCGCGCCGGCCGCTCCCTGCTCCTGTTCGACATCGCCCTCCCGCGCGACATCGAACCCGACATCGATACGTTTCCCGACGTCTTTCTCTATGACATCGATCACCTGCGCGGCAGCGTCGACGCCAACGTGGCGCGCCGCGAGTCTGCCATTCCACTTGTCGAGGCGATCGTTGCGCAGGAAACCACAGCGATGTGCGCCTGGCTGGGCGGGCGCGAAGTGCTGCCCACCGTGTTGGAACTGCGCCGTCACGCCGAAATCATTGCCCGTCAAGAGGTGGATCGCACACTCCAGCGCCTACGTCACCAGGTGCCCAACGACGACCGCATCCACCAGGAGGTCGAGCGTCTCGCCGAACGCCTCGTCGCCAAGCTGCTGCATGAACCGACTGTGCGGCTCAAGGCGCAGGCGGCAAATGGCAACGGCGCCCACTACGCTCAGGCGCTAACCGATCTGTTTGCCCTGTCCACAACCACCAGCAACGCGCAGTCAACGGTCGCCGATCTGGTGGTGGATGGTGCATTTGTTGTTCACTCTATGAATGGACTCGGCGCTCATGACTGAACACATCGCCACGCTGCGCCTGGGCACGCGCGGCTCGACGCTGGCGCGTTGGCAGACGGACTACATCGCCGCACGGTTGAGCGCGGCGTGGCCGGTGCTTGCCGTCGAAGTCGAAATCCTGCACACACAAGGCGACCGCATCCTCGACAAACCGCTGCCGCTGATCGGCGGCAAGGGACTCTTCACCGCTGAACTGGAAACAGCGCTGCATAGCGGCGCCATCGATCTGGCTGTACACAGCCTCAAGGACTTGCCCACCGAGCTGCAGCCGGGCATTGTGATCGGCGCCATCCCGACGCGCGCCGACGTGCATGATGTTGTGGTCAGTCGCAGCGGACAGCCCTTAGCCGCGCTGCCACCTGGCGCGGTCGTCGGCACCAGCAGCCGTCGCCGCGCCGCACAGCTGTTGCACGCCTACCCACACCTGCGCATCGCCGACATCCGCGGCAATGTCGATACGCGTATTCACAAGGTGCTTGACCCGGATGGCTCTTATGACGCCATTGTGCTAGCGGCGGCGGGCGTCGAACGCCTCGCACGCAGCGACGCCGTCACCGAGATGCTGCCGCTCGACCTCATGCTGCCGGCGCCGGGACAGGGCGCGCTGGCGGTGCAATGTCGGAATGACGCCAGACTGCTCCACTTGCTGCAGCCACTTGATGACGCCGCCACGCGTGCCGCAGTCACGGCGGAACGCGCTTTTCTTAGTGGATTGGGCGGCGGCTGCGCCGTGCCAGTGGCCGCACATGCCGCCATCGTACAAGATCGATTGCACCTGCGCGGGCGCGTGGCGTCGCTCGATGGGCGTGACTTTGTCGATGTGACGGGCGACGCTGTCCCGGAAGACGCCGTCGAATTGGGGGCAGCGCTGGCAATTCAGGCGTTGGCCCGGGGCGCAGCCCAGTTCCTGCACGAGGTGAAAGTGTGACGCTCACTGCGCCGGACGTGCAACCTCCACTGTTGGGGCGACAGGTCGTCGTGACCCAGGCGGCCAATCAGGCGCCGGAACTCGCCGCTCTGCTGGCGCAGGCTGGCGCAACGCCGTTGCTCTATCCCTGCCTTGCCATCGTGCCGCCCGCCGACACGACGGTGCTCGATCAGGCGCTCCAACTTGCGGCGCATGGCGGCTACGACTGGCTCGTACTCACCAGCGCCAACGCCGTGCGCAGTGTCGCAGCGCGACTTGCTGCGCTCAAGATTGCATCCCAGCAGCTCGCCGGCATGCGCGTTGCTACTGTTGGCGCAGCGACGGCTGAGGCTGTACACTCCGAGCTTGGGTTGGGAGTGCACCTGACGCCAGTTGAGGAGGTCGCCGAAGGGTTGGCGGCGGCGCTCGAAGCAACAGTGCAACCGAATGACCGCATTTTGCTGCCGCAGGTCGCGCAGGCGCGCGATGTGCTGGTGCGGCGGCTCAAAGCAACCGGCGCCCTGGTGACGCACGTCGTCGCCTACGAAACTGTGCGCGGTTCAGGCGGCGTCGATCTGCCTGCTTTGCTGGCGCAGCGCGCTGTCGACGCCGTGACGCTGGCAAGCTCCTCCGCTTTCACCTTTTTGCTGGAGCGGCTGACGCGGGAGGGCGGCGACCCGGCGGCGCTGCACAATGTCTGCCTGGCGTGCATCGGGCCGATCACGGCGCGGACGGTGCGCGACGCCGGTTTCACACCCGCCGTCGTGTCGGTGCGGCAAAGCCTGGATGGGTTGGTTGCTGCGCTGGCGGAGTATTTTTATGCGTCCGCGCCCCCACCGAAATAGATTTGGAGGATGTCCTGTGCTTACACTCGATTCACCCCGCACGAATGGTTTTGCCGTCGCAGGCGGGACAGGAGCGGCGGTGCTGCGCCCACGGCGGTTGCGGCGCAACGCGACGCTGCGCCGCATGGTGCGCGAGACGGTGCTCTCGCCTGCCAATTTCGTGGCGCCGCTCTTCGTCCGCTACGGGCGCGGCCAGCGCATCCCTATCGGCTCGATGCCGAGGCAGTATCAGCTTTCTGTGGATCAGCTTGCCGCCGAGGTGAGGGAAATTGCCGATCTGGGCGTGCCTGCCGTGATCCTCTTTGGCATTCCGGCGGCGAAGGATGCGCTGGGCAGCGACAACTACAGCCCGGACGGCATCGTGCCGCAGGCGATCCGGGCGATCAAGGATGCTGCGCCCAACCTGATCGTGATCTCCGACATGTGCTTCTGTGAGTACACCGATCACGGTCACTGCGGCGTGATCAACGCGCCGGGCGGGCTGCATTTTCACCCGCACCTGCCCAAAGGTTACCTGCTCGACGCGCCGACGCGTGAGTTGCTGGCGCTCGCCTCCGCTGTCCATGCCGAGGCTGGCGCCGACATCATTGCGCCGTCGGGCATGGTCGATGGCATGGTGGCGGCAATCCGTGGCGGGCTGGATGACGCCGGCTTCGAGCATGTGGCGATCATGAGCTACGCGGTCAAGTACGCCAGCGGCTTTTATGGTCCCTTTCGCGAGGCCGCCGAAAGCCCCCCTGCCTTTGGCGACCGCAGCCAATATCAGATGGACCCGGCCAACCGCCGTGAGGCGTTCAAAGAAGCGGCGCTCGACGTAGCCGAAGGCGCCGACATGCTGATGGTCAAACCGGCGCTGCCTTATCTCGACATCTTAGCTGCGCTGCGCGAACTTTACCCGCTGCCGATGGCCGCCTATCAAGTGAGCGGCGAATACGCCATGCTCCACGCCGCTGCGGCCAATGGCTGGCTCGATCTGCGCCGCTGTGCGCTGGAGAGTCTGATCGCGATCAAGCGCGCCGGCGCCGATATGATTTTGACCTATTTTGCAAAAGATGCTGCGAAGTGGGTGCAGGAAAGTTAATTCAATTATGAATTGTGAAGGGGCGTCGGCCTGGGCGGATGCACTTCACACTTCACACTTCACAATTGACGATTCACAATTCACCATTCACCATTGACACGTGACCAACTCATGTCAGACACTACACTCAATCATTCAACCCCTCAATCTCAAATTCCTACGCGCCCGCCGCGCTTTCTCGCCGCATGTCGCCGCCAACCGGTCGATGCGACGCCGGTCTGGTTGATGCGGCAGGCCGGGCGCTACATGGCGGAGTACCGTGAGCTGCGGCGGCGCTACACGATCCTGGAGATCATCAAGACGCCTGAACTGGCGTGCGAAGTAACGATGCAGCCGATCAACGCCTTCGACCTCGACGCAGGGATCATCTTTGCCGACATTCTGCCACTGCTTCAGGGCATGGGGCTGCATCTGGAATTTCTCAAGGGCGAAGGGCCGCACATTGACAATCCGGTGCGCACGCCCGTCGATGTCGAAGCGTTGGTCGTGCGCCCGCCGGAGGAGACGCTCTGGTTCACACTAGAGGCGATCAAGCTGGCGCGGCGTGAACTCGACAGCCGCGGTCTGCCCTTGATCGGCTTCAGCGGCGCACCCTTCACGCTTGCGGCCTATGCGGTCGAGGGTGGCGGCAGCAAGAATCACGTGCGTGTCAAAAGCCTGATGATCTCCGACCCGGCGACATGGCGCACGTTAATGGAGAAGCTCAGCACCGTCGTCGGCGAATATCTGCTGGCGCAGGCGCGCGCGGGCGCGCAGGTTTTGCAGCTTTTCGACTCGTGGGTTGGTCAGCTTAGCCCGGACGATTACCGGGCGCACGTGCTGCCCTGGAGCCGCCGCGCCATCGAGATCGCCCGCGCGGGCGGCGCGCCGATCATCCATTTTGGTGTTGACACCGCCGGGCTGCTGCCGTCGATCCGTGAAGCGGGCGGCGATGTGATCGGCGTGGACTGGCGCATCGATCTCGATGCAGCGTGGCGGCTGCTCGGCGAGGGCGTGGCGGTGCAGGGCAACCTCGACCCGGTTGCACTCTTTGCGCCGTGGGAACAGTTGCAGCCGCGCATTCAACAGGTGCTCGATCGTGCGCGCGCGGTCGGTCGTCCAGGCCACATCTTCAACCTCGGTCACGGCATTTTACCGCAGACGCCGGTGGAGAATGTGAAGAGGTTGGTTGAGTTTGTGCATGAGTATAGTCAGAAGTTGAAAGATTAGAGATGACAAAATCCGAACAACTTTTTGCCGCTGCACAACAGGTGATTCCGGGTGGAGTGAACAGCCCGGTGCGCGCCTTTCGCAGCGTGGGGGGAACGCCGCGTTTTATTGAGCGCGGGAAGGGGCCGTATGTGTGGGACGTCGACGGCAACCGCTACATCGACTATGTCCTCTCGTGGGGACCGCTGACGTTGGGGCACGCACACCCGGCGGTGGTGGCGGCGCTTCAGGAAGCGGCGGCGCGCGGGACGAGCTACGGCGCGCCGACTGCGCTGGAGACCGATCTGGCGCAACTGGTCATCGACCTGGTGCCGTCGGTGGAGATGGTGCGCTTTGTCAACAGCGGCACCGAGGCGACGATGAGCGCGCTGCGGCTGGCGCGAGCCTACACCGGGCGCGCCAAGATCGTGAAGTTTAGCGGCTGTTACCACGGCCACGCCGACATGCTGCTGGTGCAGGCGGGCAGCGGCGTCGCCACGTTGGGCTTGCCTGACTCGCCCGGCGTGCCTGCGGCCACCGCCGCCGACACACTGATTGCGCCTTTTAACGACCTGGCAGCGGTCGAGCGCCTCTTCGACGCCAATCCGGGGCAGATTGCGGGCGTCATCGTCGAGCCAATTGCGGCCAACATTGGCTTTGTGTTGCCTGCCGATGGCTTCCTGCACGGTCTGCAAAGCCTGTGCTGCGACAATGGCGCACTCTTTATCCTCGACGAGGTGATGACCGGCTTCCGCGCCAATCTGGGCGGCGCACAGGCGCTGTGGGGGCTAGACCCCGACCTGACCTGTCTGGGCAAGGTGATCGGCGGTGGGCTGCCCGTTGGCGCGTATGCGGGCAAGCGCGCCATCATGCAGATGGTGGCGCCGGTCGGGCCGATGTATCAGGCGGGCACGCTTTCCGGCAACCCGCTGGCGATGACCGCCGGCATCGTCACGCTGCGCGAACTGGTCAAGCCGGGCGTCTTCGACGGCATTGCCGCGGCCACAGCGAAACTTGTGGCAGGGATTGAGGAAATTGCAGCGAATCATGCCATCCCAGTGCAGGCCGGACACGCCGGCTCGATGTTCGGCTTCTATTTCCTGAAGTCGCCCGGTCGCTTGATTACGGACTACGCCGGCGCCAAAGAGCACGCCGCCCCGGCGCGCTATGGGCGCTTCTTTCACGCCATGCTCGAACGAGGCGTCTACTTTGCACCGAGTCAGTTTGAGGCCGGCTTCGTCTCCAGCGCGCATGGCGAAGAAGTTATCGAGATGACGTTGAAGGCGGTTGAAGAAGTGATTGGGAGATTACGAGATTGAAAGATTGGAGAGTAGAGATTGGAGATTGGAGATTCGGGGGGAGTTTCGTTCGAGAACGCAAACCGCATAATCGCCCAATCTCCAATCTCCAATCTCCAATCTCCATTTCAAGGAACTGTCATGCAATCAACAACTCGTCACCCCGTCGCTATCGTTGGCGGGGGGATCGCCGGGCTGAGCGCGGCGTGGCATTTGCAGAAGGCTGGGATCGACTATGTGCTGCTGGAGCAGGATGCACGGTTGGGCGGCAAGATTCGCACCGACATTGTCGCCGGCTACGGCGACGCTCCCTTCATTGTAGAAGGTGGGCCGGATTCGTTCATCACTCAGAAACCGTGGGGCGCAGCGTTGGCGTATGATTTGGGGCTGGGCGAAATGCTGATCGGCGTCAACGAGCGGCTCAAGCAGACCTACGTGCTCAACAAAGGGAAGGCGACGCCGCTTCCCGACGGCGTGTTAATGATCGTGCCAACCAAATTCAAGCCCTTCATCTTCTCGTCGCTGATTTCGCCGTGGGGTAAGCTGCGCATGGGCATGGATTTGTTCATCCCGCGGCGCAAGGACAACCGTGATGAGACGTTAGCCGAGTTCGTGCGCCGGCGGCTAGGCAGTGAGGCGCTCGACAAGATCGCCGAGCCGCTGATGTCGGGCATCTACAACGCCGAGGCCGACAAACAGAGCGTGCTGGCGACCTTCCCGCGCTTCCGTGAGCTGGAGCAGAAATACGGCAGCCTGACGAGAGGAATGCTGGCGTCGCAGCGGGCGCGCCAGCAAAGCGCGGCCAGCACACCACCCAACGGCAAACCGCTGTCTTTCTTCGTCACGCCCAAAGCCGGCGTCGAGGCGATAGTGGATGCGCTACGAACGCAACTCACTGGCGAGTTGCGGTTGGGCGCAGGCGTCGCCGCGTTGGAGCCGAGCACCGGCGGCTATCGGCTGCATCTGACCGACGGCGCCGAAGTGCGCGCCAGCCAGGTGATCCTGGCGACGCCAGCTTTTGTCGCCGGTCAGTTGCTGCGCCCGCTGGCGCCGGACACCGCCGACCTGCTCGACGGCATTCGTTACGTCAGCACTGGCACGATCTCATTCGCCTTCCGCAGCGCCGACGCGCCAAACCCCCTCAACGGCTATGGCCTGGTGATCCCGATGAGCGAGCGCCGACCGATCAACGCGATCACGCTTAACTCGGTCAAGTTTGCCCATCGTGCGCCAAACGGTCATCTGCTACTCCGCGCCTTTTTTGGCGGCTCGCGCAGCCCACAGTCGATGGAGCTGGATGATGCTGCGCTCTACGCCACCGTGCGTCGCGAGTTGGATGCGTTGCTGGGCGTTAACGCCGAGCCGCTCTTTCATCGCATCTACCGTTGGCGTCGCTCTAACCCGCAGTACGATGTGGGGCATCTTGAACGCATCGCCGCCATCGAACGTTCTTTGCCACCGGGCGTCCATGTGGCGGGCAGCGCCTATCGCGGGGTCGGCATTCCCGATTGCGTCAAGTCGGGGATGGATGCGGCAAGGGACGTGGACGACTTTGCCGTGACAGGGGGCGTCACTGAAGACGCGCCCAGGGATAAACTCGCATGATCCGGTGGATGCTCGATACAAACGCCTGCATTGCCGTCATCAACCAGAATCCGCCCCCAGTGCGGCAGCGATTATTGCGGATAGCGCCGATGGACGTCGCCATTTCGGAGATTGTCCGCTACGAGTTGGCGTACGACACGTTGATTGCCGCTCATGCACGTTCTCTCAACGTAACGCTGGTCACGCACAATACGCGTGAATTTGGCCGCGTCGATGGCCTGCGCATTGAAAATTGGGCGCTGGATGTAGGCGAAGGTGCGCAACCCTGATACATCTGCGGTGTTCTACAACAGACAAGATTGTTCACCTGGATAGCAAAATCATCCGAAATGAAGGAGGACGATTCATGGGTTTGTTTAGCGGGAAAAAGGGGCTGGTTTTTGGCGTTGCCAACAAAAACTCGATTGCGTGGGGCATAGCGCAGGCGTTGCACGCCGAGGGCGCCGAGTTGGGCTTCAGCTATGCTGGCGAAATTCTCAAAAAGCGCGTCGAGCCGTTGGCGGAAAGCATTGGAGCAACGTTTGTGGAAGAGTGCGACGTGACCGACGACGACGCCATCGACGCTTTGTTCGTCAAGGTGGCGGCGCATTTCGGCAAGCTCGACTTCCTGGTGCATTCGATCGCTTTTGCGCCGAGCGAGGAGCTGGGCGGACGCTTCGTCGACACCAGCCGCAATGGCTTTCGCATTGCGCTCGACGTAAGCTGCTATAGCCTGATCGCGCTCGCCAAGCGCGCCCGCCCGCTAATGACCGACGGCGGCGCCATGGTGACGATGACCTACTTTGGCGCCGAGAAGGTGACGCCCAACTACAATGTCATGGGTGTGGCAAAGGCCGCGCTCGAAGCCTCCGTACGCTATTTGGCGTGGGACCTGGGCAAAGATAGAATCCGCGTCAATGCCATCAGCGCCGGCCCGATCAAGACGCTGGCTGCGTCAGGCGTGAGCGGCTTCCGCAAGAGCCTCAGCTACGTGGGACAGGTGGCGCCGATGGGCAATGTCGATCAGGAAGATGTCGGGCAGGCGGCCGTCTTCCTGTTGAGCGACCACGCAACGCGCATCACCGGCGAAGTGCTCTATGTGGACGGCGGCTACAACATCATGGGCGCGCCCGATCCGTCGTTGATGGGCGGCGAGAGCAAAGTCGAGTAGAAGAAGAAACCCACAACCTGATTGTTTTTCGACACTCCAGGTTGTGGGCCTATTTGTGTATATTGGCGGAGACGACGGGATTTGAACCCGCGACCTTTGGCTTGACAGGCCAATATGCTAACCGCTACACCACGTCTCCTCACCGAACTGTGTCTCCTCACCGAACTGTCTGCACAATTCGATGGTAGAAAGCATATCACGCAGGGTGATCGCTGTCAAATCACCCATCGTCTGGGGTGCAGATGAATATCGTGTGCGCCGCTTATACACTACATACATCACATCAGTTCACTGCCCGCTTTGTCACGATATGCGGCAGCGCTGTCAAGTCCGGGTGATCGCCGATGTGGGCGAAGTCATGCGTCCAGAGCACGTCGGCTCCCTGCACCAGGAACAGACCCGGCATCTGCCATGGATCGCCGACGACTTTGCCGACGATATGCCCTTTGGATGCAGCGCGCAGGCTACACGCCATCACGCGCGGACCAAACACCTCGCTTAAGCCGCCGCGCACAAGACCAAACGCGCGATAAAACATCTTCCCCGGATCGGAGACGGCACGCGCCTCCGGCCAGGCTCTGGCAAAGAACTCCTCTCCTTCAGCGACCGAACCCATGTAGAAAAAGAGCAGCGATGGATAGTCAGGGTCGGCGGACAAAGTGCGGAAATCCTTTACCAGCTCCTGGCAGAACGGTCAGCCAAAGTGTCGTAGAAAGACCAATACTGTGGGCGTTGCGCCTAGCTCCTGGTGCAGCGTGTCCGCGCTCAGGTTTACACCGGCAATCGGCGTCTCCAGAATTGTTTTGGGAATCGACTTCACATTCACCTCACAGAGTAACCAAAGAATGTAATTCAAGTTGGCGTCCGTCGTTTTGTCCCAGACGCAAAAAAATAGACATCCTCAGCAAACCGAACACTATACGTTCAGCGCAATTTTTGATACACTCAACATAGCTGACGGTTGTTCTGGTTGGCTGTTGGCAATCATCCGGTAAATCGAAACAGAAGTTGACATCACACGCAAAGAAGATGAAAACCTATGCAGCGACTTTCCTGCACACCTATTTTGATCTTGCATAACGCTCGCGTCTACACACAGGACGCCGCACTCCCCTGGGCGCAAGCTGTAGCGATGGGCGATGGTCGCATCCTGGCAGTTGGCGCCGATGACGAGATCCTGGCGATGGGCGACGCCACAACGCAACGCATCAACGCAGGCGGACGGCTGGTCTTGCCTGGCCTGTGTGACGCTCACATTCACCTCTCGCACTACGCATTGGGGCTGCGCGAGGTGCGGCTGGCGGGGACGCGCTCGCGCAGCGAAATGCTTGACCAAATTCGGGAAGCAGCTACACGCACGGCGCCAGGCGCCTGGCTCGTTGGGCAGGGTTGGAACGAGAGCCGTTGGGGCGACACCGACTTCCCCACCGCCGCCGAGATCGACGCCGCCACCGGCGCCGATTCGCCTGCTATCTTCTATCGCAGCGATATGCACAGCGCTGTGGTCAACTCGGCGGCGTTGCGGCTGGCAGGCGTCACCGCAGCGACGCCTAACCCGCCTGGCGGCGTGATCGACCGCGATGCCAGCGGACAGCCGACCGGTTTTTTACGCGAGCTTGCCATTGATCTCGTGTCCAAACATATCCCACCGCCAACTCCCAACGAACATGATGCCGCACTTGTGAACGGTATCGCAACACTGCATCGTTTGGGGATTACAGCGGTGCACGCCCAGCGCATCAAGGATGGCGACGACGGCCCACGTGAGTGGGCAAGCCTACTACGGCTGCGCGAGGCGGGGAAGTTGCAATTGCGCGTCGCCTGCAACGTGGCCGCGCATGAGATGGTGCATCTGGCCGGGTTGGGGCTGCGCACCGGCTTTGGCGACGACTACTTGCGCATCGGCCATGTCAAGGTGTTCGCCGATGGTAGCCTGGGAAGTCGAACAGCCTGGCTGCTGGCGCCCTTTGTCAAGCTCACCTCGGAGGAGAGCGACAACTTCGGCGTCTGTGTCACTCCGCCAGAGCAGATGGCAGCCGAATTCCGCCGCGCGGTCGAGCTGGGCTTCCCGATTAGCGTGCACGCTATTGGTGACCGCGCCAACCGCGTCGTGCTCGACATCTTCGAGGAGCTGGCAGGGAGTGCGCCGGCGCCGTCGATTCCGCACCGCATCGAACATGTGCAGATTATTGACCCGCCTGACCTGCCGCGATTGGCGCAGCTTGGCGTCACCGCCAGTGTGCAGCCGATCCACGCCATCGACGACATGGACACCGCCGACCTGTTCTTGGGTGAGCGCGGCGCGCACATGTACAACTTCCGCTCGCTGGTCGAGGGCGGCGCGCTGGTCGCTTTCGGCAGCGACGCGCCGGTCGCCGACCCGAACCCGTTCGCAGGCATCCATGCGGCGTTGGTGCGTCAACGGACGGAACGCCTGCCTGCACCGTCATGGTATGGGGACGAATGCATTTCGCTGGAACAGGCGATTTACGCGTACACGCTCGGTGCAGCGCGCGCCGCTGGCTGGGCGCGAGAAATAGGGAGCATCACGCCGGGCAAGCGCGCCGACGTCATTGTACTCGATCAAGATTTGTTCGCACTGAGCGCCGAAGAGATCAAAGCAGGCGTTGTGGCGGCGACATCGGTCGTCATGACCATTTTCGATGGAAAGGTTGTGGCCAACGCTCTCTAAGGTCGTTCACATCGACGCCGATGAAGGTTGGAGTTGTTGACAGTGGTTCAGGCGGCGGTTCGTTGGGGCATGAAGCTGGCGGTTCCGACACAACGCAATCAACGGTGATCATCGGCAGGTAGATTTGCGTTGCTCCGTTCATTGCATCGCTGCGTCCGAGTAAAATTAGCGGCATGAACACTTTCCCGCGATCGCTGATGGGCGTCGGTGAAGGAATCGTTCCAGGAATGGTTCCCGGAATGGTTCCAGGAATTGTTGGAGTTGGGAGCAGGGTAGGCGATGGTTCAACTGTCACTGTTGGTTGGATAGTGGCAGTTGGTTGCGTAGTTGGCGCAGATGTAGGCGTGGCAGTCGGGATCGGGGTCTGAACAGGGGAGTTCGCGGTGATCAGCACTGAGCCATCGATGAATATTCCCTGGGCCGCCGTTCCACTGGATGTGCTTAAGCTAGGCCGGGGTGATTGCGAAAAGCGTACGTGCGCCGTGACCGAATCGCCAGCAGCAGGCGTGCAGCTCGATCCCAGGCGAATGGTCACCACGATTTGATCAGGAAATGTGGCAAAAGGCGGCGAGTAATCCACGATCATGATGTCGATTTCGCCGTCGGCGTCGCTTCCGTCAAATGTAGCCGAAATCGAAAATTGGTTTGGAACATTGAAAAGTAAATTATCTGGAATACCGTTTCGGTCAGCATCCACCGGATCGAAAAACAGGCAGGTGTGGTCGTAGTCAATTGAGAACAACATGCCGCTGATCCGGAGCCCGTTGCTGATAAATTGTACTGGAACCAATGCAAAACCCTGGCTGGTGACTGGAACATTGCTGTGAATTTGTAGGACGCTGCTTGTCGCTGGCGTCATCGTAGCAACTACTGGCGTCTGGTTGAGAGACGCCAGCGCCATGATGACAATAGCGGACACTGCATAAAGCAGTGAACGTTGCGTTGTCGCAATGATAGAGAGTAAATGATTGGCCATAGATAAACAACTTGGCTGCGGTCGAACAGACCTTCCCTAAAATGCGTCCCCACCCTGATCTCACCCGTTGTGTAAATCGGGTTGCCAGATCAGAGATGGGGACGTTGCAGTTTGAGGTCACTTCTTCAAGTTGCTTGTGTGGGATTGTGGATTTCTCCCCAAATCCCTTACAGACGCCTCATAACCAGATCGTCGTCCACCGCTCATCGTCACTGCGTGACTAGCGGCAAAAAGATTCCTGGCATCGTTCCTTCGGGCGTCAGCATCACAACTTCCGCCTGCATGGAGCTGCCCTCGGCGTCGCCTAACGACACATTGGTGATCGTCACAGGTGCAAATGCATTGGAGGCTTGACTGCTGCCGGTCAGCCGGATATTGGCTATGACGCCATCACTTAACAGGGGGAGCGGCGGCATGACGCCTGACGCCATGACATCAATTCTGCCCTGCTCTGATTCCACCATCACCATCTGCATCATGCTGGCAGGTGCGTTGAGCGAAATCATGTCAGGAATGCCATCCTGGTCGGCGTCTGTGTCGTCCAGAAGCAACTTTTCCGAATCGAAGTTGACGGTGAATGCAATTGCAGCTACGTCGCGCCCGTTCGTCTCCAGACGGATCGGCAGATCGACCACCGTGTTTGCGTTTGCCAGCACGGCGGATGGCGCCGATATGACTGGCAATTGACTGACGGCGGCTGCAACGCTGCTGCAGGAAGTGGCGCCAAAATACCTGCGCACAGTGCATACCAGGTCTGCAATATCAATGTAGCGATCTACGTTTGAATCACAACCCATTGCGCTGCCCGAATAAACGCCCAGTGGCGTCCACAGCCACGATTTATCGGGCAGGCGAGGCGTTACATCCTCCAACTCTGACGATTCATCCCAGATTTCGCGTGCCGTTGCGGTGAAGTCGCCGGCATTCACAGCGCCATCACTGTTACAGTCGCCGCGCGCCGCGTTGTTGACGACGACCAACTTGCCATTGGTGGGTGTTGCAGGCGTCACCTGAAGGTTGCCAGTCGTGCGCAGATCGGGCGTGCCGATAAAATTCAGTAATGTCCAACTGTTGACGCCAACGCAGCTGCTCTTGCCGGTGAAGCTCAGATACCCGATGGCGCCGTCGCGTAGTGCGTTGCCAGCACTCGTGATCTCAACCTCGATCGCACCGCTATTGTCGGTTGCGCTGCCGCTCGTGCCACTCTGCCATCCACTGGACGTTGTGTAGGTTAAGCAATCTGAACTGTAGGTGATGCTCATCGTCGCTGAAAGGATGGTGTTGCCCAATGCTGAAAAGTTGATCGGCAGCGTGACTGGGACGCTGTCCGCAATCACATAGGGAACATCAGGATGAGTAGGAAGCGACACTGTAGGTTTGCCGACGACGATGATGTTGAACTGTTGCGCAAGAGTCAACTCCCCGTCACCGTTATCCTTTGTTTGGACGCGAATCTTGTAGAGCGGTTTAGCCGGGTTGTAGACAGGGTCGAACGCCAGCTTCAAATTGCTGCCATCGATTGTGAACGAACCGTTATCGGTGTCCCCGACGCCAGACACCAACGAATAGGTGTGCGTCTGTCCGTTGTCTGGATCGACCGTGGTGAAGGCGCCGACGACATCACCCGATGCTTTGGTCCCCGCAACCACAAGATTATTGTCCAGGCTAATCATGGTCGGCGCTTCGTTGACATCGACCACACCAAACGAGACCACCTTCGCCAGGACGCCACCCCGACCATCATTTGCTTCGATGCAGACGGAGTAGCTCGATTTTGTCTCATAATCAAAGATGAGGTTTGTCTTCAGATCGCTGCCGGAGATGACAAACCCCTGATTGTCCCATGCGCCGCCAGTGCATGTCGATACAAGCGAGAAGCTGTGCTCATCTTCCGAATCGACGTCAGTTGCGTCAAGCCCACCGACTCTCCGGAATGTGTCGATATTTTCCTTGGCGCCATCATCATCTCGGGTCAGCGTCACATCGGTAGGAAACTGATTGACATCCAGATGATAGACGCCGCCATAGGCAGCGCCTTCAACTGGAGCGCTGCTCTGATCGGCAAATGTCACGTTTGAGAAGGCAAAGGCTGCATCGACGACATCGGTGATCGCGTTTCGACAACCTGGCTCAAGCATGAACTTGATGTTGACGATGTCGCCATCGTCCAGGGTTCCGACAGGAGGATCGTTGGGACCCCACCAGACTGAGACGTCGAGTTTACCTTCGGTGGGATTATTGGCTTTACTTCCTGCAAACCCGTTTGCGAGGAGCAGTGAGACATCAGTGTCTATATCAGCGATGCTGAGGCAACTTTGATCATAATCCAGCCGAAACCCTAACGAACTGACCGACGCCGTTCCAACCGTCAGCGTAACCGGCACATTGATAAATGCAGTCGTGCTTGCGAGTTTGACCGTGGTTGTTATGACGGCAACATTGGGTGTGACGGGGTCACCTTCTGCATACGCAGGCATTGCTGGCCACAGCGCCAACAATGCAGCCAATAGAACGGGTAGTGTAATGCAGGCAATGGCTGTGGCCAACGTCTTGTGTCGATAAAGCATGGTAAGTCCTCCCAAGATGAATCCAAATAAATGAACATGAATACTGATGTATCCAGTATATCGAATTCATTTGAGAGAATCGCCTGCTAAATGATGGTTTTCGGTTTGACGTAGTGTTTGTCTTCCATGCGACAATTGACCTGGTAGGCACTGACCTACCGCATAGGTGCACCTGAGGCGTTGATACAAACAATGTGCCAGCCATGTACAAATGTTGCGAGCAGGACGCGTGCCAGCGCGAGGGACAAAAGTCGATCGATCAATGTCGGTGGGAACGCACCTTGCGTCTGTCTTACCTCTGGTCGCACACAGGGGCGCCCCTGATTGAACAACTTGTGGGATAGTTCGGTTGGTGTATTCTAAACTTCGTCGGAGAAAATCTGCGTCACCAACGATTGCACCTTGCGCCCACCGTTCTGCAACACGGGCGCGCCGTGGCCGAAGACCATCACGTCGAAGTCTTCGCCATATTTTTTGGCGAGTTTCCAGACGCTGCGCTGGGCGTTGGTCATGTCCGGCGTGAACATCGGCGGAGGGAGTTGCAGTTTGCCGCCGCGGTTGTTGAGCGCGTCGCCGACAATTAATACACGTTTTTCACGGTGCAATAGAGAAATATGCCCCGGCGTGTGACCAGGGGTGTGAATGACGATGAAACCTTCGGGAGTCTTTTGCCCATCGACGTAAAGTTCGTCGGGCGTGACTGGCAACACGCTAAACTGCGGCGTGAAGCGCAGCGCAGCAAAGAGCGGACGCAACGCCAGCGTGGCTGGTCTGCGCTGCGATGGGTGCTCCAGCAACACCTTTTCCACCGAGTGGCAGCCGACGACGGCGCCGGTGGCGCGTTTCAGTTTGGCGAGACCGCCAATATGGTCGATATCGGCGTGGGTGACGATGATGCGGCGCACATTGTGCAGCGCGTGACCTTTGGCGGTTAATGCATCCAGAATCGTGTGCACATCGGTCGGAAAGCCAGCGTCGATCAGCGTCAGACCGCCGCTCCACTCCCACAGATAGCAGTGAACGCGGTCGCCGATCTCATCAATTTCCCACAAGCCAGGAATGATCTGATTCATTGTGCCTTGATCCCGCCAATTACCAGCTCAATCCCGGACGAAGCTCACCTTTGACGCTGCCGAGATGACGAAGGCGGGCGCGTGGATGGTCAATGGCTGATTCAATTTCGCGCAAGGTTAGGCTGGTCACTTCCGCCAGGTGCATCATCGTGCGGAAATCTTCTTCGCCGATATTGGCGATGCACTCCCGTTGTGCATCGGTCAGTTTGTAGCCGATCCACATCGTGGAGGGATTCTCCAGCAGCGCATCGCGACAGGCGGTGCAGCGCCAGACATGCCCGATGATCAGGGCGAAATCGGAAACCCGATCGGACATCAATATCCCTCTCCTTGCAACGATTGTGCATCCATCAACGCGCCGCTGCGCATCTCCTGCATGATACGCACGCCGCCGCTTGTGCCCAGGCGATTGGCGCCCGCTGCGACCATGCGCAGCGCGTCAGCAGCCGTGCGGATGCCGCCGGCTGCCTTGACGCCCATCCCAGAGCCTACGACGCGGCGCATCAACGCCACATCGGGCACAGTGGCGCCGCCGCCGCTAAAGCCGGTCGCAGTCTTGACAAAATCGGCGCCCGCTTCCTGGGCAATCACGCAAGCCGCAACCTTCTGTTCGTCGCTGAGCAGACCTGTCTCTAAAATGACTTTGAGGATCAAGTCGTGTTGGTGCGCGGCATCGGCGACTTCGGCAATGTCGCGATAGACAAGATGATAATCTCCATCGCGCAACTGTCCGACTGCCAGCACCATATCCACTTCGTCGGCGCCCAGGCTGGCGACTGTCTCGACTTCGAACACCTTGATCGCAGGCAGCGTTGCGCCTAACGGGAATCCGATTACCGTACAGGTCTTGACCGGCGCGCCCGCCAACAAATCCGCACACAGCGGCGTCCAGATCGGATTGAGACAGACGCTGGCAAAGCCGAACTCGATCGCCTCGGCAATGTGGGCGCGCACCTGCTCCTCGCCCGCTTCGGGTTTGAGCAACGTGTGGTCGATCATGGCGGCAAGCTCAGCGGGCGTCAACGCCGCCGGTTCAATGTCGAGGGGCGGCGGTGTAGCCAATGCCTGCTCGATTGCCGCCTGAATCCGCTGTTCGAGAGTCATTGCATCCATCCCTTTCTCAGCGCTTGATTTTACTCATTGGGGGAGATAGCCATCCGGCGCCAGGTCAGCATGTTGGACGATGCCAAATGTGTTCAAGGGCCAGATGCGCAGCCACGCCTGCCCAACAACCAAATTCTGGTTGATCGGTCCGAAAACGCGACTGTCACTTGAATTGGGGCGGTTGTCGCCCATCACAAACAACTGCCCGTCGCCGACGACATACGGCCCGCTGTATTCGCCTGGTGGAATTGCGCGATGTGGAAAATCTTCTGGCAGCGGCAGTCCGTTGACAAAGACCCTCTGGTCGCGCACTTCCACCGTATCGCCTGGGACGCCGATGATGCGTTTGATGTAATCCTCGTTGGTGTTGCGTGGGTTATGAAAGACGATCACGTCGCCGCGCGACGGTTCGCCAAACCAATAGGCGACCTTGTTGACAAGCACGAATTGACCTTCATAGAAACTGGGTTCCATCGAGTGGTTTTCGATGCGATAGTTCTGCACCACCTGCCGAATCAGCAAAAAGATGATCAACGACAGCACTACCGTTTCGACCAGCTCGCGCACCATCACCCAGCCATATGCTGGCTCTTTCTGTGTTTCGGAAACGCTTTCAGTCGTAGTCGATTCCAGGCGCATCGTTTCAGCCGACGCAGCATCGGGCTGAAGCGTGTAAAGGTCTTTAGCGGATTTGGTCGATTCAGACATGAATTTCCTGTGTTCAACCTATCGAAGCTGCGGCGATTTTGCAATCCTGTCGCCGTCTGCCATGCACAATTTACGTAGTATAGCACCGGCATGGCGCCAATCCAAGATAATATGCAGCTTGGGCGCATTTCCAATTATCGCAAATATCCCAAGCGATTTCCCAAATATCCCAAACGCCAGACTTTTGAGAGTCTTTGTGAACCCTTGCATATTGAACCCAAATATCCCAATTGGGATATTTGGGTTAAGGAAGGACGCTGTTGGGTTACTTGAGGATATAGCGCGTGCCGCGCTTATCGCCGATCTTGAGCAGAATGCCGCGGTTGACCATGTCAGCCAGGTCGAGACGCAGCGTCTCGGCGCCGACGTGGGGGCAGAGTTGGCGATAGTCGCTATTGGTGATGAAGCCGTTTTGCTGTACATATTCCAGCGCCTTGAGCTGGCGTTCATTCATGCTGCCTTCCCACGGCTGTGCGGCGCGTCCCTGGTCGCGCGCGTTGTAGAGAATTACTGTGAAGCGATGGCCCGGCGACTCGAACTTCGGCGGCGGATGACCGGCCTTGACCATGTCCTCAATCATGCGGTCGATGCCCAGTCCAAGTTCTTCGATGTAGCCCCACTGATACAGCCCGTTAACCAGGCGCGGGTTGCGGCTGTAGTGCTCCTCGACCAGATTGTCGAGCGTAATGTGCGCTGGCAAGCCGCCCGGGCTGGTGATCTCCATGCGGTCGGTGTACATGCGAATCTCAATGCCGCGCCCGGTGATGCGATAGTCGCGATGCGCCACCGCGTTGACCAGCGCCTCACGCACTGCCGTCGATGGATATTCGGTCTCCTCCTGCCGCTGTAAGCCTTTGACAACTGCGCGCTTGTCCATCTCCTCCCAGATCACACGCCAGGCGCGGTCGATGATCAGCGGCAAGGGACCTGTGAACTCCTCGCGGCGACCGTAGCCAAGCGCGCCTTCGGGTCCGCGTGGCTGCGTGTCGGCAAATTTCACAAACACAGCTCGACACTGCGGCATGAAAAACTGTGGGTCTTTGCCAAAGAGCAGCATCCCCGCCACGGTTGGCGTGCGGTCTTCGGTGAGTGCGCCGATCTGTTGCAACAGCTTGTCTTTGGGCAGGATCGCCTGGCGCGGGTTGCGTTTCTGGCGACGCTCCAGATATTCGTCGATGATTTCCTCCGCCAGGTCTTCACGCGTAGCGCCGGGCACGGGCTGCAGCTCGAACTCACCGACAGGCCGACTGCTAAGCAGACGTTCGATCTCGTCGCCGGCTGCGGGCGCGTTTTCGACGCCGCGGCGCACCAACACGCGGCCATCGTCGAGGGTATGCAATTCACTGCTACGTTCGACGCGCAGCAGCGCTCCGACGCCGCCGGGTACAGTCAACGGCTGCCAATCCACGGTGCGCACCGGTGGGCGGCATAAACGCTCAGCCTTGCGCACGGCGTCGGCAGCCTCGTCGTCGCTTATGAACGCGCCGGCCGCGCCCTCGGCGTTGATGCCGAGCACCAGCCACCCGCCATCGCTGTTGGCAAAGGCGACCAACGTCTCAGCAATGGCGCCCGGTTCGCCGTCGGCGATATAAGCCCATTGATGGCCGGGTTTTTGCAGACCGGAAAGGGTGGTTGGCATAAGTGTGAAGTGGGGCGAATTGCGAGGGGCGAACAGGATACGCGCTCCACCGCAACCGCCCGTCTGATGTCAGCTTTCGACTTCTGCCACAGGGACGTATTCGTCTTCTGGCGCAGCGTCCTTATCGTCGATAGCGCCATCGCCGTCGTTAAAGCTGGCGCCGCCGTTGAGCGCCAGGTCGGCGTGGGTTTCACCGCCGTCATCGACGCCGCGGTTCAGGTCAGCGTAGGTCATCACCGCCACCGCAGCCACCGTGTCGCCTTCCGCCAGGTTGACGACGCGCACCCCGCGTGTGATGCGACCGGCGGCGCGAATGCCATCGACGCGTGTGCGCAGGACGATGCCGTTGGCGGTCATCACCGTGATCTGATCCTGCGGATCGACCACGCGCGCAGCCACGATTGGACCGACTTCTTCAAGTCGCGTGTGGTCGGTGGCCCAGTTGCCCTGTGTGTAGCGGCTGTGCGCCGTATATTCGCTGATCGGTGTGCGTTTGCCGTAGCCATGCGTGTGTACGACCAGCAACTCAGCGTCTGGACGGGCGACATCGAAGCCGACTACCTCGTCGTCGGCGCCCTGGAGACGGATCGCCATCACGCCGGCGGCGGCGCGGCCCATCGGACGCACATCTTCCTCACTGAAACGCAGTGCACGCCCGCGCCGCGTCACGACGATAAAATCTTCGTCGCCTTTGGTCAACCGCGCCCAGTCGAGCGAATCGCCCTCGTCCAGCGTCATCGCAATCAAGCCGACCGAGCGGATATTGGCGAAAACGTTGAGTTCCATGCGCTTGATGCGTCCCTGTCGCGTCAACAACGTGATGTAGTCCGCCACCTCAAAACTGGGTACGACGAGCATGGTCGTCACGGTTTCGTCAGGCTGCAGATTGAGCACGTTGGCGATGTGCAGGCCGCGTGCGGTGCGGCTGCCTTCGGGCAGCTCGTAAACGCGGCTGGAATAGACGCGCCCTTTGTTGGTGAAAAAGAGGATATGATCGAGCGTGCGCGCAAAGAGCAGATCGACGACTTCATCTTCGCTGCGTGTAGTCATGCCCTTGATGCCACGACCGCCACGATTTTGAGCGCGGAAGGCGTCGCTGTTCATACGTTTGATGTAGGCGCCGGCGCTGTAGCTGATCAGGACGTTGTTTTGGGCGATCAGGTCTTCCTCGCTGAAGTCTCCGCTGGCATCGCCGACGATGGCAGTGCGCCGTGGATCGCCAAATTTCTCTTTGAGCGCCAGGATGTCGGCGCGGATCAGGCCGCGAATCTTGTCTGGATTGGCGAGCAGGTCTTCATAATAGGCGATGCGCGCCAGGATTTCCTGGTATTCGTCCTCGATCTTCTGGCGTTCGAGCGCGGCGAGACGACGAAGCTGCAAGTCTAGGATCGCCTGCGCCTGCATCTGCGAGAGGCCGAAGCGCTCCATCAAAGCGGTGCGGGCGGCGTCAGCGCTCTCGCTCTGGCGAATCACAGCGATCACCTCGTCGAGGAATTCGAGCGCAATGCGCAGCCCTTCAAGGATGTGCGCCCGCTCGCGCGCCTTGGCAAGCTGAAACCGCGTGCGCCGCGTCAACACGTCGAAGCGATGCTCGATGTAGACGAGCAGAGCGCGGCGTAGACTCATTGTCACCGGTTCGCCGTTGACGAGCGCCAGCATATTGACGCCGAACGAGGTCTGAAGCTGCGTGTGCTTGAAAAGGCGGTTGCGCGCCTTCTTGGGCGCGGCGTTGCGCTTCAGTTCGATGACGATGCGCATCCCCGTGCGGTCGGACTCGTCGCGGATGTCGCTGATCATGTCAAGCTTGTCCTCGCGCACCAGCTCCGCCATACGTTCGATCAGCGTCGATTTGTTGACCTGATAGGGGATTTCAGTGACGATGATGGCAAAGCGCCCGCCGCGAATCTCCTCGATGCTGGTCTGGGCGCGCACAAGCACCTTGCCGCGCCCGGTGGCGAACGCCTGTTTGATGCCTTCGTTGCCAAGGATGATGCCGCCAGTCGGGAAATCGGGTCCCTTGACGAACTCCATCAGCTCTTCGAGACCGATCTCGTTGCGTCGCTCCCAGTTGTCGATGACAAAGGCAACGGCGTCGGCGACTTCACTCAGGTTGTGCGGCGGAATGTTGGTCGCCATGCCGACGGCGATGCCACTGGTGCCGTTGACGAGCATGTTGGGCAACATCGCAGGCAGCACAGTCGGTTCCTCGAGGCTGTCGTCGAAGTTGGTTGTCCAGTCCACCGTATCCATTTCGATGTCCTGGAGCATGGTCTCGGCGATGCGCGAGAGGCGCGCTTCAGTATAACGCATCGCCGCCGGGCTGTCGCCGTCAACTGAACCGAAGTTGCCTTGCCCGTCGACCAAACAGTAGCGCAGGCTGAAGTCCTGCGCCATGCGCGCCATCGAGTCGTAGACCGCCGAGTCGCCGTGCGGGTGATATTTGCCGAGCACTTCGCCGACGATGCGTGCGCTTTTCTTGTATGGGCTGGATGCGGAAAGCCCCATGTCGTGCATGGCGTAGAGAATGCGACGGTGCACCGGCTTTAGACCGTCGCGGGCGTCGGGCAGCGCACGCGCCACGATCACGCTCATGGCGTAGTCGAGATAGGCGGTGCGCATCTCCTGCTCGATGAGCACATTGCGCACGTTGCCAGCGTTCAGCCCGGCGCCGTTGCTTGCTACGCCGTCGCCGTTCATACCAGCGCCGCCATCGGTGGAAGCAGCAGCAAGGGGGGCGATGATTTCGTTCGATTGGTTGTCGGCGTCGTTGCCGGGATCGTCGTTGCGGGGGAAATCCAAATTGTCATCCATCCAGAGGCTCCTGCACCTGAGAAATCCATTCACTTTGTCGGATAAATTATACCACGCGCTGCGCGGTTATCCTAACTTGGGTGTGGAACAAGTGTGCAGGAGCCTGGCTGCACCTGCTCATGCAGCCTTATGCCGTTTGTAGTGCAAGCGCGCTTTGGCCCGGTTGCCACAATCCTCCATTGAGCACCAGCGACGGCTGCGATTGCGACTGGTGTCGAGAAACAGCCAACCACATCCACGTTCATCGGCGCATTCGCCCACTCGCTCAAGGTCCTCGCTGGTGAGCAGATTCACAGCCGAGCGCACGATGGGCCATAGCATCGCATCGTAGCCGTCCCCTTTTTCCCAGCCCCATACAAAGCCTTTATCGGCTGCAACCACGCGAAAATGCGTTGTTGCAGCCGCCAGCGCTTCGTTCAAAAAGTCGAGGTCTGATTGCTCAACTGTGCGCCGATTTGCGATTGCAGAGAAAATCCGATAGATGCACTCGCGGAGCTCAACAGCTTGACGGAGCGCAGCTTCTGCCGCGTTCGGCTCTAACGTGGCTTTACGGAGCAGATGCTCCTGCTCTTCGCTCGTCAAAAGTCCTTTCTCCTGCGCCCAGACAGCCAGGTCTGAATATGTGCGAAGATGCTCAGTCGGGTGATCGCTGGCATGCCATGAGGCGGTATTGGCGAAATCCAGACACAGCCATCCTTCGCGAAGTCGAAGTGTCTTGCCGTATGTTTCGGTCTCACCCATATCCATCTCCTTCAAAATGCAAAAAATAACTATCAAAAATCTCTTGACAGGTTAGTATTTTTGAGTTACAATATAACTCTCAAAATAACTATAGCAAGTTATATGGGCGTCGTCAAGTGCAGACCGGGAGGCCTGCTTCACGTCGAGGGTGATAGCTCATGACGGATGCTCCCAACTTGAATGACATCCGTACACCGACGCTGAAGTAGAGAGAGTGCAGTTGGTCTTCAAGGAGAAGTGAAGATGTTTCTCAGCGATGCAGATTACATGGTTCTTCGTGAACGGCAGAAAGATTTTGTACGTGAGGCGGAGCGGGAGCGATTGGCGCGGTCTATACGGCGATCATCTTCTGCGAAGGAGCGCATTGCGTTACGGATCTTAGCCGGAATTGGCAGACAACTTGTACGGTTGGGATGGATGTTGCAGCAATATGGCGCTATGCAACCATCTACGCACGCCGGCAATCGATGAACAAAGCAGGGTTGAGTGCAATGAATAGATCATTCCAGAATCGCGGGACGGCGATAGGTGCGCTGGCGATGGCATGTACGCTGTGGGGGATGACATTCGTGTTCGGCAAAATTGCGTTCGCCGAATTGACTGTGTCTCAGGTTGTTCTCTATCGGTTTGCGATTGCAGCGATGGCTCTGTTGCCATTTGCCTTGCGCCGCAGGATTCGGGTGAAGGTGCAGGATATTCCACACTTTTTTCTGGCAGGTTTCCTGACCGTGCCTCTGACATTCATGTTGCAGTTCGGGGGATTGGCATTGACCAGTGTGGCGAGAGCATCGCTCATCGTGGGCGGTTTGCCCCCTATGCTGGCATTGGCGGCGGCTCTGTTTCAGCGTGAGCGATTGAGCGTGCGTAGCTGGGGCGCAGTCATAGCCTCCACCGCGGGCGTTTTTTTGATCGTTGGGCTTCCCGAACCAGGGGTGAACTGGGTGGGCGACGGGCTGATCTTTCTTTCCCTTATAACCACAGTGGCCTGGGTTCTACTAAACAAACGTCTCAGCCAGAAATATACTGGTTTGACTGCTACAACCATGATCCTGGCGACTGGCGCTCTGTCGTTGCTGCCAGTTTCGCTTCTATGGGATGGTTTGCCTCAAACGGGTGTGTCACAGGGCGTATGGCTTTCTGTACTGGTCATGGGTCTGCTGTGCACAGCGCTGACATTTACACTCTGGAACTGGGCCTTACAACAGGTTTCTGCTGCGCACGCCGGTGTGTTCGTCAATCTGGAACCGGTGGTCGGCGTAGCATTTGGCGTGCTGGTTTTTCACGATGCGTTGGGCGCCACAACGCTGTTGGGTGGGTTGTTGGTTCTCTTGTCGGCCGGGGTGGTTTCTCTGCCGGAGAAACCGATAGGGCAAGGAGGCCGAAATCGAAACGCCCTTCCTTATTGCGTTACGTCGTGGCTTGGAGGTCGGCTGATTGCATTGGGACGCCGCCTCCAGCAATATGCTACGCCTTTGACAGGATAGTCGGCCTGGATCAACACACAGCCAGTTGGGCACGATGAACATTGCCGTTCAAACTGCCGGTTCCTGCGACATCGCTTGCACTGTTCATCATCGCCGCGCACCCCACTCGAAACTGCTGGGGCCACTCTTCTGGCGTCTGGCTGCGCCACGGTCCGGCCGCCGCACGCACGAAGTCATAGAAGAGATTGGCGCTCATCTGGTCGGTCTTGGCAAGCTCTTCAGGATGCCACTGCACGCCGACGACATAGGGCAGCGCTGGCGCTTCGACTGCTTCGGGCAGACCATCGTCGGCGCGCGCCACCACGCGCAGCCCGAAGCCGATGCGGTCGATGCCCTGGTGGTGCATCGAATTGACCTCGTGAATCTGTCCCATGGCGTGAGCAAGCAGGCTGTCCGCTTCGATGTCAATGCGATGACTAATGCGGAAGCGCTCGAAACTGGGCGGGAAATAGTCGTGCTTTGCCAGGTCTGGACGTTCGCTAAGGATATCCTGATGGAGCGTGCCGCCGCAGGCCACGTTGATCATCTGCGCGCCGCGACAGACGCCGAGCACCGGCATTCCCAGTTCCACTGCCCAACGCGTCAGCAGCAGTTCAGTGCGGTCGCGCTCCTTGTCGGTGGCGCCGAGCAATTCGTGGCGTTCTGCGCCGTAGTTCGCCGGGTCGATGTCCTCGCCGCCGGGCAGGAAAAGTCCATCCAGTCGCTCGAAGATGCCGCGCAACGTCGCCTCGCTCATGTGCAGCGGAATCATCACCGGCAGCGCACCGAGTTGTTCCAGCGTGCGCACGTAGGTCTGGTTCATAATAAACAGGTTGAGACCGAAGAAACGTTGTGATTTCTCGCGACCCATCGTCACGCCGATGAGCGGGCGGTGCACCATCGGCACGCCGTCGGTCACTTCAAGATAGCGTTGATTGCGCAGATCACGGTTCATGAAACGCCATTATTACCTTTCTTCACAAAACCCCGAATCAGGTTTTGCGCCATTATATGAATCACAGAGGCGCGCTGCAAGCTACAGCCAGGCTGGATCGACGCTTGCTGGGAGCATGTCTCAGATGAATGGCGATATCCGCAGGCCATCGTCTTTGTCATGACCTGGTTCAAAGCGTATAAAAACCTTGGTGACAAACTACGGTTTGCTATACCATGGAAATGATCTGTATTCATATTGCAAGGGAGAACGTGCGTGCAGCACAACGAACTGACGCCCCGCCACAACACCAGATTGCATCGCAACCTGGCCGGCGCCCTGTTGCTCCTGCTGGCGTTGTTACTCTACGGCGTCACACTCGACAATGGCTTGCAGCCCTACGAGCTGATCGGCGGCGATCTCATCACGCACCAATACGCCCAGGTGCAGGCGAGGCCAGGCAACGCGCCCGGTTATCCACTCTACACGATGGGCGGTTGGCTTTGGTTTCATGGCATCCGTAGCGCTGTGCAGATGCTCGGTATTGCTGCGCCGAATCCTCTGCCGATTCTCTCAGGCTACAGCCTGCTGTGGGCGCTCCTGGCGTTGTTGCTGTTTTATGGCATCCTGTGCCATATCACGCGCTCATCGCGCCATCCGGCAGGCAACTGGCTGCTTGCCTGGCTGCTGAGCGCCTTCTACGCCGTCACCTACTTTTTCTGGTACTACGCCACGACGACCGAACAATACACCAGCGCCATCGCACAGACGCTGGCGATCGTGTACGTGTATATGCTCTGGCGAGAAAAGGAGATTAAGCGATCCAGAGATTGGAGATTGGAGATTGACGGCGGCGACAACGCGCCAATCTCCAATCTCCAGTCTCCTAATCTCTTGATTTTTCTTGCCTTCCTCTGCGGTCTCTCACTGGCGCACATGCTGACCGTCGCCTTTATCGTGCCGCCGCTGGTGCTTGCGATCTTGTGGGAACGACCGCAGGTGCTGCGCAATTGGCGGTTGGTATTGGCGTGCGTTGTGGCTGCGTTCCTTCCACTGGTCAGCTACGTCTATGTCTACGTGCGCGGTGCAGCGAATCCACAGTGGTGGGGCGCAGGTGAGTGGACAGACGCCAACAAATGGTTTTGGAGCTTTGTCAGCACAGCACAGGGGCGAGAGGAGCTACTGTGGGGTTTTCAACCGAGCTGCGCCTTCTTTGACGGCGGCTTCCCGGAGTTGATCTGGGGCGAACTGAGCGCTCCCCTGTTGATCATTGGAGTGGTCGGCATCGCCTTGCTCGGACGCAAACTGGCGTTTGTGCTCTACGGCACGCTCGTGATCTACCTGATTTTCAATTGGATGTATCGTTGCGGCAATTGGTACCAGGTGATCTTGCCTGCGTACCCGCTGGTTTTAATCGGCGCGGCAGCGGCGTTCAATCGTTGGGAAGAACGGTTCAGCGGTCGCAGCCGCTGGCTAGGCTATGCGCCGCTGGCGCTGCTGATAGTCGCCATCGTATGGCGCTTCGACGCTTCCTGGCCCGAAGCCAACAGCCGCAACCGTCCGCAGGACACAGCGCTCGACCGTGCCGCAGTGCTGCTCGACCAGCCGCTGCCTGCAAACGCCGGTCTCTTTGCTGCAGTCGAGGATTCGTTGGCGCTCGATTACCTGATCTCCATTTGGGGGGTGCGTCCCGATTTGCGCGTCGTCAGTAGCCTTGACGCCGGGCAGGCGCTACGCAACGGCGGCGTCGTGCTGACGACAATGGACGCCGCTGCGGTTTTGCTGGAAGAGCTGCCCGCTGATATGACGCCGCCGCGCACACTCCTCAGTGCGGATTGGCTGGTGCTGGGTGACATGCCGACAAACGTCCACATCGCCGAGCGCGTCGACGCATCGGTGATCGACGCTGTCACGCTTGCCGGGTATACTGTGACGCCGGCGCCGACCGGTGCGCCGGTGACCCAAGCTGCGCCTGCGGTCGATGTCGCCCTCTTCTGGCAAATTAAGGGCGCCTGGCCGCCTGGTCTGGGCGTCAGCCTGCGCCCGACGACGGCTGGCGCCTTCATTCCTGACCCAGCGACTGGCGGCCTATTCCAGCGTGACGCAACTGCACCCGCGCAAGGGCTGGCCACATCGACGCCGGATACACCGATCGCCGATATCCATCGCGTGCCTATGCCAAATGGCGCCGATGGTGTTATGCTGATTGTCTATCAGGTGACAGACGCGGGCTTTGAGAATCTGTTGGAATTGCCGCTGGCGGTTGAGTAAACAGAACCTGAGCCAGTCGCCGTGCAGGAGTAACGGACATGACCACGACAACCGTTGAACAATTCTGGCAGACGTATCTGATTACATTGCCCGAAGCCGCCCCAGCGCGCCGCGCTGCGTATGTCGCCGAACCCTTTGGCGACAACCCAGCGCTGGCGGACGAACTAGGCGCATTGGCGCTGGCGGGAACGAAGACTGCGACCTGCTCCTCGCTATGGGAATGGGAAGCGGAAGGCAAGCCAATCACAGAGGTCGGTGCATTTTGGGTCGTACTGGACGGGCGTGGAGCGCCGCTGTGCATCGTTGAGACCATCGAGGTGACCGTTCACCGTTTCGACGAGGTGGATGAGGCGTTCGCCTACGAAGAAGGCGAAGACGACCGTTCGCTGCAAGCGTGGCGCGAGGGACATCAGCGCTTCTTCACGCGTACGCTCGCCGCCATCGGCAAGGAATTCACGCCGGAGATGCCGCTCGTCTGCGAACGGTTCCGTGTGGTGTATCGAGGAGAGTCAATGGAACGCGAATGACGCGGATGCTGCGGATTTGCGTGGATTTTTTTCATTTGTTTTGATCCGCGCTGAGCCGCCTGATCTGCGTCATCCGCATTCCATCCACCCTGTTTAGGAGAGTGATCTATGCGAGTCATCATCATTGGCGGCAGCGGGCATGTGGGCACCTATCTTGTGCCGCGCCTGATTGAAGCCGGGCATGAAGTAATCAACGTTAGCCGCCAGGCGCGTTCCCCTTACCAGCCACACGGTGCGTGGAAACAGGTGCGCCAGGTTGTGGTCGACCGCGCCGTCGCCGAAGCCGAAGGAACCTTTGGCGCGCAGATCGCTGCGCTTCAGCCTGACGCCGTGATCGACATGATCTGCTTCACGCTCGCCAGCGCTCAGCAGCTTGTCGACGCGCTGCGCGGGAAGGTGCGCCACTTTCTACACTGTGGCACGATCTGGATTCATGGGCCGGGCGTTGTCGTGCCGACCGTCGAGACGCAGCCGCGGCGCCCCTTTGGTGAGTACGGCGTCCAGAAGGCGGCCATCGAAGCGTATCTGCTGGCGGAGGCACAGCGCGGCGACTTCCCGGCGACGGCGCTGCATCCGGGCCATATCGTGGGGCCGGGCTGGGCGCCGCTGAACCCGGCCGGGCACTTCAACCCGCAGGTCTTTGCTATGCTGGCGCGCGGCGAGGAGCTGGCGCTGCCCAACCTCGGCATGGAGACGGTGCACCATGTCCACGCCGACGACGTGGCGCAGGCGTTCATGCAGGCGCTGGCGCATTGGAGCACGGCGATCGGCGAGGGCTTTCATGTCGTCTCGCCGGCGGCGGTGACGTTGCGCGGCTATGCCGAGGCAGTGGCCGGCTGGTTCGGGCAGGAAGCCAAGCTGCGCTATCTGCCGTGGGAGACGTGGCGCACAACGGTGAGCGAGGAGGAAGCCCGCGCCACGTGGGATCACATCGCCCACAGCCCGAATTGCAGCATCGACAAAGCGCGGCGCATGATCGGTTATCAGCCGCGCTATTCGTCGCTGCAAGCCGTCTATGAATCCGTGCAGTGGCTGATCGAACACAAAGGGTTATTGAGCACATGAAGAGTTGGACACTGGCAGGCAAGCGTGCGTTGATCACTGGCGGCAGCAAAGGCATCGGACTGGCGACGGCGGATGAGTTCCTGGCGTTGGGCGCTGAGGTGTTGATCGTGGCGCGCGGGCAGGCGGAACTGGAGCGGGTGGTGAGCGAACGAGCCTCTGCAGGACTGAAGGTCGACGGCGTCCAGGCCGACGTCGGCAGTGCGGCGGGGCGGCAGATGGTGCTTGACGCTGTGCGTTTTCGCTGGGATGGTCTCGACGTGCTGGTGAATAACGTCGGCACGAACATTCGCCGCCCGACGGTTGAGTACACGGCGGAGGAAGTGGCGCACCTTTTCGCCGTCAACTTCACCAGCGCCTATGAGCTGGCGCGGGCGCTGCATCCGCTGTTGTGTCAGGGCGCCGGTGCAGCGGTGATCAATGTAGCCTCGGTGGCGGGCATGCTCGACGTGGGCAGCGGCTCGCCCTACGGCGCGACGAAGGCGGCGATGCTGCAGATGACGCGCAACCTGGCAGGCGAGTGGGCGCAGGACGGCATCCGCGTTAACGCGGTTTCGCCGTGGTACACCGAGACGCCGCTGGCTTCGCCCGTGTTGCGCGACCCAGAACGGCTCGACCGCATCCTCAAACGCACGCCGCTGGCGCGCATCGCCACGGCGGATGAAGTGGCCGCCGCCATTGCGTTTCTGGCAATGGACAAAGCATCGTACATCACCGGCGTCAATCTGGTGGTGGACGGCGGCATGACAATCAAAGGGTTGTGAGGGGCGAGGGGCAAGGAGCGTTGCCGCACCAGCCAATCCCGTCTTTACGCAACACGCAACACGAAACACGCAACACCATCAACAAACAAAATGGAGTATTCTCATGGGGCAGATTGCATTGCACTGGGCTGGGCACGACAGCACGATGTTCATCACGCGTGATAGCTTTGGGCACATGGTCGTCGCCGGTTCGTGGCCCAAGAACGATGAGGAAAACGGCGTTGAGTGGAAGGGCGTCAAACCCTCCGATATGTTGGTGATGGCGCTTTGCTCTTGCTCGGCTTATGACGTAGTGACAATCTTGCGTCGTCAGCGCCAAAAATTGACCGATCTGTGCATCATCGCGGAGGCGCATCAGGCGGCTGAACCGCCCTATCAGTTCACTGACATCCATCTGCATTATGCCGTAACCGGGCGCGACCTCGACCCGGCAAAGGTCGAGCGGGCAATCAAGCTCTCTGAGGAGAAGTATTGCTCCGTCGCGGCTACGATTCGAGGGGTGACAAAAATCACCAATAGCTTCGAGGTGTTGCAAGAAGAGTCGGCACCGCTTGCGCATCGTCTCAAACAGTGACCAATTGCACGCACTTTCACAAGATTCAGACCTTATCGTTTGTCTTTTTCCTGTTTTTTTTGTTCTATTCACCTGTCAGTGGTATTATCGGTTGTCCAAATGTGGCTGATTGTTCCCTACTTGCAAGCTCCGCATTCCTCCTTCAGCGCAGAAGGCGCCTCGTCGTTGTTGACATGCCGGATCTGGTGACGCCGTTGTAGCATAGGCGCCCCGGAACAGTAGTTCGCTACAGGGTCTGGCGATGCCCATGTGGTGCAATCAGCATGGTATTGCAAGCCAATGTCGACGATGAGAGGAGCGACTATGATTGATACAAGCACATTCCAGGATTGGTCTCTGCCGCTGTGCCAGGGACTCTACGACCCGCGCTTCGAGCACGACGCGTGCGGCATCGGCTTTGTGGCGCATGTCGAGGGACGGCGCAGCCACCGCGTGCTAGAGATGGGGCTGGAGGCGTTGCGCAACCACGCCCATCGCGGCGCCGTGGCTGACGACCGCAAGACAGGCGACGGCGCTGGCATTCTGACGCAGCTTCCCTACGAGTTCTTTGCGCGTGAGCTGCGCCGCATTGGGCTGGAGCCGCCCGCACAGGGCGATCTGGCGATCGGTCAGCTTTTCTTCAACAAAGCCAACGGCGAAGACCGCGCACTGGCGCGCGACTTGATCCAGGAAATTCTCACCGAGTTGAAGCTGGAGGTGCTGGCGTTCCGCTCGGTGCCGGTGATCGAGTCGGCGTTGGGGCAGCGTGCACTTTACAGCCGCCCGTGGCTTGGTCAGGTGATCGTGCGCCGCACCGACGCTGCGTGCGAAGCGGGCGACGCCTTCGAGCGGCTGCTCTACGTGGCGCGCAAACACATCATCAATACAGCGCGGGCGCGCGGCATTCAGCGGCTCTACATCGCCAGCCTCAGCAGCCGCACCATTGTTTACAAGGGGTTGGTGCTCGCCGAGGAGCTGGCGCACTTTTATCCTGATTTGAGCGATCCCGAATACAAGACCGCCATCGCCGTCTTTCATCAACGGTATAGCACCAATACGTTCCCGACCTGGGAGCGAGCGCAACCTTTTCGCCTCGTCTGTCACAATGGTGAGATCAACACGCTGCAAGGCAACGAAAACTGGATGCGAGCGCGTGAAGCCGACCTGGAAAGCCCCTTCTGGGAGAATCCTGCCGCTGAGTTGTTGCCAATTATTGCAAAAGAAGGCAGTGACAGCGGCAAGCTTGACAACGTGCTGGAATTGCTTGTGCGCAGCGGTCGCGATATCCGCCACGCGCTGATGATGATGGTTCCTGAAGCGTGGGAGCGTCTGCCCGAAGGTGAAGTTACGCCGGAGCGCCGCGCCTTCTACGAGTATCATTCGGCGTTGATGGAGCCGTGGGATGGCCCCGCTGCCCTGACCTACACCGACGGTCGCGTCGTCGGCACGCTGATGGATCGCAACGGCTTGCGTCCGGCGCGCTACGTCGTGCTTGACAACGGTCTGGTGATCTGCGCCAGCGAGACCGGCGCCGTCGCCTACGACGAGAGCCGCGTCGTGCGCAAAGGGCGCATCGGCCCCGGGCAGATTTTCTGCGTCGACACGACACGCGGCGTGATCATGGACGACGAGGAGATCACGCAGAAATTCGCCGCGCGCCGTCCCTATGACCGCTGGATCAAGGAAAATCTGATCCACCTCGACGATCTGGTCAAACAGGCTGCACCGCCATCGAACGGTCACGCCGCCACGAACGGTCACGCCTTTGCAATTCACAATTCACCATCCACAATTCACAATTCAGCGCCTCTTTCCAACCGTCAAGCCAGTTTTGGCTACACGTCGGAAGAGTTGATCGTCATCCTCCGCCCGATGATCACCACCGGCAACGAACCTGTCGGCGCCATGGGCGATGACACCCCGCCCGCCGCCATGAGCAAACTGCCGCGTCCGCTTTTTGGTTATTTCAAGCAGCGTTTCGCCGAAGTGACCAATCCGCCCATCGACCCGCTGCGCGAGGAGCTGGTGATGAGCCTGCGCGTGCTGTTGGGCAAACGCGCCAACGTCCTCAGCGAGACGCCTGAAGCGACGCGGCTGATCGCGCTCAAATCGCCGATTTTGCTGCCCGAACAAATGGCTGCACTGCGTAACAACAAATTGACGGAGTTTACGATCGCTGCGGTCGATGCAGTCTGGCACGCACCGGCGGACGAGGAGGTTACGCCGGAGAAAGCGGGTGCAGCGCTGCATGCAGCCGTTGATAAGCTCTGTCGAGACGCCGAAGACGCAGTGCGCAGCGGCGCACGCATCCTGATCATTACCGATGAGAAGGCGGATGTTCACACCTTGCCGATCCCGTCGATGATCGCCGTCGGCGCGGTGCATCATCATCTGATCCGCCAGGGGTTGCGAATGCGCGCCAGCCTGGTCGGCGTCAGCGGCGAGCCGCGCGAGGTGCATCACTTTGCCTGTCTGATCGGTTACGGCGCCAATGCAGTCTATCCGTATCTAGCCTACGAATCCATCGAGGCAATCGTTCACGAGGGGCGCAAGACCGGCAATCTGACCGTTGAACAGGCACGCAAGAACTTTGTCAAAGCGGTGGACAAGGGACTGCTCAAGGTGATGAGCAAGATGGGCATCAGCACCATCGACGCGTATTGTGGCGCCCAGATATTCGAGGCGCTCGGCGTCGGCCAGGAATTGCTCGATGTGGCGTTTGTCGATACACCGAGCGTGTTGGGCGGCGTCGGCTTTGCCAGCGTGGCGGAGGACGTGCTGGCGTGGCATCAATATGGCTACCCAAACAGTGAAACCAGCGAAGCAGTCAAGCTGGTGACGTGGGGCATCTACAAATCGCGACGCGGCGGCGAACTCCATGAGTGGAGTCCGCAGGTTGTTCATGCTCTGACCGCCGTCAGTCGCCCTAAGCGAGTGGAGGACATTCCGGCCAACTATCGTAAATATGCTGACCTGGTCAACAATATGAAACTTGCCCCGCGCCATCTGCTCGACTTCCGCCGCACGCGCCCGGCGATCCCGGTGACGCAGGTCGAGCCAGCCGAGCGCATCTTGCGCCGCTTCTCCACCGCAGCCATGAGCCACGGCGCGCTCAGTGTGGAGGCGCACGAGACGCTCGCCATCGCCATGAACCGGCTGGGCGGCATGAGCAACAGCGGCGAAGGCGGCGAGGCCAAGGAGCGCTACTTCACCGAGCGCGCCAGCAAGATCAAACAGGTGGCGTCCGGTCGCTTCGGCGTCACGCCCGAATATCTGATGAGCGCAGAGGAACTCCAGATCAAGATGGCGCAAGGCTCCAAACCGGGTGAGGGCGGTCAGCTT
Organism: uncultured Caldilinea sp.; assembly: GCA_937981885.1. Lineage (GTDB taxonomy): Bacteria > Chloroflexota > Anaerolineae > Caldilineales > Caldilineaceae > Caldilinea. The sequence continues at coordinate 64,311 of CALJMI010000016.1, forward strand.
CCCGGCCACAAGGTCACGGCGGAGATTGCGATCTTACGTCACAGCACGCCCGGCGTTGCGCTGATCAGCCCGCCGCCGCATCACGACATCTACTCCATCGAAGACCTGGCGCAGCTCATCTATGACCTGAAGGCGATCAACTCGAACGCCAAGATCAGCGTCAAGCTCGTCTCTGAGATGGGCGTCGGCACGATTGCGGCTGGCGTCGCCAAGGGTCTGGCGGATGTGATCCACATCTCCGGCGCGTCGGGCGGCACCGGCGCCAGCCCGCTCAGCAGCATCAAGCACGCTGGGCTGCCGTGGGAGATTGGGCTGGCGGAGACGCATCAGGTGCTGCTCGCCAATGGGCTGCGCACGCGCGTCACTGTGCGCACCGACGGCGGTCTCGCCACCGGTCGCGACGTGGTGGTGGCGACGATGCTCGGCGCCGACGAGGTGAGCTTCGGCACCAGCGCCATGATCGCCGAGGGCTGCATCATGGCGCGCGTCTGCCACAAGAACACCTGCCCGGTCGGCGTCGCCACGCAGGACCCGGAACTGCGCAAGAAATTCACTGGCACGCCGGAGGATGTGATGCGCTTCATGACGGCGGTGGCGGAGGATGTACGCCAGATTCTGGCTGAGCTTGGCTTCCGCAGCCTGGATGAAGTGGTCGGACATCCTGAATATCTGGAGCAGGTCGTGCATGGGCGTGAGGCGGGCTTCCTGGATCTGTCGCCGTTGCTCTACGTGCCGGACACGGGCACGGCGCGACGCAACGTGTTGCCGCGCAACGAGGTGATCCCGCCCGACCCGACGCTGAGCGACCGCATCACCGAACAGGTGTTGGCGGGTTTGCAGGCAAATCCTGACGCGCCGATCCACCTGGCGCATAAAATCTGCAACACCGACCGCACCATCGGCGCGCGCGTCTCCGGTCAGCTTGCGCTGCGCTACGGCGATGAGGGTCTGCCAGAGGGACAGATTCGCATCGATTTCGAGGGCACGGCGGGACAGAGCTTCGGCGCATTTGCGATCCGCGGCCTGTCGTTGTACTTATGGGGCGCAGCCAACGACTACGTCGGCAAGGGGTTGGGCGGCGGCGAGATCGTCATCCGTCCGTCTGAAGAGGCGCGCTTCACGCCGCACCAAAGCGTGATCCTGGGCAACACGGCGCTCTATGGTGCAACCGCAGGTAGGCTCTTTGCAGCCGGCGTGGCGGGCGAACGCTTTGGCGTGCGCAACAGCGGCGCAACTGCTGTGATCGAAGGCGCAGGCGAGCACTGTTGCGAGTACATGACTGGCGGCTGCGTGGTCGTCCTCGGCGAGACAGGGCGCAACTTCGGCGCCGGCATGACGGGCGGGCACGCCTACGTGTATGATGTCAACGAAACCTTCGAGCGTCGCTACAACCCGGAACTGATCGCCCTCTCCCGGCTGCGCGGGGACGAGTACGAACAATTCCTCAAAACGCTGATCGTGGAGCATCTCGACAAGACCGGTTCGCCGCTGGCGCGGCAGTTGCTCGACAACTGGGAGACGCAGCGTCATTTCTTCTGGCACGTCATGCCCAAGGATAACGTCGTGCAGCTCGAGGCGGCGACGGAAGGTTCGGCGGAAAGTGAGGATGAGGAGGAGGCGGTGAAGGCGTAGGAAAGAGCAATGATGGCAAACCTACCACGCCAAGAGAGTTGAACTACCAACTCGAGCGGACAAAGTCGTGGTAGAATTGATTAAGCCACTGAACGATAGGATCGGAGTATGTGGATCGAGCGATTCATCTGGCTGGACGCCATCATTGATAAGCTGGAAGCAAAGCACGGGGTTGCATTGTTCGAAGTTGAAGAGGTGCTGTCCAATCGTCCTCGCATCCGTTATCAAGAAGCGGGGCATCGCATTGACGAGGACATGTATGCTGCCTACGGCGTGACTAATGCTGGCCGCTATCTGGTCGTCTTCTTCATCTACAAAGAAAAACATGCAGCGTTGGTGGTGAGCGCCCGAGATATGGACGCGGGAGAGCGCAAACGATATGAGCGAAAATAGTGGAAAGCGTTTGAGCAGCATCTCGAAGGCTGATTCCTATGAGGCGATTGGCGCGTTCTGGGACACCCACAGCAGCGCCGACTACTGGGATCAAGGTTATGATGTTGAATTCGAGGTGAGGATTCCACGTCGAGTCAGCATCGAAGCTGATCTGTTTGCTCGCCTCGCCGACGAAGCGCGCCGCCGAGGCGTTTCGACGGAGACGCTGGTGAACCTATGGCTCGCCGAGCGCTTGCATGAGATAGCTGCGCCATCGCCCGCACCCGTTGAGGATGAGAGGGTCACTACAGCGCAAAGAGAAATGCAACTGGCTGAAGCGAGTGAAGCGTATTCGACTGAGCAGAGCCAGGCGTAGAGTGGAATACCCGCTTCGTCTAGCGCGTGGTACACTAATCTACATATTTGTAGGCTGATTTGCGGCTTGTGAGGCAAACGATGAGCACGACAACAATTCGTGTCTCTCACCAGACACATGCGGTGCTGCGTGAAATGGCAGGGCAATCGGGGATGAGCATCCTGCAAGTTCTGGAAAAGGCAGTCGCCGCCTACAGTCGACAGCAGCAACTGGAGGCGCTCAATGCGGCGTATGCTGCATTGCGTGAAGACGCTACGACTTGGGAACAACTAGAAGAAGAACGTTCGGCATGGGACGCTACACTCCTGGATGGTCTGGAGGAATAGATGGACGTCCAGCCATCGCGAGGACAGATATGGCTTGCTAACTTGAATCCTACGCGGGGACATGAGCAGGCTGGGCATTGGGAAGAATTGGGCGAGGACATTGACGCTGTTCAGTTGTTCAGGATGACGGGGCCGAGCGCGGAAAGTGAGGCGTCGATTCAGCGGTGGCTGGCGAAACGCAGCGAGCAGCACACGAACCTTCACGCCGGTGTTGCGTCATTGCGACTGGCCGAAACCGGCAAATCCTATTCTGCGAGTCAGGTTCAACAGGCGACTGAATGAATATAGCAGAATGTCTTTGGCGAGCAGATATCATCGAGAAACTTGTTCGTAAGCACGGGCTTCTGCCGGACGAGGTGGAGGAGGTTTTCCTGAACAAGCCGCACTTCCAACGAGCGGAGCGCGGTCAACAAACAGGTGAAGACCTGTATGTTGCTTATGGTCAGACCAATGTGGGGCGGTATGTTGTCGTATTCTTTACACTCAAGGTGCATGGCTCAGCACTGATCATCAGTGCCCGCGATATGACGATGAGGGAGCGCAAACGCTATGCAAGAAAGTAATCAACAGGAACTCTCCGAAATCTCGCGTTCACGAACTATCGAGGAGATGGCTGAGTTTTGGGACACCCACGACACGGCCGACTACTGGGATCAGTTTGAGGACGTCGAGATTAATGTGACGATGAAGCCGCGTCACCGTGTCATTATCGAGGAAGATACCTATGCGCGTGTAGCCGAGGAGTCGCGTCGGCGCGGGATGCAACCTGAGACGCTGATTAATCTTTGGGTTGCCGAGCACGTCTATGGACTGGCGGCACAGCCGGCGGTACACAGCCGCCAAGATAGCCGCGTCACAAAGCCGACAGAGAAGCAACTGGCCGAAGAAGGCGAAACCTACTCAGCTGAGTGAACTTATATCAACCAATCGAACCCGAATGGAAGGAGTGAATCATGGCTGACTTTGTTTCGCTCACCTGCCCGGCGTGCAATGGCAAATTGCAGATCGGCAAAGACCTGGAGCGCTTTGCGTGTGGCTATTGTGGCACGGAGTTCGTCGTGAATCGTGGGGGGGGTAGTCTCACTTTCGCCGGTGGTGGAGGGGCTGAAGCGCGTCGAAAGGGGAGTTGACAGAACCGCCACAGAGTTAGCAATTGCCCGTCTGCGTCAGGATATTGATGATCTAGCACAGATTCATGCTGCAATTGGAGTTGGTGTGCCAATTGGCAGGATGTTGAAATTTGGGATACCAGCTTTGGTTATCGGACTTCTGATGTTGAGCAGTGGAAACTGGGAGAGCGTCCTATTTTGTAGCCTGCCAGGCTTATTGTTGACGGGAGGGGCGATCATGATTTTTGATAATAATGCTCGCAAGAAAGCAGAGATTGAGGCGGAGATTGAGGCAAAATGGTCTGAGATCAGAAGTCTTAAAGAAACCTTACGATAATGAGATAAGAGGTTCCTTCGGGACTCAGCGTGGCGAGATCGGAAGCGACGCCGCAGGTCTTTGCACCGGTGCTGAAGGCAGCGTAATCACTTTAGGGAATACTGTAATGTCCATCAACACAATTCAAGCCATCGACCAGATTGCCACCAAGAATCTCTCAGCAACTTTGCCCGCACGGACTTCATGACTGGAACTGCGCCATTCACCAACTGGCAGAAGGAGTATCTTGTGGAAATCCAGAATTTGCTTGCAGATATCCATGCCCTAGAGCAAGAGTTGCTGAACTTTGAACGTCGATACGGCGTGCGATCAGAAACGATGTATGCTGCTTACATCGCCGGTGAAGAACCGGAAGATGATAACTGGGTGTTGGATTTTGGGGAGTGGGCAAGCGCCTATAGGCTTTGGCTGCGCCGTCAAGCTGAATACCGGAACGAGGTTCAGCGACGACAACAAGCACAAAACAGCTTGCGGGGACTCGTACGCGTTGCTGCTATATGATGGACAATCCACTACGCTCCGATGCCGACTATGAGTTGCTCGTTTATTCGATTGTGGAGTCTTTCCCGCTCGTTGAGCGCTCTACACTTACATTCGTGCGACAGGGCGCCACATTAGCGCGGGTTGCAGGTGAGCTGTACTGCGCTGGTAATTATCGAGTTGTGGTGCGTGAGCGGATCGTGTACGACAGGTTGCCTGCAGAAATTGACTGGTACGGTTATGAAGTCTGGCGCGGGTTAGAGAAGCTATACTGGTATGATTCACAGCCCCATCCAAATGAACCTGCGCTGCAAGGCACTCATCCCCATCACAAACACGTGCCGCCCGACATCAAGCACAACTGAGTTCCGGCGCCAGAAATGAGTTTTGTAAAACCCAATTTACCTGCGATCATCGCAGAAGTTGAGGCAATGATTCGATCTCAAGAAAATGAAGATAGTGGAGAAACCAATGGGAAAAACGCTCTTTGAAAAAGTCTGGGATGCGCACGTCGTCGCACAGGACGAAGGCGCGCCCGCCGTGTTGTACATCGACGCGCACCTGATCCACGAGGTCACCTCGCCGCAGGCTTTTGCCATGTTGCGCGAGCAGGGGCTGAAGGTGCGCCGCCCCGACAAGACCTTCGCCACGATGGATCACGCCATCCCCACGCGCAGCACCGACATCACACTGTGGCCCGCCGACGCCGCCACGCAGGTGCGCACGCTGCGCCAGAACTGCGAGGACTTCGGCATCACCCTGTGGGACATCGACGGCCCGATCCAGGGCATCGTCCACGTGGTGGGGCCGGAGATGGGCGTGACGCAGCCCGGCATGACCATCGTCTGCGGCGACAGCCACACGAGCACGCACGGTGCGTTTGGTGCGCTGGCTTTTGGCATCGGCACCAGCGAAGTGGGTCATGTGCTGGCGACGCAGTGTCTGCTGCAGAAGAAACCCAAGACGATGGCGATCACCGTCGATGGCGAGCTGGGCAAGGGCGTCACGGCAAAGGACATCATCCTGGCGATCATCGCCAAGAACGGCGCGGGCGGCGGCGCCGGCTATGTCTTCGAGTATCGCGGCAGCGCCATCCGCAAGCTGAGCATGGCAAACCGCATGACGATCTGCAACATGAGCATCGAAGGCGGCGCGCGCGCTGGCATGATTGCGCCGGACGATACGACCTTCGAGTTTGTCAAAGGTCGCCCCTACGCGCCGAAAGGTGAGGCGTGGGATCGCGCTGTTGCTTACTGGAAAACGCTGGTCACGGACGAGGACGCCGTTTTCGACCGCGAACTCTTCCTCGACGCCAACCAGCTCCAGCCGATGATCACCTACGGCACCAATCCGGGCCAGGGCGTACCGGTGACGGGACGCATTCCCCTGCCGGAGGAACTGGAAGACCCGGCGGAGCGGCGCAGTCTGCTGGCGGCGATGGAGTACATGGGGCTGAAACCAGGACAGCCGATGGAAGGCCAGCCGGTCGACATCGTCTTCATCGGTTCGTGCACGAATGGGCGCATCGAAGACCTACGCGCCGCCGCCGAGATCGTCAAAGGCAGGCGCGTGGCAGACAGCATCGAGGCGATCGTCGTGCCCGGCTCGAAGGAAGTCAAGCGCCAGGCGGAAGCCGAAGGGCTGGATCGCATCTTCATGGAAGCCGGCTTCGAGTGGCGCGGCGCCGGGTGCAGCATGTGTCTGGCGATGAACGACGACAAAGCCGGCGCAGGCAAGTATGTTGCCAGCACCAGCAACCGCAACTTCCAGGGACGCCAGGGACCGGGCGCGCGCAGCCTGCTGATGAGCCCAATCATGGCGGCGGCGGCGGCGGTCAACGGTCGCGTGGTGGACGTGCGCGAAATGTTGTAGCGAGTTCAGCGACCAGGAGGTGACAGAATGCCGGTTCTGTTCGAAGGCATCAATATCAGCGAGGCCGGCGTCTACGAGATCAAGCAGACGCTCACCGTGCAGGTCTCGGCTGAACAGGCGCGGCGCACGGTCAATCGGTGGCTGCTGGAGCAGGTAAGCGATATGCTTCATGCTGAATCGCCCACCCTGGTCGTCGATGATCGAATAGTCTGGCGCGTACCCACCGTTCTGACGGCAACCCACGTTGGCGCGGTCGGCGTCGTTGGAATGGTGGAAGTCGATGCTGTGACGGGCGCTCTGATCGATGCCGACCAACGACTCGAGGAATTGACCGTCAACGGTGTTAGGCTGGCAGCGACGATCCCCCCGTATCCCGGTCCGCGTTCAATATCGAAAGCATTTGTACCTGGGGATGTACCGCAGGCAGCTTTGTTGATGGCAGAAGAAGAGTAGCCGATGCAGCGTATTCTGCTGCCAGTAGTTCACCTTCACCAACCGCAGACTGGAGAGTGTTTGCCGACTTGTGTTGCCATGGTGCTGCACTACCGTGGCGTTGACGTGAACTACGCACAACTTACCAAACTTCTTGGGACCATCCCCGGTTTTGGTACGCCGTCGTTTCGGCTTCTCGATGTCGGGCGCTCACTCGGCGTCAAAGTCGAATACGGACAAGGAAACCTGGCTACACTGTATGGACATCTTCAACGAAATTGTCCGCCGATTGTATTCGTGCAAACCGGACAACTGCCTTATTGGACTGAAGATGCCCACCATGCAGTCGTCGTGGTTGGTATGAGTGGAAATGAAATTTTTCTGAATGATCCCGCAATTGTACAGGCGCCGATAGCCGTACCCCTAGGAGATTTCGATCTGGCCTGGCTTGAACGTGACGAACTCTATGCAGCTCTAACCGACTGAAAAGGTGATAGAACAATGGAACCATTTACAACCCTCTCCGCCACCGCCGTGCCACTGCGCATGGAAAATGTGGACACCGACCAAATCATCCCCGCCAAGTACCTGACCGCCGTGACCAAAGAGGGCATGGGCAAGGGGCTGTTCTCGTGGATTCGCTACAATCCCGACGGCACGCCCAAAGCCGACTTCGTGCTCAACCGGCCTGAGTATCAGGGCGCCGAGATTCTGATCGCTGGGCGCAACTTCGGCAGCGGTTCCAGCCGCGAGCACGCCGTCTGGGCGCTGACCGACTTTGGCTTCCGCTGCGTGATCTCGCCGGGCTTCGCCGACATCTTCTACAACAACAGCCTCAAGAACGGGCTGCTGCCGGTGACGCTGCCCGAAGAAGTGGTCAACATGCTCTGGGACTTAGTCGAGGAAGATCCGGAAACGATGATCTACGTCGATCTCAAGAGCCAGACCGTGACCCTGCCCGACGGCCAGCAGCACAGCTTCGCCATCGACCCCTTCCGTAAGCTCTGCCTTCTCGAAGGGCTGGACGACCTTGGCTACATCGCGTCCAAAGAAGCGGCGATCGCCGCCTACGAAGCACGTCCGGTGTACTGACGATGACCCCAATGGATACTTATGTACATCAAAGAGGCGGTTGTGCACCATAAACGAAACTTGCTGTTTGCTCTGCTATTGGCGGGTGCGTTCATTCTGGGTGGCTGTGCATTGATGCCGGCCACGCGCACCGAACAGAGCGCCGCTGAGCCGACGCCCACGCCGATCCCTACAGCGCAGATAGCACTCAAACCAACGTACCGCGTGCAGCGCGGCGATGTGGTGCGCACGGCGACCTTCTCTGGGCGCATCTCGCCGCAAAAGGAAGAGGCGCTCTTTTTTCGCACCGATGGGCGGATCCGCTCCGTCTTTTTCAAACGCAACGACCTGGTCAAGCAGGGTGACGTCATCGCTGAATTCGAGATCGATGCGCTCGAACGTGAATTGACTGCCGCCGAACTGGAGCTTGAGCGCGCTCAGGTGACGCTCAACGAAGCGTTGCGCAATTTGGAATTGGATCGGCGGGAAGCGTTGGCTCGGCTCGAGCGCGCGCAGATCGTGCTGCAAGGCGCCGAACGCGACCCAAATGTCTCGCGTTCTCAAGCTGCTGCCTATCAAAAAGATGTTGAACTTGCGCAGATTGCAGTCGAACGGTTCATAGAGGGCGTCAATCCTCTATTGGAGAACGACCTCACGCGTGCTCAATACGCTGTTGAGAAGCTCAAACAGGAAATTGCGGAGGCGCAGATCATCGCACCGTTTGATGGCATTCTGCTTTCGTTGTCGTTGACGCCTGGACAAGCCGTAGCGGGCTATCAACCCGTCGCCTCGGTCGCCGATGCCAGTGTAATGGAGATCAGCGCCGACCTGCTCAGCAACCAGCTTCAGCAGCTTGCTGAAGGAATGCCGGTCACCTTTGTGCTCTCCTCGCGACCGGGCCAGACGCTGCACGGCGTTATCCGTCGTCTGCCCTATCCCTATGGCAGCGGCGGCAGCGGCCAGACCATCGAAGAAAAAGACAAGAGCACACGCATCGTCATCGAGGAGCCGCCCGATGTCGGCAACTATGCCATCGGCGATCTCGTGCGCGTCACCGCCGAGGTCGAACGCGCCGATGGCGTACTCTGGCTGCCGCCGCAGGCGATCCGCAACTTCAGCGGGCGGCTCTTCGCGGTCGTGCAAGATGGCGATGTGCAGCGCCGCGTCGATGTGCGCATCGGTGTGGAGGCTGCTGACCGCGTTGAGATTCTGGAAGGCGTCGAGGAAGGTCAGGTCGTTGTCGGGCCATGAGAAAGCCGACATAATATAGCCATGAACTTTCTACTTCGCATCTGGGCGACCTTCCTGATTGCCATCCGGCGCATCCTGGCGCAGCGTTGGCTTGCCCTTGCCACTGTGCTCGGTCTGGTCGCCGCCATTACGCTGATCATGAGCATCCCGCTCTACGCTGATGCGGTCTACTACCGCGTCCTTCAAGAGCAACTGGCGAAAGCGGGGCAGGGGGTCAAGGGCGACAACAATGCGTTCACCTTCCTCTTTCGCAATATCGGCTCAATCTACGGCGTCAAGGATTGGGAAGAGATCGAACCTGTCGATCAATACCTTTCCGGCGCAGCAGTGGAGCAATTGGGTTTGCCTGCACGGCAGGTGATTCGCTACGTCAAGACCGACAACTTCAGGCTCTTTCCCGCCAACACCAGCCAGAGCTACGCAAGCACGCAGGAGCCGCTGGAATGGGTCAGCTTCAGCGCGCTGCAAGGCTTCGACGAACACGTGACCTGGCTGGAAGGCGGCGCGCCAGCGCCAGCCTCCGCAGACCCAGCCGACGCCATCGAGGTTGCCGTCACTGCGCCGTTAGCGGAAAAGCTCGGCATCCAGGTGGGCGAGCCATTCATGACCTTTCGCGCTATGGAAACCAGCGCCGGTCCGCGCACCGTGCAGATTCCTGTCGTTGTCTCTGGCATCTGGACGCCGACTGACCCAAACGAGGCGTTCTGGTTTTACCGGCCGCGCGCCTTTGATCAACAATTGATGATCGCAGAGCCATCTTTTGAAGGCAGAATTGCTTCACTTTTGGAAGATGAAGTTGCGCTGATCGTCTGGTACTGGATTGTGGATGGCTCGAATGTCAACGCCAACGAGGCGCCTCGGCTGGTAGCGCGCATCGACCAAATCACGCAGCGCGCAGCGACGCTGTTGCCAAACACGCGGCTCGACAGCTCGCCTTACGACGCGCTCAAAAAGTATCAGGCGTCGGCGCAATTGCTGACCGTGCTTTTGTACGCATTCAGCATCCCCATCGTAGCGCTTTTGATCGCTTTTATCGGGCTGGTGGTTGGGTTGGCGGTTGGGCGTCAGCGCAACGAGATCGCAGTGCTGCGCAGTCGCGGCGCGACGGCGACGCAGGTTGCAGCCGTGGCGTTTCTGGAGGCTTCGATCCTGGGGCTTGTGGCGCTGATGATTGCCGTGCCGCTGAGCGCGTGGGTGGCGCAGGCGTTCGGCGCCACGCGGTCGTTTCTCAATTTCACGCTCGATTCGCAGTTGCGCGTCCAGATCACGACTGCGCCATTGCAGGTCGGCTTGATTGCGGTCGGCGTGACGTTATTGGCGCAGGTGTTGCCCTCGATCGGCGCTGCCCGGCATACGATTGTCAGCTATAAACAGGAGCTGGCGCGCACGGTGGCGCGTCCATGGTGGCAGCGCGCCTGGCTCGATGTGCTGTTCTTGATTCCGGCAGTCTACGGCATCTATCTTGTGCGGCAACAGGGCGCCATCCTTTCGCAGGTCGGCGCGGCGTCGGGCGACATTTTCGAGAATCCGCTGCTGATTTTGCTGCCAGCGCTGGTGGCGTTGGCGCTGACGCTGCTGATCTTGCGCCTGCTGCCGCTGCTGATGGCGCTGATCGCCTGGATTGCGGCGCGCACGAACAGCGTCGGTTTTCTGCTGGCGACGCGCTATCTGGCGCGCGAGCCAGGCCTGTACAGCACGCCGCTTGTGCTGCTGATGTTGACGCTGGGGCTGTCGGTCTTCACGGCGTCGCTGGCGCAAACGCTCGACAACCATCTCTACGACCAGAGCTACTATGCCGTCGGCGCCGATGCGCGGCTGGTCGAACTGGGTGCAGCGCCAAACATGGGCGAGGGTTCATTTGGTCCGCCGGGAGCGTCCGGTCCTGAAGCGACCGATGCGCAACAAGGTGGGCAATCGCAAAGCGCGTTGACTCAGATCACCGAGCCGGCATGGGTCTTTATTCCAGTTGACGAACATCTCAATGTCGAGGAAATTGAGGCAGCGGCGCGCGTCGGCAAATTCGAGGGGTCGCTGCAGGTGCAAGATCGCTGGCAACCGATTACGATGCTCGGCATTGACCGTATTGATTTCCCAAAGGTTGCCTTCTGGCGACATGACTTTGCCTCAGCCAGCCTCGGCGCGCTGATGAACTCGCTGGCGGTTGCCAATGACGGTGTATTGATGGAGCGATCGATGATGCGCCAGTATGGGCTACGCGTCAACGATACCATCCAGGTGCGTTTGCGGGCGACAGGATCGAATACGCCGATCCCGATGCGCATTGTCGGCGATTTCCGTTACTTCCCGCGCTGGTACAGCCCGGCGGAAGAGGGCAAGGCGCTGCTCGTCGGCAATCTTGATTGGATTTTCGAGCAGACCGGCGGCGAGCGTCCCTATGACGTGTGGGTTAAAACGGCGCCGACCATCGACTATGAACAGATGGTGCGCGACCTGCGCCAGTATGAGATCGCTGTGCTCGATTATCAGGCCGCGCCCGTGCGCGTGGCGGAGGAGTTGCGTCGCCCCGAACGCCAGGGGTTGTTCGGCGTGCTCTCGGTGGGCTTTCTGGCGTCGGCGCTGTTGACGGTGCTAGGCTTTCTGCTCTATGCGCTCTTTTCGTTTCGCCGGCGCTTTATCGAATTGGGCACACTGCGCGCCATCGGACTTTCGACAAAGCAGCTTGCAATTTTTCTTTCGTGCGAGCTGGCGTTCTTGATTCTGCTAGGGCTGGGTGCAGGTACGGCCATCGGCGCGCTGATCAGTGATCTCTTTATCCCCTACTTCCAGATCGGCAGCGGGCCTACCGCCAACATTCCGCCTTTCACGGTCGAGATCGCCTGGTTTGCAGTGACGCGGCTCTATGTGCTCTTTGCCGCGCTCTTTTTCATAGCCTTTCTCGTGCTGATCGTGTTGTTGATGCGCATGAAGGTCTTCCAGGCAATTAAGTTGGGGGAGACGGTGTAAGGGGAGATTGTGAGGGTGGGAGACTAGAGATTGGAGATTAGAGATTGCACAAGGGCGCTTTCCCAATCTCCCAATCTCCAATCTCCAATCTCCAATCTCGAATATAGCAGGTGGACAATTGGCGGAACCTTTTATTCTTTGTGATGGGCTTGTTAAAATCTATAAAATCGCCGGGTTGGAGCAGGTGGCGCTGCGCGAGCTAAACCTGAGCATCGAGCGTGGGGAGCTGATGGCGATTGTCGGCGCCAGCGGCAGCGGCAAGACGACGCTGATGAATATCCTCGGCGGACTGGATCGACCTTCGGCCGGGCGGGTATTGGTGGACGGGCAGGATTTGTTGCGTATGTCGGACAGCCAGCTCAACCGCTATCGCCGTGAGCGCGTCGGCTTTGTCTGGCAGCAGAGCACGCGCAACTTGATCCCCTATCTTAACGCCATCGAAAACGTGATGCTGCCGATGACCGTCGCCGGCAAGACGCGGCGCAGCCGCCAGCGCGCCGCTGAACTGTTGGGATTGGTCGGACTGGGCAACCGCTTGCACCACCGCCTCTCCGAGTTGTCGGGCGGCGAGCAGCAGCGCGTGGCGATTGCCGTCGGGCTTGCCAACCATCCGCCGTTGCTGCTTGCTGACGAGCCGACCGGCGAGGTGGACACCGCCACCGCTGCGCTGATCTACGACACCTTTCGCACCCTGCGCCAGGAGATGGGCGTCACGATCATCATCGTCAGCCATGATCCGGGCGTGGCGCGGCAGGTCGACCGCGTGGTGGCGATCCGCGATGGAATGCTCGCCAGCGAAACAGTGCGCCAGGCGGTCGTGCGCACGCCGGAATGGTTGGCGGAGAACGGCCATGCCGACGATGCGGCGCATCCATATCACGAAACCTTCGAGGAGCTGGTCGTGCTTGACAAGAACGGACGTCTGCACATCCCACCCGAATTTCTGGAGGAGTTGCAGATTCAAGGGCGCGCACGGCTGGAGCTTACCAACGACGGCATCTTAATCCGCCGCGTCGAGGAGACTGCCGCTCATGTTGTCGCAGAGACGAGCGCGCCAACGCGAGAAGAGCAAAAATCTGGCGGTCTGCGTAGTCTGTTTGGGCGTCGCTCAGGAAGGAAGGCGTGATGGCTGTGTCGCTGCTGCAAGCAAGCTGGCGCCATGATCAGACTGGCGAGCTGGCGATCGAGGCGCATGCGCTCGAACGCGTCTATCGCCGCGGTCAGCAGATCGTGCGCGCGCTCGATGGCGTCGATCTGACTATCGAAGTGGGTCAATTCGTGGCGATCAAAGGGCGTTCGGGCAGCGGCAAGACCACCCTGCTCAACTGCATCAGCGGGCTGGATCAGCCGACCGGCGGCGCCGTGCGCGTCTTTGGCGATGACATCGGCGGCTGGTCGGAGGGGCGGCGCACGCGCTGGCGGCGCGAGCAGGTCGGCTTCATCTTTCAATCGCTGGGGCTGCTGCCGGTGCTCTCCGCCTATGAAAACGTCGAGCTGGTGCTGCGGCTCAATGGCGTCGGCGCCAGCGAACGCCACAAGGCCGCACTGGAGGCGCTCGAGCTTGTTGGACTGACCAAATGGAATGACCATCGCCCCTACGAACTGTCCGGTGGGCAGCAGCAGCGCGTGGCAATCGCGCGCGCGTTGGCAGGACGTCCGCGCCTGCTGATTGCCGATGAGCCGACCGGCAATCTCGACTCCAAAACTGCACACAGCGTGCTGGCGCTCTTCCGCGCCATTGTGAAGGAGCGCAATGTCACCATGCTGATGGCGACGCACGACACCCTTGCCGATGATTATGTAGATCGGATTATCAACCTTAGCGACGGGCGCATCGTAGCGGATCGAAACTGAGTTCGCAGCGGGTTCGGCGGAACGAAACTAGTGAAGGGAACATCCGACAACATGCAAGATCTGCACTTTCTGTCCGCTACACACCTGGCGCGGTTGATCCGGCTGCGCCAGGTTTCTGTCGAGGAAGTGGTGACCACACACCTGGCGCGCATCGACGCAGTCAATCCGGCGCTCAACGCCGTGGTGCAGTCCAACCCAGAGCAGGCGTTGGCGCGCGCCCGCGCCGCCGACAAAGCCGCCGCACGGGGTGAATGGTGGGGGCCGCTGCACGGCGTACCCTTCACGATCAAGGATTGGATCGAGACAGACGACCTGGTCTGCACTGCTGGTTATACCGGGCGCATCGGCTACACGCCAGCCGCCGACGCCACAGCGGTCACCCGGTTGCGTCAGGCGGGCGGCATTCTACTCGGCAAAACCAATGCCGTCAGCGGCAACGAAGTCTACGGGCTGACCAACAACCCGTACAATCTGGCATACAGCCCGGCGGGCAGCAGTAGTGGCGAGGCTGCGATCATCGCAGCGGGCGGCTCCCCCTTTGGGCTGGGCAGTGATTCGGGCGGCAGCATTCGCCAGCCGGCGCACAACTGCGGCGTCGCCGGGCTCAAGCCGACGACCGGACGTGTGCCGCTCACGGGCCACTACCCGCGCATCAACGTCATGAACGACCCGCGCACTGTGATCGGACCGCTGGCGCGCTATGTCGAAGACCTGGCGCTTGTGCTGCCGATCATCCAGGGCGTGGACTGGCGCGACGCCAGCGTCGTCCCGATGCCGCTGGCGGAGTGGCGGTTGGTGCGGCTGGGCGACCTGCGCGTGGCATGGTACACCGATTATCAGGATATTGCGCCGCCGGATGATGTGGCGCGCACTGTGCGCACTGCCGTCGGTGCGCTGATCGCGGCCGGTCTTGCGGTCGAAGAACGCACGCCGCCGATGGTGGAATCCACCTATCAGATCACGCGCGACTACTGGAGCCGCCCGGAGCCGGAGTCATGGGAAGAGTGGGACGCTGGCGATGAGACGCGCCTCACCAGCCTGGAGGTGGAGCAGCACCTGTTTTTGTGGGATCGCTTCCGCCGCGCGCTGATCGCCTTCATGGAGGAGTTCGACGTGATCCTCACGCCTGCTGCACAGCTTCCGGCGCGGCCTCACAACGATGATCCAGGCCACATCGTCTATACGCTGACCTACAGTCTGGTCGGTTATCCCGCCGTCGTCGTGCGCTGTGGAACGTCGGAGGATGGCATGCCGATCGGCGTGCAGGTGGTGGCGCGCCCGTGGCGCGACGATGTTGCGCTGGCGGTGGCTGCGTATTTGGAGAAGGAGTTGGGTGGATGGCAGCCGATAGGGTTGGCTGTATAGAATCCATTCCTTACCAGCTCCAACTGATCTGTTCCTCTAGCCAGCCATTGTTCAGATAATCCGGCTCGAACTCGACGCGACCGTCGACGGGGCCGGGCAGTGTGGCGATTCGGCGCACGTCGCTGCCGTCGGCTCGCATACGCCATAGCGCCCATGCGCCGCCGCGGTTGCTGACAAAGGCAATGTATTCGCCGTTGGGAGAAAACGCCGGCAAGCCATCCTCCGCCGGGTCGTTGGTAAGGCGTTTGACTGTGCGTTCGGTCAGGTCGAATGTGTACAATTCCCAGTTGCCGTTGCTGAAAGCCATGTACGCCACCGTGCGCTGGTCGGGCGAAACAGCTGGCGCGCGGATCGATGGCGCGATGTGCAGAAGTGTGCGGTTTTCGCCGGTGCGCCCATCCATGCTCCACAACTCCTCGCTGCTGCGTTCGGGACGCGTCACGCGGAAAAAGATGCGCCCATCCGCCGTCCAATAGGGGTCTTCACCCAAGATGCCGCCGCTGCCCCACTCCCAGGCAACCTTGTTTTGTTCGTCGCTCCATGCATAGTAGAGCCGGCTTTTGCGATCACCCCAACGGTAGGTCGAAAAGGCGACTTTGGCGCGGTCGGGCGAGAAGGAAGGCAGCACGTCTTCCAGTTTGTCGGTGACGCGCAGAGGATTGCTGCCATCGGCGTTGGCGACGACAATGCCGCGGTCGTCCACCTTCCAGCGGCGATAGGCGAGCATGGCGCCGTCGCGGCTCAGCGTCGGCGAGCTGGCTTGCTCCACGACCAGCCGCAGGTCACTGCCATCGGCGTTGACCAGCCAGACGTTGTAGGTCTTGCGCCGTTCGTCGAAAACCGGCACGGCCAATTTGCCGTAGACGCCTGGCGCTGGCATAGGGGCGACAGCCAATTCTGCGGTCGGAGCAACCGCCGGCGTCATGGCGATGGTGGGCGTTAATGTCACGTCAGCCGTCGTCGTGACTGTTGCGCTGACCTCAATGGCAACAATATCGCTGCTGTCGCCGCCAAACGGAACCGTCGGCGCCACAGCCAGCACGGGCAGCGCCATTACCGGCTCGCTTAGCCGTAGATATGTGGCCGACGCCCATCCGTAGGGCGCGTCTGGCTGTGGCAGCGGCACGAGCACCCACGCCCCCGATGCGTTGCGCGCTACCGCGTTGACGACGCTGCCATCGACCAGCCGCGCCACGATCGGCGCCGAGAGCGACGGTGCAGCGCGCACGCGCAGCCGTGGCCCGCCGGTTTCCACTGTGGCAAAGACATCGGCCGCCAGCGCAACAGAGGGTGTAGCAGTTGGTGTTGCGCTGCTGGCAGGTGCATCCTGCGCCAGCGCGCTCGCCGCTGCAACTACGACGATCGTTATGACGATCAGGAAAAATAAGCTGACTCGTTTGCGCAACTTCATGATTCCCTCAAGGATTGTGTGAATCGACGACGCTGGCCGCTCCTGCAAGCGGCCAGCGCCTGGGTTGTATTACTGTTCTGGCGTTGCGATGTCTTCCGGCGTCGCTGTTGCGATTGACGCTTCGGGCATTGGCGTGTCCGTCGGCGGAACCGGCGTCGCTGCGTCAGTTGCTATCGGCGCTGCGTCGCCGGACGCTGTCACCTGTTGGAAGCTGAAGGTTGTGCCCGCTTCCACCGCGAAATCGTCCGTCGCCACCAGGATGATCAACCGTTGCGAGGCGATGATCGCTCCGTTGGGCCAGGTCGCCGGCATAACAAAGCTCATCACGAAGTTGCCCAAAGCGTCGCTCGGCGCCGAGGCATAACGGGCGTAACTGTCGCCGCTGCCAGCGCTGCCGTCGATGCGCGCCAGATGCGCGTAGAGCATCGTGTTGGGCGGGAAGCCGCCGCCGCTGACGGTGACGAACGCACCTGCCGTGCCGGAACCGGGGCTGACCTGTGCGAAGGGATTGGGGGCAACCGTCGGCGCAACGGGCGGTGTGTTGGTCGGCGTCGGCGTGATTGTTGGCGTTGCCGTCGGTCCCACGATCTGATAGGCGAAGACGCCGCTGACCGATACGCTGAAGTCGGGCGTCGCCACAGTGACGACGATGCGATCTTGCATAATCTGCCCGCCGTCAGGCCAGGTCGCTGGCATGGTGAAAGTGAGCGAGTAACGCCCGTTGCGGTCGGTCATGCCAGAGACGTACTGCACCGGTGCGCCTGCGCCGATCGCCGTGTCGAGCGGCGCCAGATAGACTGCCACCGGCGTGTTGGCCGGGAAGCCAGCGCCGCTTGCCGTGACCCGCGTGCCCGCGCCTCCCGTTGTCGGCGCCAGGCTGATTGACGGGTCGGGCGGCGTCGCAAAGAAGTCGAATGTGGCGGTTGCCTGTGCGGCGAAGTCGCCCGTGGCAGCCAGGATCACCAGCTTGCCGGTGATGATGGCGCTGCCGTCGGGCCAGCTTGCCGGGATCGCGATGACGGCGCTGAAGTTGCCATTGGCGTCGCTTGTGGTGGTCTGGATTGGCGCGCCGCTGTCGGCTTCGCTGGCGCGCACCACGCCGCCCAGGAAGAGGTTGATCGCCTGGTTTGCTGGGAAGCCGCCGCCGCGCACGGTGATCTGCGTACCCGCGCCGCCCGAACCAGGGTTGACATCAACATATGGGTTGGGTGCGACGGTCGGTCGCGGCTGCGTCACGTCAAAGTCGGTTGCGGCGGAGATGCGGAAATCGCCCGTCGCCACCAGCAATGCCAGCTTGCCGGCAGGTATCGGGCTGCCGTCAGGCCACGTCGCTGGCACGGTGAAGCGCATGCTGCCGTTGCCGAAGCGATCGCTCGAACCGCTGGCGTAAACCGTGCTGCTGGCGGCGTCAGCGGCGCGCACGTACGCGCCCAGGTAGAGATTGACCGCTGTATTGGGCGGGAAGCCGCCAAAGCTCACCGTCACCTGCGTCCCAACCGGGCCAGAAGATGGGTTGGCATCGGCAAACGGGTTGGGTGTAGACGGTGTGGGCGTCGGCGTGGGTGTGCGTGTGGGCGTGGGTGTGCGTGTGGGCGTGCGCGTTGGCGTTGGGCTATGGATACGCTCCCACCAGAAGGTGATGAACGCAGGACCGGTGTGTTGATAATACTCGACCATGATGTGATGGCGCCCACTCAGATAACGGTCGGCGGTGTAGGTCGTGTTGCCGCTCATGTCGCGCCACTCGTTGATGATGCGGTTGCCGTCGACGAAGACGCGCACGCCATCATCCGAACGCACATAGAAGCGGTAGTCGCCGCTCGAGAAGTCGATGGTGCGCGACCAGCGCACGGAGTAATTTTCTGCACCAATGCCCGGCGCCGGCGAGACCCCGCTCCAGTTGAAGTCAATGTTTGGATCGTTGCGCACGAAGAGAGGGTTGCCTGCCAGGTCGCGGTTGCCAAAGTACTCGCCGCGCCACTCTGGAAAACCCGGTGAGGGCATCGGTCCAACCAACGTCCAGCCAAAAGTCATCAAGGCTGGCTGACGGCGCTGTCCGTAATCAATGAACAAGGTGTGCGAACCCTGCTCCAGCCATACATCGACGCTGTAACCACCGGCGACGCCGCCCCATTGGTCGAGCACCAGCCGGTTGTCGACCCACACGCGCACACCGCCGTCACTCTGGCCGGAAAAGCGGTATGTCCCCGCTGAGAAGTAGAGTGTGCGCGACCAGCGCACCGAGAAGCCAGTGGCAGGGATGCCAGGCGCCGGCGTGTTGAAGCCCCAATTAAAGTCGATGGCGGCGTCGTTGCGCACGACGCGCGGCGCGCCCGCAATCGAGGGGTTGGCATAATATTCGCCGCGCCATGCCAGCCCAGGCTGCGCTGTCGGCAGCGGCGTCGCCGTGGCGGTGGGGCGCTGGGTAGGCGTCGGCGGCGCAGCCACGATCGGCGGTGAGCCGAGATAGTTGGTGAAGGCGCGCGCCACCCAACCGAGCGTACCATCCGTCAGTTGTCCATAGAGCCAGCCGCCGCTTGCATCCTGGCCGAGCACCGTGATGTGCGTTCCCTGCACCAGCGCCCGGATCACTGGATAGACCGTGCCTGGCCCTGTACGCATGTTCAAGCCGCGGCTCGACACTGTGGCGATGCCGTAACCGACGCCTGACGCTTGCGCTGTCGGCGTGATGGTTGGCGCGACAACAGTGGGTGTGACAACAGTGGGTGTGACAGGCGCTGCGGGTGTGGCGGGCAAATCGGCGGGCAAGAGATCAAAGGGCACGGACGCCGATTGCTCGCCATTTAGCGAATAGGCGACAATTTGAAAGTCCATTACGCCTTGCCAGAAGATATCGAGCGGCGTCACGAACGCCAGGAAAAAGCGTCCTTCGGCGTCGGCTGTGCCTGAAGCCAGCGTCGCCTGTACGGTCTCGCCATCTTTCACCCCTTCGAGATTGATGAAGACCACCTCGCCCGGCGTCCAACCGGCGCCGGAGACCGAGACGGTTTCGCCGGATGTGGCGGCAATTGGCGCAATGGCAATGATCGGCCCCTGATCAGTGGGCAGCGGCGCCTGTCGTAATGCACCTGCCACCACCGGCTGCATCACACAGCCGCTGAGCGCCATCACAACAAACATCAACGCCGTCAATATCATGATTGGGCGCGTAAAAAAGGTGGTCGTCGCAACGGACGATCCCTGCAGGGGGGTGGAGTGTGTATTGTTCATAATCTCACCGTTCTTCTGACGAATGCACTACGCTGTTACTCAGGAGACGCAGGAATATGAAGCCTGGTTCCCAATGTTTCTGCATATTTCTTTGATAATCATAGCGCTTTCGACCGGTGTTTTGGTGACTTCAGCGATAGAAGTCGATCCAGCGCAGCGTCAGGAGCGGATGTGCACTGTCAATAAAGCCTGGCGGCAGAGTAACGGCGATGTAACCATCCTGTAAGGGGATTGTCGGTTCGCTATCGGCGACGGAGACAAGCTCAACATTCGCCCGGCGTTCGTCCGCCTCGTCGAGCGGCTGTGCGTCGGCGTCGGTGAGCAGTGACTGCGACACGACATAAGGCTCATTGCTGGAAACCGAAATCTCCAGCTGCTGTGCGCCGTTGTCGAGGATTGCCTGCTCAAGCCCGCGCAGATGGAAGCGCAGCACGATCGGTTTGGTCGTCATTTCTGATCGGAAACGCACCTGCGCTGTTCCGATGCCGCGCTCGCTGGTGATCTCGATCGTTGTGACGCCATCTTCAATCGAGATCGTCAGCGCGTCGCCGTCGTCTGTTGATGCCACCGCCAGCGCCGTACTGGCAGAAGCGGGCGGTGTGGGTTGAATCGGGCGACAGGCGGCGAGCAGCAGCAAGGCGCCAGCGGTCAGAGCAACGGTGTGAAAGAAGTATTGACGCATCGGTTACCCCCGAATAGTGAAATTGCTGAACTCGCCGGTGGCATCCAGCCAGATCAGATCGACGAAATCGACGCGTGCAGCCGGAGGGCCTTCGTGTAGCCAGTCAGAGAAGCGTTGTAAGACGCGCTCATCGCCTTCCGCAACGACGCGCACCGTGCCATCCGGCCGGTTCGCCACCCAGCCGCGCACGCCCAGCCTATGCGCCTGGATGCTGGTGTAGTGGCGAAAGGCGACGCCCTGGACGCGTCCGTGGATGGTGGCTTCGATCCGTTTGTTCATGCCTGACCTCCGGTGCTATTGGTGCAAGCTGCCAGAAAGTATTGTTAGGGCAGTGAGCTAATGTAATTCTTGCAGAGGACGGCGTGGCTTGCAAGCCGGGTTATCACACAGTGTATGTTGATGCATTCTACGCTTTTGGCTATTTGTAGTTGCATTGCAAAATAACCGAAATTCTGGGCGTCGATGGCGCAGAATGAGGTGCTCTATCCGCCTGGAATATCGAAATTGAAAGAAAATGCAACCATGACCCTTCAGCACGCCGTCATCCGTGAAGTCATCGAGCTGCACGCGTTCTTCGAGGCGTGGCTGGGCGGGGCGCTTCCAGAGAGCGACGCCGAGTTTGCGCGCTTTGTGCAGGCGACTGATCCTGACTTTACGTTGGTCACACCCGATGGTGAGGTGATGGAATGCGCTGAGGTGACGGCCTGGATTCGGCAGTCGCACGGCGCACGTCCAGGCTTTCGGCTATGGACAACCGACCATCGCATCATCTACGCGGGCAATCGCTGCGC
Source organism: uncultured Caldilinea sp. (assembly GCA_937981885.1). Classification (GTDB taxonomy): domain Bacteria; phylum Chloroflexota; class Anaerolineae; order Caldilineales; family Caldilineaceae; genus Caldilinea. The sequence goes on from CALJMI010000016.1 coordinate 85,867, forward strand.
ACTTGTCACCTATCTGGAGTGGCAGGAGCGCAACGGCGTTACGACCTGTCGCATCAGCAGCGCGCTTTTTGCCGCCGACGAAGACGCCCCAAACGGCTATCGCTGGCGACACGTCCACGAGACGTGGAGGAAGCCAACCTAGCCGATGCCCATTCTGTGCGCAGACGTGCAGAGTGAACGAACCCTGTCTATCTTCCGTGCACCAATCGCGCTACTGCAGCCGTCATTGCCGTCGGATCCTCCGCCTGAAAGATGTTGCGCCCGATGGCAACGCCCGCACCGCCAGCTTTGATGGCAGCCTCGACATCTGCCAGCATCGACGCTTCATTGCCGCGCTTCGCCCCGCCGAGCACGACGACCGGTGCGTAGCATCCCGCAATCACCTGCTCAAAGTTGGCGCAATAGGGCGTTTTGACGAAGTCGGCGCCCAGTTCGGCGGCAACGCGTACAGCGAGGGCGATGGCGTGCGGTGTGCGCTTGTCGGGCGGGCTGTCAAAGCCGCCGGGAACCATCTCCGCCATGACCGGCAGCCCCCACTTGTGCGCAGCGGTAATGATGTGCGCCAGTCGCTCCAGCGATTCCACCTCGACCGGTGAACCGGGGAAAGCAGAAACCGCCACTGCATCGGCGCCTAGGCGCAGCGCCTCCTCGACGCCGAAGAATGTTGCACCCTGTCCGCCGCCCCCGCCTAGGCTGGTGGCGCCGCCGTCCACGCGCAGGATCAAGCCCAGCCCGGCCAGCTCCGCCGCAAAGCGCGTCGCCGCACCGTAGGAAGTAAGCACCGCATCTGCGCCGCCTGCCGCGACCCTGGCAATCGTTGCGGCCGGCTGCTCCAGCCCGGTGCACGGCCCATCGATCAGTCCATGATCCATCGCCACAATCAACGCACGCCCGTCATCCCGAAAAATTCGTCGCATTCGTCTGGTTGTCATAATCTCTCAATCTCCTAATCTCCAATCTCCTCCACCACCAGTCGCCCATCGCGCCGCGCGCCGCTCTCCGCAGTTACGCCGCCGTGGGTGCGAATGTAGGCGAGCAGCTCGTTGCGCACAAAGCGATGCGTGTCACGTTTGGGCAGCGCGGCGGCGTTCAGAGAGAGGTGCAGGTCGTCACGCGCCGTCTGTTCCCATGGATTCGCCAGCGCCTGCGTGAAGCTTGGGCACGCCATCACGAAGATGCGATCCAGTTGCGTAGCGAGCGGTTGCCCATTGACGGTGATGTCCACTGCCTGCGCTTCGCTGCGCCGGGCGCCGGGCAGGATGCGGTAGCGTATATGATGGCTGAAGTGCAAAAAGCCGCGCTCGATATGCGCCTCGTCGGGACGGTCGGCGCGGCGTGCGTTTTCCTGCAGTAGTTGTTCGAGCTGGCGGCCGCTGAGGGTGCAGAGCTGAATCGTGTCGGCGTAGGGCGTCACCCGAAACCAGTCCCCAAAGGTGAGCCGGCCCATCGGCAATCCCGCTGCAATGCACGAGGCGTCAATCGCAGCGAAATCGACCGGCTCTCCCGCCAGCCGACAACGTTCCACCAGCGCATCGGTGATAAAGTTGCAAAGCGCCGATTCGTGCGCGGCCAACTCGTTGCGCACGTTGTCGCTGTTCAGGTCGCGATGGTCGGCGACGATGCCCAGCGGCTCGGCAAAGAGCGGCTCGACCTGCTTGAGCAGCGGCTGGACATGTTGCTGCTCGAAGGCGTCATTGTCGGGCAGGTGCGCAGTGGCGAGCAGTTGCACATTGGTCACCGCTGCCCAGCGCCGCCCGACAGTAATGTCGACCTCGCCGAGAAACTCGCCCTGTTTGCCCGCCTGCACAATCGGGATGCCGTGGACGACATTGTGCGGGCTGAGACCCTGTTCGTTGAGCGCGTGATGGGTGTGACCACCGATAATGACGTGCACCGCGCCATAGGGCAGTGCAGCGGCCAGTTCACGGTCGCCCGCCGCCAGCACACTCGCCGAGCTGGATGCCAAACTGTAGCCAAGATGGCTGAGCACGATCACGACATCGCTGATTCCTTTGATGGCAGGCAGCAGATTTTCGACCACGCTCACCGGGTGGACGAAATGCAACGTCGAGTCAGGCTGCGGCGCGATCTGCGCGGGCGTCGTCAGCCCGATCACGGCGATGCGCACGCCCTTGACCACGAAGAGCGCCGCGGGGAAATACATACCCGAAAGCCATGAACACCCCGCCAGGTTCGCCGTAAGCAACGGAAAGGCGGCGTCAGTCATCAGCGCCTTTGCCAGCAGTCGCACGCCGAGATCAAGATCGTGGTTGCCCATTGCGCATGCGTCGATGCCGGCCACGGAATAGAGCCGATAGGCGGCGTGCGCCTGAAAGCTGTCAGGATCGTAGCCAAGCAATGCATCGAAAACGCTGCCCACCGAGTCGTCGCCAGCGCTGAAGACGAGCATCCCGCGCTGTGGGTGATTGCGAAAGCGGCAGCGTAGCGTATCGATATAGCCAGCCATGCGCGAAAAGATTGGCTGCACGCCGCCATGAGCCAAATAAGTGAGATTCACCAATCGGCCGTGCAGGTCGTTGAAATGGACGATCTTGAGACGAAAGGGGAAGTCAATGTCGTGGCGTTTTGCTGGCAGCGCCGCGCCGTTGTCCGGGAGAATCTGCTCGATTGGTCCGGCGGTGGCGTCGCCGACAAACAGAAAGCGCTCGACCCCGTTTGCGTCAGCCGCTGCAATGCGCGTCAACCGCAGCGCGCCTGCCGGGATCGCATAGAAGTCACGTGGCCGGTTCAGCAGCATCGAGTCCGTCCTGTGCAGAGGGGAATAGACCACGGATGACGCGGATTGGGCAGATATACGCTGATTTGATCCGTATTCATCCGTCCGATCCACGTCATCTGCGCTCCATCAGTCGTCATTATCCAATCCGCCCGAACTGATCCGGCGTGATGCGGTTGAGCGGCGGCTCGCCAGCGAAGAAGCGGCGCAACTCCTCGACCGCCATCTCGCCCAGGTGTCCACAGTCGGTGATGCAGCCGGCCAGGTGCGGCGTGACGACGACGTTGGGCAGGCGACGCAGTGGACTATCGGGCACGGGCGGCTCCGGGTCGGTCACGTCAAGAAAGGCGAAGAAGCGCCCTTTGCTCAGCTCCTCCACCAGCGCTGGCTCGTCGATCAGCGCGCCGCGTGCGGTGTTGATGATCACGGCGTCGTCTTTCATTTGTTGGAGCAGTTCGCGGCTAATCATGTGATAGGTGGCGGGCACGGCAGGCGCGTGTAATGAAAGAATATCGGCGCGGCGCACCAGTTCGGGCAGCTCGACCTTGGTCACGCCGAGGCGCCTGGCTTCCTGGTCAGAAACGTAAGGGTCATAGAGCAGCACCTGCGCGCGGAACGGGCGCAACAGCTCGATGACGTGGCGGCCAACGTTGCTGGCGCCGACGATGCCGATGACGCTGCTGTGCACCTCGCGCGCAGGCCAGGCGGCGCACTCGCGCCAGCCGCCTTCGCGTACATGCTGCCCCAGCGGCAGGATGCGTTTGGCGCCGACGATGATCAGCCCGACCGTCGTCTCGGCGACATCGCGCGCCAGTGCGGGCGCGGCGCTCGTGACGTGGATGCCGCGCTGCCACACCGCGTCGCTGACAAAGCGCTTGACGCTGCCGCCGGTGTGGGCGATGGCGCGCAGCCTGGGAGCAGCCGCAACCACATCCGCATCGATCGCCGCCACGTCCCAGCCGGTGATGCAGGCGTCGACGGCGGGCAACAGCGCGATCAGCGCGGCTTTGTCCGCCGGTTCGTCGCCGGAGTGATGGAGCACGTCTGCAAAACTTGCCAGCGCATTCCACGCCGCGTCGGAAAATATGCGGGCGTAATGCGCATGGCCGATGGTGATGGCGATGGTGGGTTTGGTCATGGATCTGGTGTCACTTGACTATAATTTACGTTAGGCATGGAATGTTTGATAGTTGTCACGACTTCAAAGTACATGACGACTACTCCGGTTCGCTCGCATCATATAGCACTCTACCTTCGTGCATGCTGGCGCGTACACCACCTCTGCGATATCGCCATATGTCCTCGCACACCAGCTTATCAAACAGATGGATATGAGTGCGGAGAAGTTCATCGGTTTACATATTGGGGCGTGGGTCGCAGTAGTAGACGCCATCGAGCGGCGTGAGCTTGATTGTAAACGCCTTGAAGTGTCCGGGTAGTGGAAAAACTGATAGTGCGGCTCGTTGCGGCTGACGATTCGCGCCTGGAGATTCCCGTCGCACCAGTCAAGATACTCATCATGATGCTGGAAGACGTCCCAATCTGCTTTGCCGATGTTATAGGGCGGGTCAGCAAAGACCAGATCGACTGTGCTGTCTTCCAGTGTGCGCAGCCAAGCAAGACTGTCGCCCAAATACAGTTGCCCATCATCCATTGAAAAATGCAACTGAGGGGCATCGCCCCTGTTGGCGATTGGATGGATAGTTCCCCCTTGTTCTAACAAGTCAAGACCAAGTTGATTGTTCTTGGGTTTCTTGGGCATTGGAGATTTAATGGTTCCTTCCCACTTTGTCTGCGAAGTCTTGTACTAAGATTATATCATATAGAAGTTACGCAGTTGAACCCGACAGATAGAGCGGCAAAGTCTGTGAGATATGCGCTTCAAAGCGTGTCTTGGAGCAACAGATAGTGTAGAAAGCAATGGATGATGTGCTCGACAGGCAAGGTGATGAAGTGGACCCCTCGATCCCGACAAACTTGGGACGCAACTGCCCTCAGTGTACAATGGGCGGCATGTCCGATGACTTTTTGCGGTACCTCACCGCCAAGCGCAGCGTCGACGATCGGGCGCTCAACCGGGTGAGCTGGGCGCAACTTGCTGAATATGTGCGCGCACGGCAGCTTGCACTGAGACGACCGCTGCGCGTGCTAGAGCTGGGCGCCGGCGTCGGCACGATGGTGGAGCGGCTGTTGGCGTGGCGGCTTTTCGACGCCGATGCAGAGGGCGTTGAATACACACTGCTCGACGCCAACCCTGCCTTGCTCGCTGCGGCGCAACAACGGCTCGTCGATCCGCCCTCGTGGCTGCACCTGAACTTTGCCGGGGTCAATGTGTTTGAATATGCAAACCGGGCGGCGCAATATACGCAACATTGTGATCTGCTGATTGCCAACGCCTTTCTCGACCTGCTCGACCTGCCGACGGCGCTGCCGGCGCTGCGTACGCTACTGGCGGACGACGGGCTGTTCTACTTTACGATCAACTTCGATGGCGTCACGCTGCTCGAACCAGCTATCGATCCTCCCTTCGACGCCGCCGTCGAGCGCGCCTATCATCGCACGATGGATGAGCGCATCACCGACGGTCATCCCTCCGGCGATAGTCGCACCGGACGCCGTCTCTTTACGCAGTTGCCGGCGGCGGGTTTTGAGATTCGCAGCGCAGGCAGCTCGGATTGGGTGGTGCATCCTGTTAGCGGCGCCTACCCCGATGATGAGGCGTTCTTCTTACACTTCATTGTCGCCACGATGCACGGCGCGCTGCGCTGCGAGTCAACGCTCGATCAAGAACGTTTCGGCGCCTGGATTGCCGAACGCCACGCCCAAATCGACCGCGGCGAGCTGGTCTACATTGCGCATCAACTCGATTTCTTTGGCGTCGCTGCAAGGTAGGCGCCCTTTGTTTCTTCTCTGTATGTTGCACCAGTGCTCCAAGTCAGAACGTATGCACAACGCCGTCTTGTGTCTTTTTGCCTTGTTGTGAAATTCATCGTCGTCCAGGATTTTTGTTATGCAAACCGCTGCCTCCAACCGCCGTCTTTCTAACAACACGTTGATTGTCGTTGTCACAGCTTATCTGATCTTCATCATCCTTGGCTTCCCTGACGGGATGCTTGGCGTCGCCTGGCCTTCGATGATGCGCGAATTCGGCGTTCAGAATGCACAGATGGGCGCGATGTTGCTTGCTGCGACCATCGGTTTTCTGATCACCAGTTTCAACACTGGGCGACTGATTCGTGGGTTCGGGATTTCGACTCTGCTTGTGAGCAGCAGCGTCGTGCGCGCCGCAGGGCTGCTCGGCATTGCGCTGGCGCCAGAGTGGACGCTGCTGGTGGCGGCATCTTTCGTCTTCGGGCTGGGAAGCGGCGCCATCGACGGCGGCATGAACACCTACTTTGCGATGACGATTCGCAGTCCGCGGCTGATGAATTGGTTACATGCCAGCTTTGGTCTAGGCGCCACCATTGCGCCGATCATGCTGACCGCGCTCTTCAGCTTGGGCGTAATCTGGCGTTGGGGTTACGTGATTGTGGCGGTGTTGCAACTGGCGATGGGGGCGCTTGTCTTTGTGCGCGCTGGCGACTGGCAGATGCGCGGCGAGTCGCCGGGTGTGGAGCAACGCGGCAGCCGCCAACGTGCACGAGCAACTTTGAGGCGGCCGATTGTATGGGTCAATATCGCGCTCTTTTTTGTGTACGCCGGGCTTGAGGTGACGGCTGGCAACTGGAGCTACTCGCTTTTCACCGAGGCGCGCAGCGTGCCGCCGGAGACTGCCGGTTTGTGGGCGGGTCTCTATTGGGGCAGTTTCACGGTAGGGCGCTTCTTTTTTGGTGTAGTCGCTGATCGGTTCGCTGTGATTGCCACGATCCGCACGATGGCGCTGACAGCAATTGCTGCTGCCGCGCTGTTATGGTGGAACCCGACCAACTGGCTTGGCTTTGTTGGCTTGTTGGCGCTCGGCTTTGCGCTGGCGCCGGTCTTTCCACTCCTGGTCACGGCCACGCCCCTGCGTCTGGGCAGCGCCGACGCAGGCAACGCCATCGGTTTTCAAGTGGCGGCGGCCAGTTTTGGCATCGGCGTGTTGCCGGGGCTTGCCGGCGCCCTCGCCGACCGCACAAGCCTAGAAGTCATTGGTCCGTTTCTGGTTGGATGGCTGCTGGTGATGTTTGTGCTTCATGAGATCGCCGTGCGGCGTCAGAGCGTGTGAGAATCGTGAGTCCATCGATGAGTGAGAAATTGCTATGAACTTCGCCATTCGCCCCTATCATCCAAGCGACTTCTGTTCTCTGTATCGGATCTGCCTGAGAACCGCCGACAGCGGACAGGACGCCACGGCGCTCTTTCGCGACCCGGAGCTGATTGGACATATTTATACGGCGCCCTACGCTGTGGCAGAGCCTGATCTTTGCTTTATTTTGACTGTTGACGGCGCTCCCTCGGGCTATGTGCTCGGCACGCGCGATTCAAACGCCTTCCACGCCTGGTGCGAACGCGAATGGTTCCCAGTCTTGCGCACCCGTTATCCACTGCCGCCTGACGACGATGACTCCGCCGACGCCAACGCAATCCGTGGTATCCACGAAGGGCACACACCGCATCCAGACCTGGCGACGTATCCCGCGCATCTGCACATCGACCTGCTGCCAGTGGCGCAGGGGCAGGGATGGGGGCGGCGCATGATCGAGACCTTCATCGGGCGTCTGCGAGAGATCGGCGTTCCAGCCGTCCATCTTGGCGTCGGCAAGCGCAACACCGGCGCCATCCAATTTTACGAACGCGTTGGCTTTCACCGCATCTTTGAAGGCGACGGCTGGATCGCGTTTGGGATGCTTCTCTGAAGAAGCTGGCTGCCTACCTTGCAGTCCAAACAGTCCGGTTCAGCTTTGGGATGACGCCACCTTACGTTCTTCAGCATAGGCGGCGCCGGCATGCAGCGCCAGGATGTTCGGACGCAGCAGTTCGGCGTGGCGTTGGGGCAGATGTGTGCGCAGCGCCTGTTCGACGGCGCTAAGTTCGACCAGCGGGCAGAGCGCAATCAGTGCGCCAAGCATGGCGATGTTGACCAGCTGCTGACTGCCGCAGCGCAACGCGATGTCGTGAGCTGGCACAGATGTGGCGGAAATGTCATCGCGACGTAAAGTGCGCTTTACCAACGTGCTGTCGTAAACCAGACGACCGCCTGCTTTGATGAGCGATTCATATTTGTCAACCGAAGGCAGATTCATCGCAATCACGCAGTCTGGCTTGCGCACCAGCGGCGCGCCGATCGGCTCGTCACCGATCACGACTGTGCAATGCGCAGTGCCGCCGCGCATCTCGGGCCCATAGGAAGGAATCCATGTCACCTCTTTGCCGCTGTCCATCGCTGCATATGCCAGCAATTGCCCCGCAAACAACGCCCCCTGCCCGCCAAAACCGGAAATAATGATCGATGTTTCCATCTCTCCCTCTCCCAATCTCCTATTCTCTCAAGCTCTCATCAACCTTAAAATCCCCCACTGGATACTCCGGCAGCATTCGGTCGCGGATGAAATCAAGCGATTCCGTGGGCGTCAGGTGCCAGTTGGTCGGACAGGCGCCGAGAATTTCGACGATGCTCAGCCCAAGCCCTCGCATCTGCGCCTGAAACGCCAGCCGAAGCGCCTTCTTGACTTTCCGCATCTCTGTCACCGAGTGCATCGAACGGCGCACCGCGTAAGCCACGCCGGGGATGGTCGCCAGCATTTCGGTGATATGGATGGGACGGCCCTGCGTCAGCGGGTCGCGACCGTATGGCGAGGAAGTGGTCTTCATGCCGGTGAGCGTCGTCGGCGCCATCTGACCGCCAGTCATGCCGTAGACCGCGTTGTTGACAAAGATTACGCTGATCTGCTCCCCGCGCAGCGCGGCGTGCAGAATTTCGTTGCCGCCGATGCTGGCAAGGTCGCCGTCACCCTGATAGGTGAAGATGATGCGGTCGGGCAGGACGCGCTTGAGGCCGGTCGCCATCGCCGGCGCACGGCCGTGCGCAGCTTCGCAACTGTCGAGCGCAAAATACTTGTAGGCAAAGACTGCGCAGCCAACCGACGCCACGCAGATCGTGCAGCCGCGTATTCCCAACTCGTCGATTGTTTCGGCGACCATACGGTGAACCGCGCCGTGCGAGCAGCCTGGACAGTAGTGCGTCGGTGCATCGACCAACGCCTCTGGACGTTGATAGACCAGCTCCCAATCAGGCGTTATGGTGGTTGGCGCTTCTGCTTCCAGCAACATCGTCATAGGATTGTACTCCTCTCTATCAAAGGGGATTTTCCATTCGAGCCATTGCCGCGATGGTTTACGCGTGCAATGTGGCTGATCTCGGCGGCGATTTCGTCGGGCATTGGGATCACGCCGCCCATGCGTCCCAGAAAACGAATCGGAACGCGCCCGCGCACGATTATGCGCACATCCTCTACCATCTGACCGGCGTTCATTTCCGCCACGAGGACGCCCTGTACGCGGCTGACAATCTGATCCAGCGCTGCAGCAGGATAGGGCCACAGACTGACCGGGCGGAAGAGTCCGACGCGAATCCCGGCTGCGCGCGCCGTGCGCACCGCAGATCGCGCAATGCGCGCCACCGTGCCAAAGGCGACAACCAGAAAGTCGGCGTCCTCGGTCATGTAACTTTCCCAGCGTTGTTCGTTGGCGGCGACGCGCTGCAGTTTCTCTTGTAGCTGCAGGTTGGTGCGTTCGAGTTCGTCGGCGTCCAGATACAGCGATGTGATCGTGCGCGGCTGCCTGCCATTGACGCCGGTGAGCGCCCAATCTGGCCGCTCACGACTCACCTCGCGCATTGGCGGCATCTCGACCGGCTCCATTATCTGGCCCAGCGCGCCATCGCCGGCAATAATCACAATTGTGCGATACTGGAACGCCAGATCGAAGCTGATGTAGGTGAGATCGACAGCTTCCTGCACGGTGGCCGGCGCCAACACAAGTGGGTGAAAATCGCCATGTCCGGCGCTGCGGGTGAGCTGAAAATAGTCGGCTTGTCCCGGCTGAATGTTGCCCAGCCCTGGGCCACCGCGCATGATGTCGACAACCACGCACGGCGCCTCGCTGCCCGCAATATAGCTCAGCCCTTCCTGCATCAGGCTGATGCCTGGTGACGACGAGGAGGTCATCGCCCGCGCGCCCGCACAGGCGGCGCCATAGACCATGTTGATGGCGGCGATCTCGCTTTCCGCCTGCAAGAACACACGCCCCAACTCAGGCATGCGCCGCGCCATGTATTCGAGCAGCTCCGTCTGCGGTGTGATCGGATAGCCGAAGAACGCCTCGACGCCGGCGCGGATCGCCGCCTCTGCCAGCGCCTCATTCCCTTTCCACAATTCCCGCGCCATATTCACCTCCAGAGTTTGATAGCACGCGGATGACGCGGATTCGGCGAATTACCACAGATTGACAGATAGAGAATCCGTACAAATCCGCGCAATCTGCGTCATCCGCGTTTCATTGCCTTTCATGCCGCGCGGCGCATCGGCTGACGATAGACCGTGAAAACGACGTCGGGGCAGACGATGGCGCAGACGCCACAGCCGGTGCAATAATGGTCTCGCTCATCGAGCTGCACCGGACGATAGCCGCGCGCGTTGAACTCCTCGCCAAAGGCAAGGACATGCTGTGGGCACGCCTGAATGCACAGACCGCACCCCTTACAGCGATCGGTTTGGATGGTGATTGTGCCTCTGGTCATGAACGCTCTCCTTTGAGCGAATCATCGGCGGGGCCGAATCAGGACCGAGATAGGACGTCCTGATCGGCAACGCCGCGCCGTCCATCGCCATTGATGCGGCGGCATTTTCCAAAGATGACAAAGTGATTGTTATGCGTTTGAGCAGGGTGTCAAGATGACCGGTCGATCATCAAAATGGTGAACTGCCGGCGCCTTGCGCCCAGCCTGTCTCTATAATACCTTTATTTTGCAATCGCGGCTAGGGGCATTTGTCCCGGTTGGTGTAGGACAGGGGAAAGTGGGAGAAGGGATTGTGGGGTGTTGGGGTAGTGGGGAAATGGGGTCGTGGGGAAATGGGGAGATGGGGAAGTCCTTACCACCCCACCACCCCATTTCCCTATCGTCTACGCGTCGGTCACGCAGCCTTCGGACGCGGACGAAACTGTCTTGTAATACTTGTAGAGCATCCCTTTGGTGAATTTGGGGGCAGGCATTGTCCAGGCGGCGCGACGACGCGCAAGTTCTTCGTCGCTGACGTGGAGATCGAGACGATTGTTTTCAGCGTCGATGGTGATCTGGTCGCCATCCTGCACCAGCGCCAGGACGCCGCCGACCTGCGCTTCCGGCGTGATGTGGCCTACGACAAAACCGTGCGTGCCGCCGGAGAAACGTCCGTCCGTGATCAGCGCCACACTTTTGCCTAGCCCAGCGCCCATGATCGCCGAGGTAATCGAGAGCATTTCGCGCATGCCTGGCCCGCCTTTGGGGCCCTCATAGCGGATCACCACTACGTCGCCGTGCGTGATGTGCCCTTGTTGCAAGGCCTCCAATGTCAGCTCCTCGGAGTCAAAGACCTTGGCAGGCCCCGTGAATTTGGTGCCCTCCTTGCCGGTGATCTTGGCGACCGCGCCCTCCGTTGCCAGGTTGCCATAGAGAATCTGCAGATGTCCAGTCGGCTTCAGCGGCTTCGTGATCGGTTGCACGATGCGCTGCCCTTCCTTGAGCCCTGGCAGTTCCGCCAGATTCTCCGCCACCGTCTTGCCGGTGACGGTGAGACAGTCGCCGTGCAGCAAGCCATTTTCGAGCAGTAGCTTCATCACTGCCGGTACACCGCCAACCTCCCACAAATCTTCCATCACCCACGGCCCGCTCGGCTTCATGTCGGCGAGCAACGGCGTGCGGTTGGAAACAGCCTGGAAGTCGTCGATGGTCAGTGGCACGTCGGCGGCGCGCGCCATTGCCAGCAGGTGCAGCACGGCATTGGTCGAACCGCCGAGCGCGATCACCGTGGCGATGGCGTTCTCGAAGGCTTTGCGCGTCAGGATGTCGAGCGGCTTGATGTCGCGCTCGAGCAGGTTGAGCAGCGCAGGGCCAACTGAGTGACATTCGGCAATCTTCTCTTTAGCATTTGCCGGATAGGAGGAGCTATAGGGCAGGCTCATGCCCAGCGCCTCGATGGCGGAAGACATGGTGTTGGCGGTGTACATGCCGCCACACGCACCCTCGCCCGGACAGGCGTTGCGCAACACTGCGCGCAGTTGCTCCTCGGTGATCTCCTTCGCCAGCCACTTGCCATACGCCTCAAACGCCGAGACGATGTCGAGCTTCTGGTCGCCCAAATGGCCGGCGCGGATTGTACCGCCGTAGACAATGATGGTGGGGCGGTTGAGCCGCGCCGCCGCCATGATCGTGCCGGGCATATTTTTGTCGCAGCCGGGCAGTGAGACGTTGGCGTCGTAATACTGAGCGCGCATCACAGCCTCGATCGAGTCGGCGATGATGTCGCGCGAAGGCAGCGACGCCTTCATCCCTTGCGTGCCCATCGAAATGCCGTCGCTGACGCCGATGGTGTGGAAGATCAGCCCGACCATGCCCGCTGCCTGCACGCCCGCCTTGACTTCTTTGGCGAGTGCGTTGAGATGCATGTTGCAGGTGTTGCCCTCCCACCCCATGCTGGCAATGCCGACCTGCGGCTTCTGCATGTCCTCGTCCGTAAGCCCGACGCCGTAGAGCATTGCCTGCGAGCCAACCTGCGAGCGCACTTGGGTGAGCTGGCTGCTGTATTGGTTGAGTACGCCGTTGCGTGTCGTAACGCCCATGTATTTCTCCTCCAGACGCTTGTAAAACAGATAAAAGTTCGCAGATCATCGCCCCCGCCGTGACGAAATGGTTGATACACAAAGCGTCACACTGGGAGCGATGACCTGCGGAGAATGCCATTTACTTGATGGGCATCTCAGTCATCCCAACTTGAATAACTCGTCGATCTCGACCAGCCGTCTGCTCCGCATTGATTCGTTGGCGGCAATGCCAACAAGCACCGATGCCGCGCCATCGATGTGCGACGCCGCACGGTGGAAAGGATCGGGCGGCGGGTTGGGCGCAAAAATCTGTTCCAGCATCACCGGATCGGCGCCGCCGTGTCCGCCGGCTCCGGTCGGGACATCGACATCGTAGGGGCGACCAAACATCGGGTGGACGCGAATGCGTGCGTGCTTGAAAGGCCCCTTGCTGGCGGCGGCATCCTGCGCCTCGCCCTCGCCGAGCAGATGCGTGATGCTCTCCTCGATGTCCATCTCGATGCGCCCTTTGTCGCCGGTGATGGCGATGCGCAGACCTTCCCACGGCGCATAGGCGACCAGGCAGTAGGAGAGCAAGGCGCCGTTGCGATAGCGCGCTGTCACTGTCATCGTGTCCTCAATGGTGATCGGTTCGCCAAAGACATTGCGATCGCGCAGATAGCCGGTCTCGGCTTCGGCGTCGAGGTACAGCCCCTTGAGCGCGGCCTGGCTGGTGAGTTGCAGTGCAAAGGGATCGTTTGCCGCCGCCGGTTCGCCTGTGTAGCGGATGTAGTCGTAATGCTCGCCGCGCGCTTCGGCGTTGGCTTTGCCATAGAAGCTCAACGAACCGAGCGCAAAGACGCTCTGCGGGTAGCTGTCGATCCACCAGTTCACCAGATCAAAGTGATGCGTGGCTTTGTGAACGAGCAGCCCGCCGCTGTTGGCTTTTTCACGATGCCAGCGACGGAAATAGTCGGCGCCATGGCTGGCGTCGAGCAGCCACGAAAAATCGACCAGCTTGGGCTGCCCAACGACGCCTGTCATCAGCAACTCTCGAAAGCACGTATACGCTGGCGCGTAACGGTAGTTGAAGGTAACGCGCAGGCTCCGCCCCGTGGCGTCGATGGCGGCGAAAATTGCGCGCAGCTTTTCCAGGTCGGTGGTCATCGGCTTCTCTGTGATGGCGTCGCAACCGAGCGCCATTGCACGCGTAATGTATTCGTGGTGTGTGCAGTCCATCGTCGTCACGATCACTGTGTCGGGTTTTGTCTCGGCGATCATGCGGTCAAAATCGTGGGCGAGATAGGTCGGCAGCGGCGCCAGGCCGAGTTGTTCAGCCAGTTGCCGGTTGTACCAGTTCATGCGCGTCTGGCTTAGGTCGCACAATGCCACCAGTTCAGCGACGTCAGCGTAGGTAGTGGCGAGCGCCTCAATATAAAGACCAGCGCGACCTCCGGCGCCGACAAGAACATATCGTTTTTTGTGAGCCATTGTGTCCAGTTCAAACCACTCGATGCGGGTAAAATAAGTCTATAGCTATCAACCTTACAGCACGCATCGTACATTGTCAAAAAGGAGTAGATCATGACCGGCAAAGTTGCGCTCATCACTGGCGGAGGCACAGGCATTGGCAAAGCGGCGGCGCTCGCCTTTGCAAACGCTGGCATTGCAGTCGTCATTGCCAGCCGCACCGCAGCCACCGGTGAGGCCGTTGCCCACACAATCCGCACAAGCGGGGGATCGGCGATTTGGGTCGAGACAGATGTCACTCAGGCTGCTGCAGTCGAAGCAATGGTTGCCCAGACAGTTGCAGCATTTGGCCGCCTCGACTATGCCTTCAACAACGCAGGCAGCGGCGGGCGGGGCGGCTGGCTTGCTGAGATCGCTGAGGAGGACTGGGATTGCACCGTCGATGGTTATCTCAAAAGCGTCTTCCTCTGCATGAAATACGAAATTCCAGCAATGCTTGCAAGCGGCGGCGGCGTCATTGTCAACAACTCCTCGGTCGATGGCAAGCGCGCCTTCCCGTGGGATCCGGTTTATTCGGCGGCGAAACATGGTGTGCTGGGGTTAACCAAATCGGCGGCAGTGCAATATGCCAGCCAGGGGGTGCGCATCAACGCTGTCTGTCCAGGCTGGATTCGCACGCCGCCGGTTGAGGAGATTTTGCACAATGACCCTCAGTTGGAAGGCGCCATGCTTCAACATCAGCCGATCGGTCGCCTGGGGCGGGCGGAGGAAGTGGCGCAGGCAGTGCTCTGGCTATGCACCGATGCGGCGTCATTCGTCACCGGAACGGCGCTCGATGTGGACGGCGGTTATCTGGCAATCTAGTGGGACGCACCCTGGCTCGCCACCATCGCAATAAAGTTGCGCAGGATTTTCAGACCAACTGAGTGACTCTTTTCAGGATGCGGCTGAATGCCCCAGGCGTTGCGATAGCGCACAATGCTTGGATAGTCGATGCCATAGTCTGTCGTCGCCAGCACTGCATCTGGGGCAGTGGCGTCGCAAAAGTAGCTGTGTGCAAAGTATGCGTGCGCGCCGTTGGGGACGCCTGTCAGCAACGGGTCGCTGCGCCGTAAAGTCAGCTCGTTCCAACCGATCTGCGGAATGCGCAGTGCGCGGCCAGGATGCAGCGGGTCGGGCATGGCGTCGGGAAAGCGACGCACTGCCCCCGGAATCAGATGCAATCCTTCGTGCTCGCCCATTTCCTCGCTGGAATCGAACAGAAGCTGCATCCCCACGCAGATACCAAGCAGCGGCATACCTTGTTCCACAGCGTCGAGCAATGGCCGCTCGAAGCCCTGGCGACGCAGGTTGTTGATGCTGTCGCCAAACGCGCCCTGACCGGGGAGAACGATGGCGCGCCAGCGTGTAAAATCTGTGGGCCGGTCGACGATGTCGACCGGGATGCAAAGCGGCGCAGCGACCGTTTCAAACGCTTTATAGACGCTGCGTAGGTTGCCGACCCCATAATCGATGATGGCAATCATTATCTTAATCTTATTCTGTAGTCGTTTCTGTCACGATGAGGCTGAGGTTGCGCACGATCGGCGGTGGATAGCGGCGATTGGCGATTGCCATTGTCACCTCACGAATTTGCTGTTCGGCGTGCTCGGCTTCTACCGGTGAGATGGCGCCGTTGTCCACCGCTGCGTCGAACTCGGCCTCGTTGAGCACGGTGATGCGGCCATCGTCGGTGATCCACAGGCCGAGCAGCAAGTTCAACATGCTTAGCCCGCGGCCACGATGGGGAACGTTCATGCCGATGCGGGCGTACATGCCCAACGACTGACCACGGTCATCGAAATATTTCTCCAGGATGTGTTCGCCGTTCGCCAGCCAGAAGCGGAACCAGACATAGCCCGGCGCGCCGACAACTTGCTGGTTGATGCGATGGACGCTGGCTTGCGAAGTCCATGTTGCTCGCTCCACAAGCATATCGCTCAACCACTCCGCATGATAGTCGCTCATCAGAGGGTCGCGATGCCAGTCGCCGCTAACGATCACGTTCAATGCCTGGGTCATGAATCGCTGTATTTCTTCACAATCGCATGTCGCATCATGCACCTTGCAGTATCTTGCGATAAAAGCACGAGATTGCTCCAGTATGACACGCCGGCCCGGCCGGCTCAACTTCAATCAATAGCGTATCGCCGTCGCAATCCAGGTGCATGGCAACGACGCGTTGCGTGTTGCCGCTGGTGGCGCCCTTGTGCCACAGCTCCTGCCGGCTACGGCTCCAAAAAACCGTCTCGCCGATCTCCAGCGTGAGTTGCAGACTCTCGGCGTTCATCCACGCCATCATCAGCACCTGCCGCGTCTGTGCATCTTGCACGATCGCTGGAATCAGCCCGGCTTCGTCGAAACGGATTTCCTGCGTCAGTTCTGCGTTCGCCAGCTTCATGACGCCATCCCCGATTCTTGTGGAGATTCTTGCAAAGGGAAGCGCACCGGCACGCCCGCTGCACGCAACTCCTGCTTGATCGCCATGATGCTCAATTCGCGGAAGTGAAAGAGACTTGCCGCCAACGCCGCGGCGGCGCCGCCGTCGGTCAACGCCTGGGCGAAATGCTCAGAACGCCCCGCTCCGCCACTGGCGATCACCGGAATCGTGACTGCATCGCTGATGGCGCGTGTCAACTCGATATCGTAGCCTTCCTTGGTGCCGTCGCCGTCCATCGAAGTGAGCAAAATCTCGCCAGCACCGCAACGCTCCACCTCACGCGCCCATTGCACAGCGTCGATATGCGTGTTGATGCGCCCACCGCTGACAAAGACATCCCAACCTGTCCCGCGTTCCGCCAGGTCGTCCCCTTGTCGGCGCCGCGCATCGATGGCAACGACAATGCATTGGCTGCCAAAGCGCGCCGCCGCCTCGGTGATCAGCGCCGGGTTTTTGACCGCTGCACTGTTGATGCTCACCTTGTCGGCGCCCGCCAGCAGGATAGCACGCATATCATCGACGGTGCGAATGCCGCCGCCGACGGTGAAGGGGATGAAGACGCTGTCTGCCACGCGGCGCACCATGTCGATCACGATGTCGCGTGCTTCATGCGTCGCCGTAATGTCGAGAAAAACCAGTTCGTCGGCGCCTTCGTTATCGTAGACCTGCGCCTGCGCCACCGGGTCGCCGGCGTCGATCAGATCGACAAAGTTTACGCCTTTGACGACGCGGCCATCTTTGACATCCAGACAAGGAATGATTCGTTTCGCCAACATGCATCTATTATACGCGCAGATGGCTGAGGTACTCTAATGCGACATCAAGCGCGGGCAATTGTTCGGGCGAGGTCTCGGTCAGCAGCTCCCACGCCTCCTCCGCCGACACCCAGCGCGCCTCGCAATGGTTTTCATGACCGAGGCGAATCTCGCCTGGGCCGATTTCGGCGAGATAGTACACGATGGTGCGTTCGATCTCGTAGCCGCGGATCACAGTTGTGTAGTGCAGTTCGGCGCGGCACTCTTTGTGGATTTTGCGCACCGGCAAACCCGCTTCTTCGGTGAACTCACGGCGTGCACAGGTCATGTCGCCTTCGCTGTGATGCACGCCCCCGCGCGGGAATTGCCACTGCTCGAAGAAGAGGTTATAGAGCAGCAGAAATTGTGGCTTGCCATCTTCCCACCGAATTGGGATCAAGCCGGCGCTACGCCGTGAGAGTGGCTTGTGGCCGAGTTTGATCGCTTCCGCCAGATCGAGCGCGCCGGTGTAAATTGCCTGCCCAACGATGACGCCGTCGATGCTATAGTGCTCGTGCGCCTTGAGCGCTTCAATGTCGGCGATGCTTGCCACGCCGCCGCTGGCGATCACCTGAAGGCCGGTGACATCGCCGAGCCGCGAGGTCATTTCGATGTTGACGCCTGACAACATGCCATCGCGCGCTATGTCAGTGTAGACAACACGGCGTACACCCAGCGCCATCATACGATGCCCTAGTTCGATTACATCGACGTTGCTGGTCGTCTGCCAGCCATGCGTGGCAACCTTGCCGTCCCGCGCGTCGATGCCAACGACGATGCGCTCCGCCCCCCACTGCGCCAACGCCTCGGAGACCAGCGTCGGGTTTTCGATTGCCACAGTGCCGAGCACAACGCGGTCGGCGCCTAGCTCCAGCGCCAATTGAATATCGTCCAGTGTGCGTAAACCGCCGCCGAACTGAATCGGCGTCTCCACCGCGCGTCGGATTTTGCGCAGGCAGCGCAGATTGATCGGCAGTTGGCTTTCAAGCTCCTGCTCCGGCGTCATCGCCGCTTTACTGCCTGGGTGTTGAATCAAGATGTTGTTGGGGCGATGCAGGGCATTGATCTGGCCTTGTGTAGCGCCGAGCGCGCCATCGAGATTGACGATGTGGAGCCACTCCGCGCCCTGGTTGACCCAATGCTGCGCCATTGCAGCCGGATCGTCTCCAAATACAGTCTCGGCAGCGGGGTCGCCCTGACGTAGACGCACACAGCGCCCTTTGCGAAGATCGATTGCCGGATAGATGATCATCAATAAAACCTTGCTACGAATGCGATGTGGACACGCTGTCGAAACAAAAACAGAAATTCTGTTAACGATACTGTATCACAGCCATGACCGATTTGAACGTAACTTACCATCCGCAAAGTCCGCTCGCCAGTGAATCATGGGTTTAATAAATAGATTATAAATAGATTCGGTAATCGTAGGTTCGGCTTCCAGCCGGACGGCCTCCAGACACGATGTCACGCCGGAGGCGATGACCTACGTGAGGTGAACCGACGTCTCATGCTTGCGGTGACCACGCCAATTACCGGATTATTTTGTAAATCTTCATCAATCGAAGGCTGCCTGCCTACCTGTCAAACACACCGTCCATCTGTCCAATGTCTCCGCACACAACAGGCCGATGCAGGCGTCAGCCAAATGGCGATTCGAGACGGGAAATAGACCCTACATTGTCGTGCGCTTGGCTTTGCTTCTGGCGCAGTGCTAAAATGCATCAAGACAACGCGATATGCGGTATTCTGAACCCAGGGAGGCATCTGGCATGGTGACAGCTCAGCTTGTGAGGACGGAAAGTTCGCGCAACGGTGCACATTCGGTCGAGGAGATGCTGGCGCGGCTTGAAACGGAGGCATTGACCTTTGACGATGTGTTGCTGATTCCCGGTTACACCGAGACGCTGCCCAACGAGGTGAATTTGAGCAGTGTGCTCCACCCGAGGCTGCGGCTCAACATTCCGGTGCTGAGTGCAGCGATGGACACCGTCACCGAGAGCGAGCTGGCGATTGCGCTGGCGCGGCAGGGCGGGTTGGGCGTGATTCACCGCAATCTCACCGTCGAAGAGCAAGCCGCCGAAGTCGACAAAGTGAAGCGCAGCGAGAGCGGCATGATTGTCGATCCGATCACGTTGCCGCCCACTGCCACGTTGCGCGACGCCGAGCAGTTGATGGCGAAATACAAGATCAGCGGCGTGCCGATCACCGATGCAGCGGGCAGGCTGGTCGGCATTCTCACCAATCGCGACGTGCGCTTCGCCACCGACGCGTCGCGCCCGATCAGCGATTACATGGTCTCAGAGAACTTGGTGACCGCGCCTTTGGGCACGACCCTGGCCGAAGCGCAGGAGATTCTGCACCGCTACCGCATCGAGAAGCTGCCGCTAGTCGACGAGGCGGGCCATCTGCGCGGGCTGATCACCTACAAGGATATTCTTAAGAAACAGGACTATCCCCATTCCGCCAAAGACGATCGCGGACGGCTGCTCGTGGCCGCTGCGGTCGGCGTCGGCGACTCGGGTGTGCATCGCGCCGAAGCGGTGATCGAAGCTGGCGCCGACGCCGTCGCCATCGACACCGCCCACGGCCACAGCAAAGGCGTGATCGAAACAATCCGCACATTGCGCCGGCGCTTTGGCGCCATCCCGATCCTGGCGGGCAACGTCGTCACGCGTGAGGGTGTGCGCGACCTGGCGGACGCTGGCGCCTCGGTGGTCAAGATCGGCGTTGGCGCCGGCTCGATCTGCACCACGCGCGTCGTCGCCGGCGCTGGTATGCCGCAGCTTACCGCTGTGCTGATCTGCGCTGCCGCTGCGCGTGACTACGGCGTCACCATCGTTGCCGATGGCGGCATCCGCTACAGCGGCGACATCACCAAGGCGCTGGCGGCGGGTGCGTCGGCGGTGATGCTGGGCAGCTTGCTCGCTGGTCTGCAGGAATCGCCCGGCGAGATCGTGATCCGCGAGGGGCGCTCCTTCAAGGAATATCGCGGTATGGGCAGCCTGAGCGCCATGAAAGGCCGCGCCAGCGACCGCTACCAGAGCGCGCAGGGCGAGTCCGCCAGCCCCGACATCAGCGGCAAGAGCGTGCCCGAAGGTATCGAAGGCCAGGTGCCCTACAAGGGGCTGCTCAAGGACTTTGTCTTCCAGTTGATGGGCGGCCTGCGCAGCGGCATGGGCTACGTCGGCGCCGCCGATCTGCCCGACCTGTGGGCAAAGGCGCGTTTCCAGCGCATCAGCCGCGCCAGCTTCCAGGAGAGCCATCCGCACAGCATCATCATTACCAAAGAAGCGCCGAACTACCAGCTATCGATTGGCAGGGGTTGAGGAAAGGGCGAGTTGCGGAGGCGAGCGTAGTTCTCGGGATTGCGTAGCTGCGGCTCATAGCCGCAGGGTCTCGGTGCACGATCGGCGTGTGTTGGGGCGGCGAGATCACGCCGCTGCGAGCGGCGTCTACGGGAGCGGCGTCTACGGGCGAAGATAGCGAGGATGCGTAGCTGCGGCTCATAGCCGCAGGGTCTCGGTGCATGAGCGGCGCGTGTTGGGGCGGCGAGATCACGCCGCTGCGAGCGGCGTCTACGGGAGCGGCGTCTACGGACAAAGATGGCGGAGATGTGTAGATGCGGCTCGTAGCCGCAGGTTCTCGGTGAAAGAGCGACGCGCGCTGGGAGACGAGCTCACGGCGCTGCGAGCGGCATCTATGCAAGGCCGTCATCGATGCCACACACCAAACAAAGGAGCACGGATTGACAACCGAGATTCAACGTAGATTTACGGGCAAGGTGGCTCTGGTGACGGGCGGCGGCACCGGCATCGGCGCTGCGATTGCGGCGCAACTGGCTACAGAAGGAGCAGCGGTTGCTATCGTTGGGCGCCGTGGACATGTCGTGCAGAAGCACGCCGATGCGCTGCACAGTGCTGGGCATGACGTGCTGCCCATTCGCGGGGACGTGTCAGTGGAAGCCGCCAACATCGTGCGCCAGGCATTGCAGCGCTTTGGCCGGCTCGATGTGCTGGTCAATAACGCCGCCATCTCCGCCGGGCTAGACCTCGACGAGATGACGATGGAGATGTGGCGCCAGGTGCTCGCCATCAACCTGGACGCCGCCTTTGCTCTGGTGCAGGCGGCGCGTCCACACCTGATCGAGACGCGCGGCTGTGTGCTCCATATCAGCAGCATCGGCGTCGTCGTCGGCGAGTTCGACGACGTCGCTTACGTCACTAGCAAAGCTGCGCTCGAAGCCTTCAGTCGCCGCCTCGCCATCGAGCTGGCGCCCTACGGTATCCGCTCCAACGTGATCCGGCCCGGTCTCATCCACACCGCTGCCTTCGACGCCATGCCCGCCGAATTTTTCGAGGCGCAGCTTCCGCTCATCCCGTTGGGACGCGTGGGTGCGCCCGAAGACATCGCCCGCGCCGCCGCCTTCCTCTGCTCGGACGACGCCTCTTTCATCACCGGCGCCGTGTTGACGGTGGACGGCGGCGAGTCGGCAAAGTAGACATTTGCTCATGGCGATCAACCTGGACAAGCCGCAGCTCTGGAAAGCAGATGTCAGCCAATCGATCGACTATTACAACGATTGGTTTCTTCGCTATGCGCCTGAAACGTACCGCAGCCAGCGTTCGATCCGCATTGCGCAGGTGCGAGATGCGCTCGAAAAGTTGCAATATCTACGCAATGTCTCTCCTCAATCGCTTTACGAGCATCCGCAGTTGCTGCCAGTTCTGCGTATGGCAACTGCACCGCCGCTGGCGCGTGATCGGCTGATGGGGCTTTCCTATGTCAGCAAATCGCTGATTGAATCGATGGAAGGCAGGGATGCACAGCCGCCGCGAATTCCTCCAAAGTTGCCTAAACCTGAAGCGGACAGTGCACTGCAGCGTATCTGTGATGTTATCGGTGAATTGATCGACCATGACCTGTTTGTCTGGCTCAAAGACAACCGTGATCCGACGCCGCAGGAACTCGATAGGGCGGTCATCGTTGTAGCCGACCGGCTGTCCGGTGCAATTGCTGACCCACTTCTGCGCAATGCACAAGAACAACGCCAGCTTGCGGCATTGAAACGATGGCTGCTTCAGCGTGGCTACACGGAGATTCCCACAGGCGCCAATCGCACCCTGGACAGCCTGACGGCAGGCAGCTTTACTTTTCATATGAACGTTTATGTGGGTAATGAACGCAAACCGATCAAGATGCCGATTGATTGCGTCGTGAAACCATTTGGCGCGGCACCCGATCAACTCCCGATTTTGATCGAAGCGAAGTCGGCGGGTGATGTCACCAATACGAACAAACGTCACAAGGAGGAAGCACAGAAGGTCGCACAGTTGAAAGCGCGCTTTGGCGACAATGCAACCTTGATCCTGTTGCTTTGTGGTTATTTCGATGCAGGTTACCTAGGGTATGAGGCATCAGAAGAAATTGATTGGGTCTGGGAACATCGACTCGATGACCTGGAAGCAGTGTTCCCTCTGGGCGGTCGCGAACACACCCTGAAAGAAACGCAGGTGTCGACGCAGTACTCGGCAGCTGATCCTTTGGAAACCCAGCGGTTCATGATGCAACGTTCAATCGATGCGGCAAAGTCGTCGCTTGAACGCAATCGGCTGGGTCAATTTTCTACGCCCTACGCGCTTGCCCGCCAAATGACAGCAGCAACGCTGACGCATCTGACCACTGGAGAACCTCTGCGGTTTCTGGAGCCTTCGGTTGGCAGCGGTGTGTTCTTTTCTTCGTTGTTGGCTGAACTTGGCGATCACACGCTGAGCGAGGCGGTCGGCGTTGAGATTGATCCGGCGTACTTCGAGGTCGCCCAATCGCTTTGGCGTGAACGCAGGCTTGAAGTGTTGAACACAGATTTCCTGGCATTTGCGGTGGAGCCGGGCAATGCCGGGCGCTTCAATTTGCTGTGCACCAATCCGCCCTATGTCCGTCACCATCATCTCGATCAAGTGCAGAAGGTGACGCTGCAGCAGATTGTGCGCGCACGACTGGGCCTGCAGGTGAGCGGGTTGGCGGGGCTGTATGTCTATTTCGTGTTGCTGGCAGACGCTGTGCTTGCCGAAGATGCGGTTGCATCCTGGTTGATTCCCACGGAGTTTTTTACAGTCAATTATGGAAGCGTCCTGCGTCAGTATTTAACCCAACGGGTGACGTTGCTCTCAATCCACCAGTTTGACCCAACAGATGTGCAGTTTGATGATGCGCTTGTTTCTTCCTGTATTGTCACTTATCGCAAGCGACGACCCTCTCAAGATGCACGTTTTCTGTACACCTATGGCGGCAATGTGCTGAGTCCATTAGTCACGCGCGATCTGGCGCAATCCGTTGTTGCTGACGCGCAGCGATGGTCGTTCGTAATCGATCAGCCACGACGCAGGCATATTTCCAACGATTTGACTTTCGGCGATCTCTTTGCGGTCAAGCGTGGGATGGCGACAGGCGCCAATCACTTTTTCATCGTCACGCCGCAAACGGCTGCCGAATACGACATTCCTGCCGAGTTTCTCAAACCGATCCTGCCGGGGCCGCGTCATCTGAAGGATGCAGTGATCGATCGCAACCTGAACGGTGCGCCGCTGTATGTGCAGCCGCTCTATCTGCTTGCATGTACGCAGCCGCCGGAGATTGTCGAGCGCCGCTATCCGGGACTCTGGTCATACTTGCAGACTGGCGTGGCGCAGAAAATCCATGAACGCTATCTGTGCGCCTCGAAGGAAGTCTGGTATTACCAGGAGCAACGTCAGCCATCGTTATTCCTAGCGACCTACATGGGGCGCGCCAGTGGCAAGTCCGATGTGCCGATTCGCTTTTTCTTGAACTTGTCGGATGCACTGGTCACAAATGTCTATCTTCACCTCTATCCGCGCAGCGGGTTGATGCGCTTGCTTGCTGGAAATCGTGAGCGCATGATCGAATTGCTCGACGCTCTGAATCGTATTTCGATGGCCGACGTTGTGCAAAACGGTCGATCTTATGGTGGTGGGCTGCACAAAGTTGAGCCAAAGGAATTGATCGCCATGCCGCTCCTGCACCCGCCCGACTGGTTGCACAACTTGAACGAAAAACAACTTGCGTTGATTGCCTGACACAAAAAAAAGGAGAGGAAGCTTATGACTGTCACCGCCGTGGTTGGCGCCCAATGGGGCGACGAGGGGAAGGGACGCGTCATCGACTATCTTGCTCAGGAAGCGGATGTCGTGATCCGCTTTCAGGGCGGCGACAATGCGGGCCACACCGTCATCAACGCGTACGGCAAGCACGCGCTGCACTTGATCCCCAGCGGCATCTTCAACCCGCGCACGCAGAACATCATCGGCTCTGGCTGCGTGGTCAATCCACAGTCGTTGCTCAACGAGATGGAGAGTCTCAAAGCTGCGGGCGTCGATCTGGGCAACCTCTGGGTCAGCACACGCGCCCAGATGCTGATGCCCTATCACCGCGAGCTGGATGTGCTGGAGGAAGCGGCGCGCGGTAAGGACACCATCGGCACGACCAAGCGCGGCATCGGGCCTGCCTACGCCGACAAATCGGCGCGCGCCGGTCTGCGCATGGGCGACCTGTTGCAGCCAGAGTGGCTGGAGACGCGGCTCGACAACGCACTGCGCACCGTCAACCGTAAGATCGAAATTCTCGGTGGGCAGCCGCTCAATGGCGAAGAACTGTACGCACTCTGTATGGACTATCGGGAGAAGTTGGGCGACCGCATCATCGACACCGTACCGATGACCCGCCGCGCCATCGAACAGAAAAAGCACATCCTGCTCGAAGGTCAGCTCGGCGTGATGCGCGACCTGGACTGGGGCATCTATCCCTACGTGACCAGCAGCAATCCGACTGCGTCCTATGCTGCGTCCGGCGCTGGCTTGCCTGCGCGCACCATCGACCGCGTGATCGGCGTTGTCAAGGCGTATAGCACTGCGGTCGGCGATGGCCCCTTCCCCACCGAACTGCATGACGCCGACGGCGAGAAACTGCGCGAGATCGGCGGCGAATTTGGCGCCACGACGGGGCGCCCGCGACGCTGCGGCTGGTTCGACGGCGTGGCGATCGGTTACGCAGCCTGGCTCAACGGCATGACCGGTCTGGCAATCACCAAGCTCGACGTGCTCGACAGCTTTGAGATCATCAAAATCTGCATCGGCTACAAGCTGCCCGACGGCGCCATCGTCACTGACTCGATGCCCGACACGCCGGTGCTGATGCACGTGACGCCCGTCTACGAAGTGTGGGATGGCTGGCTGACGCCGACTTCTGACTGTCGTCACTGGGACGACCTGCCCAAAGAAGCGCGCGCCTATCTGCACCGCATCAGCGAGCTGGCTGGCATCAAGATCGACTATGTCTCGGTCGGGCCCGAGCGCGACCAGATGTTTGCGGTGTAATGTGACGCAGCAATCCACTGGCAAGGGGCCGCTGGCGGGTCTCACAGTTATCGAGTTCGCCGGCATCGGACCCGGCCCCTTTGCCGCCATGCTCTTTGCCGACATGGGCGCCACGGTTGTACGCATCGAGCGTAAGTCTGCCGTGCGTCGCCCGCTCAGCCTGCTGAGTCTTGGCCGCTTCGACGTGACCAGCCGGGGCAAGCTAAGCGTCGGGTTGGACATCAAACGTTTGGAGGGATGCAACGCTGCGCTGCGTCTGATCGAGCAGGCAGACGCCCTGATCGAGGGCTTTCGCCCTGGCGTGATGGAGCGGCTGGGGTTGGGGCCGGATGTCTGCCTGGAGCGCAATCCCAGGCTCGTCTACGGGCGTATGACTGGCTGGGGGCAGGATGGCCCACTCGCCCACGCCGCCGGTCACGACATCACCTACATTGCGCTGAGCGGCGCGCTCCATGCCATCGGTGCACCGGAGCAGCCGCTGCCGCCGCTCAACCTGGTCGGTGACTTTGGCGGCGGCGCCATGATGCTGGCGTGGGGCATGATGGCTGCATTGTGGGAGGCGCAGCGTTCGGGTCAGGGACAGGTTGTCGACGCAGCGATGACCGACGGCGCCGCGTATCTGATGACAATGATCTACGGCGTCAAGGCGGCCGGGCTGTGGAGCAACCAGCGCGGCGCCAATCTGCTCGACGGCGGCGCATTTTTCTACGGCGCGTATGAATGCAGCGACGGCAAGTTCATCGCCATCGGACCTATCGAGCCGCAGTTTTATCATCTGTTCTTAGAGAAGATGGGCATCGACGACCCCGACCTTGCCATTCACTATGACCCGACAACCTGGAAGCAGCAACGCGCGAAACTTGCGCCCATCTTCCGCACGCGCACGCGCGATGAGTGGTGCGCGCTGCTCGAAGGGACAGACGCCTGCGTCGCGCCCGTGCTCGACATGGACGAAGCGCCGCTGCACCCACACAACATCGCTCGCCGGGTGTTCGCTGAGGTCGCCGGCGTCACGCAGCCGACGCCAGCGCCGCGTCTCAGCCGTACACCAGCGTCAATGCCTGCCTCGCCGCCGGAGCCGGGCGCCGACACCGAAAAAGTGCTGTTGCAGTGTGGCTTCGACGCTGCTGAAATCGAAGCGTTGCGTGAAGCGGGCGCCATCGAGTAGAATCCGTTCCCAGATTCCAGGTTGCACATCCATATCTTCCGGGAAGCTTTAAAGCTTCCCGGAAGATATTAATTCCAGGAGTACACCTCATGCGCACAATCCTGTCTGATCGATGGGCGTCAGTGCAGCATCTTGCAATGCTGACTGCCAGCGCCGTCCCGCCCACAAGTATCTATTTTGCCGCCAACGACAATGAACCGCGCACCGTCACCACGCAGCGTCGCCGTCGTAGCGAACCGCCCGCCGGTGGACGTGAGCGCGCCGATGCGCCGACGCGCGACGCGCGCCCGCCAGCATCGAGCGGCGGAAGTCGCCCACCAAGTGGCGGTGGGTCTTCGTCCGGTGGGGGCGGCAGCACGTCGCGCCCGCCTAGCTTTGGCGGTGGTGGCGCCCGTCCAAGCAATCCGCTAATGTTGATCGCGTTGCTCGTAGTGCTGTTGATGTGCATCGGACCGTTTGCGCTCTTCAATGGCTTTGGCGGGAACGGTGGTGGATCGCAAATTGCTGAGCAGCCTGCGCAAGTTGGTCAGCAGCCTGCTGCGCCCGTGATCGCCACGCCTCGCCCAGCGCAGCAAAGCCAGCCTGCACCCGTCGTCAATCTCGGTGCCAGCGGTGACTCCAGCCAGACCTGGCTGATCATGTTCTACCAGGACGCCGACGACAAGATTCTGGAAAAGGACATCTTCATCGATCTCAACGAGGCGGAGCGAGTCGGCTCCAACGACCAGGTGCGCATCGTCAGTCAGATCGACCGTTATCGCGGCGGCTTCGACGGCGATGGCAACTGGCACGGCGCGCGGCGCTACTACGTCACCCGCGATGACGACCTGATGCGTCTTGGCTCGGAGCTGATCGAGGATTTGGGCGAGGTCAATATGGCGAACGGCGACACGCTCGTCGATTTCGTGAAGTGGGCGGTCGCCAGTTATCCATCCGACAAATATGTGCTGATCCTCTCCGACCATGGCATGGGCTGGCCCGGCGGCTGGAGCGACCCTGACCCCGGCAATGACCGCAGCCGCGCCAGCGTGCGCGCTCCAATCGTCGACGCGTTGGGCAATCAAATGTTTCTGGCAGAGATCGACGCTGCGCTCACCCGCGCCCGCGCCGAAACCGGCATCGACAAGTTTGAGTTGATCGGCATGGACGCCTGCCTGATGGGGCACATCGAGGTGCTGAGCGCGCTCGCCGAACACGCGCGATATGCCGTGCTCTCACAAGAAACTGAACCGGCGCTGGGCTGGGCGTATGCCAGCTTCCTTAGCGCGCTGCAACAGAACCCGGGAATCGACGGCGGGCAATTGGGACAGGTCATCGTCAGCAGCTATATCGACGAAGACGCACGCATCACCGACGAGCAACAGCGACTTGATCTCTATGGGCGCGCAGGCGGTTTCTTTGGCATCGGCAGCGTGCCGTCGGCGCGCGAGACTGCAGCGCAGATGGGGCGCAACGTCACGCTCGCCGCCATTGACCTCAGCCAGGTTCCGGCGCTGCTTGACGCGGTCAACGAATACGCCTACGCACTGCAATCGGTGCGCGACCGCGATGTCGCCAAGGCGCGCAGCTACGCACAGTCCTTCACCAGCATCTTTGGTAAAGAGGTGCCCGCTTCCTACATCGACCTGGGTCACTTTGTGCGACTCGTGCAGGACGCAGGCGGTCGTCAGGCTGCTGCCGCAGGGGAGGCTGTGCTGTCGGCGATTCGCAGCACCGTCGTCGCCGACAAGAATGGTCCAGACAAACCGGGCGCCACCGGCGTCTCAATCTACTTCCCCAACTCTCAGCTCTACAAGTCGCCGGTTGCGGGGCCGACCTCGTACACAGTGGTGGCGGATCGCTTTGCGCAGGACTCGCTATGGGACGATTTTCTCGCGTTCCATTACACGGGGCGTAAGTTCGAATCGACGAGTCGGCAGCTTGCTGCGCCGGAAGCTGCGGCAGTGCGTGCGCCGGCTGCCGGCGAGATCACCGTCGGCGCCATTGAGAAATCAGGTGATGTGGCTGCGCCGGGGCGCCCGATCACGCTGCGCATGGAGGTGGATGGCCCAAACGTCGGTTACATCTACTTCTTCACCGGCTATTACGACCGAAGCGCAAACTCCATCTACGTGGCCGATCAGGACTATCTGGAGAGCGGCGAGACGCGCGAACTGAACGGCGTCTACTACCCGGAATGGGGCGAAGGGGCGTTCGTGGTCGAGTTCGAGTGGGAGCCGCTGATGTTCGCCATCGAGGACGGCGAGAACCGTGTGACAGTCGCCCTGCAGCCGGAAAGCTACGGCGCCACCTACGAAGATGCAGTCTACAGCGTGGACGGCGTCTACACCTACGCTGCTGACGGCGAACAGCGCCGCGCTCGTCTCTACTTCCGCAACGGCGTCTTTCAGCAAGTTTTTGGCTTTGCCGGCGACGGCTCCACCGGCGCGCCGCGTGAAATCTTGCCTGAAGTCGGCGACACGTTCACCGTCGACGAGCAGTGGCTCGACCTTGACAACAGCGGGCGCGTGGTCGGCCGTTTCATCGAAGCGGGCGGCGTGCTCACCTTTGGACGCAAACCGATGCGTTGGGTCGAACTCGACGCCGCTGTGGGCGATTACGTTGTCGGCTTCATTGTCGAAGATTTGGACGGCAATAAGCAGGAAGTCTATACACAGGTGCGTGTGGAGTAATGTTTGCCATCGAGGAACACCCTTTCAGGCGGATACGGCGCCGTCGTTTTTTGGAAGTTGCTGTTTCAAATGAACTTTGCTGTGATCGACGCCACATGAAAGCTGTGGATGGATGTATTTCACCAACTGTGCCGGCAAGGTATCTTGAATGCCTCTTGTATGAGGAGGAACAGTGAATCTACGCTGTAATTTGCGGACTCGCTGCCCACTCGCTCTGTTTGAAAAGGAGATTCAAAATGCGTTTCCCTTACCTTGCTGATGTTGGCGTTGCATTTGTCAGGCTGGCGGCGCCTTGCCTACGGAGACGGCTCTGGGTGCTGATCGCTGTTGGCGCATTTCTGATCGGGTCGTTGCTGCCTGCTGCAAACGTGCATGCGGCCGAACTCCAACAACCGTCGGTGGACGAACCGACAACCGTGAGAACCGCCGATCCCTGCATAAGCGACGATCCTTACGATCTTGATGCGTTGCGTCGGGCAATTTCTGCAGACCCGCCCCCCACTAGGCCTGTGACCATTAATCGTTTTCTTACAGTGAGCTATGTTGCAACCGGCGCGTTGATCGACGAGCCAGTTGGCGAACCAGCTGATCCCGCCCCCGATGATCCGGGTGAAACCGACCCTGAAGAGCGACCAGCGGACACTGTCCCTGTGCAGGACACCTTACTACATGTCTTCAATACCGCAACGCGCCATGAGTTCGCTATCAACATGAATCGAAGTATGCTGGAAGAGATTCACCAATGCCGTATTCAAGCCGGGCTTACCAGTGCAACCGAGGGCATCGACGATCCATCGGCGCTTGAAGAGCTGCGTATGCTCTTTTTGCCTGTTGTTCAGACGATGGGCAACGACGGTTTGCACGCAGATAACGACCTTGTACAATCAGCCGCGCGCAGCAACGGCATTGACACGCGCATCATCCGTACGCCCACGACGGCGTGGCCGTGGCGCACGATTTCTCACTTCAGCAACAACTGCACCGGCACGTTGATCGGCCCGCGTCACCTGATTACGGCAGCGCACTGCATCAACCAGCAAGGGACAGACAACTGGTTCACCTTTACAGTGAGTCCTGGACGCGATGGCAGCACATTCCCCTACGGCTCTTCCACGATTTCACCCAACCCGGCTCCGGGACAGACGGCTTGGTATTTCACCCACCCTCAATGGCGCAATCCTAACACAACCAACCCACGGCAGTGGGACTGGGGCCTGATCGTGATCCCCGATCGGCTGGGAGACCAGACAGGCTGGATGGGATATGTGGCGCTCACCGCCACAACGTTGAAGGCAAACAACCAATACAATCGCGGCTATCCCGCCTGTGGCGGAACGCGTCCCGATGTGCCGGTGAACTGCCAGCCGCAACGGCTTTATGGTGATACAGCCACCTGCAAATTTGGCGCTTTTAGCTTCCCAGGACCTGACGGGTGGAATCGCCTCTTCAACCATTCCTGCGACACCAGCGGCGGGCACAGCGGCAGCCCTATCTATCAATATTTCTTCGACAGCAAGCTGGGCAAAACTGTCCCGGTTGTGGATGCTGTCCATGTAGCCTCTCAATGCGATGGAGGAGGCACTTCTCCTGTCTGTGGCCTGCTTGACTTCTATCCAAGTGTGGCAAGACGCACCACGCCTAGCGACCTGACAGTGATCAGTTGGCTGAGAGAAGTCTTTCCGTAGGTCATCGCCTTCGGCGTGACGGGGATGCACCGAAGACATTCGGTGCATCCCCTCTTACCCCCGTCTTCGCCCACCCCACCCCGATCTGCTCATTAGTGCGCAACCTGAACCGTCACGCAACTGATTGCCGGAGAATCTTCTCCATCGCCTTGCCCCTGGCGAGTTCATCAACCAGTTTATCCATGTAACGGATCGCTTGCATCAACGGATCGTTGATCTCTTCCACACGCACGCCGCAGACGACGCCTTTGATCAGCGCACGGTTGGGGTTCATGGCTGGCGCCTGGGCAAAAAAGGTTTCCACGTCATGTCCCTGGTCGATCTGTTGTTGCAGCCCCGCTTGATCATAACCGGTCAACCAGCAGATGACCTGGTCGACTTCCGCCTGTGTGCGTTGCTTGCGTTTGGTTTTGGCGACGTAGAGTTGGTAGATGTCTGCAAATTTCATTGCGTAGATTTGATGGTTTGGCATAGATATTCCTTAGTATACGCTCTGGCCCTTCAATCCTCGATTGGTTCCACGCCGTGTTTTGCCAGTCGCTCAAGACCGTCCTTCATGGCTTTGAGCGACTCGGTGGGGTGCCCTTGCCAATCCGTGATCTCACCTGTGACCCGCAGCGGCGCTCGTGAGCGAAATGACTTCGTCGGGTTGCCTCGAAACCGTTTGTCGGTCAGATTGGGATCATCCTCGAACGGGCCGGTTGGTTCCACGATGTAGATTCTTCCGGGGTCGTCGCCGGCTGCTAGCTCCGCTCCCCACGTGGCCGCATCCAAAGTGCGGGTGAAATAGACGTAAGCTGTTGTTCGATCCTGGTCGCCGTAGTTTGGTCGATGGCCTGGCTCAATCAGGTCTCCCGACTTAAGGTCAGCGCGCGTGCCGTGGTAGTAACGCCATTCTGTGACCTCGCCCGTGACCCGTAGCGGCTGTCGGGAGCGATATGTCATCGTTAGGCCACCCGGAGCGAGTTGCGCCATCGGTTCCAATGCGTCCTCAATTGGGCCTGTCGGCTCCACGCAGTAGACTCTGCCTGGACCTTGGCCGTCTGCCAGTTCCGCCGCCCAAATTGCCGCATCCAGGTTGGAGGTCAGATAGACATAGGGCGTCGCGCCATCCTGTTGAGCGGGCGCAGAAGGAAAAGCAGGCTTGACCAGATCGCCTGGCTGTAGGTCAGCCCTTGCGCCATAATAGAACCGCTGCGACCGCTGATCATTGGCGCTGCCAGAAATATTTTCGGTCAAGTTTCTATCCTCACTTTCTGGAATTGAAGAAGGCGCCTTTTCGCAAATGGCGAACAGGCTCTTGGTTCAGTTTGCTTACAGGTTTCCGGCGCCGACTGCACCGACGCGCGCATAATTCACGACAACAACGCCACCGGGCGTGACTGTGCTCTTCGTCACCTGAAACGCCATCGGGATTGCGCCGTCGCCAAACAGCCGCTTGCCGCCGCCCAGCGTGATCGGATAGATCACCAGCCAGAACGCATCGACGAGATCATGCCTGATCAGCGTCTGCAACAGATTGCTGCCACCCCAAACGTGCAAATCGGGGCCTGACTACTGCTTGATCTCAGCAACTTTTTTTGCAACATCTCCGTCTGTAGAAGTAAACCTACCGCCCAGAGTGCTGAAGGGACGTTAGCATATTTGTCAGGTTGTGTCTAGCCCCGGGAATAGCGCAATGTCCGACTTTGGCTCAATCTTGGAAACTCGCCAGTTTGCGTAGACACAGGAGCGCCCAGCATAATGGCCGATAGGCGATGAGCGACACGAGCACCGCTGAGGGGCTTCGCCTCTCGCCCATCGAACCCGCTCCTTTCTCGCAACAACTCACGGAGGATATTCTGATGGCGCGCACCAAATCGACCCTGACTCATCTCGAATGCGGCATGTGCGGCAAGCGCTACGCGGCGGATCAACTGCTCAACCTGTGCGGCGACTGTGGCAAGCCGTTGTTGGCGCGCTATGACTTGGGCGCGGCGGCGTTGACCCTGACTAAAGAGGCGCTGCGCACGCGCGAGCCGAGTCTGTGGCGCTATGAGGAGGTGCTGCCTGTTCAGAACGACTGGGCGATGCTGCGCCTGGGTGAAGGCTGGACTCCGCTTCATCATGCCCGGCGGCTAGGTGAACAGATCGGCTGTCCGCAGACCTACATCAAGGATGAAGGCTTGAATGTGACCGCTTCCTTCAAGGCGCGCGGGCTGGCGATGGCGGTGAGTCGCGCCTACGAGCTGGGCGCGCGCGAACTGGCGATCCCTAGCGCTGGCAATGCCGCCTGCGCCATGAGCGCCTACGCCGCTGTTGCCGGGCTGCCTGCACACGTCTACATGCCCAAAGATGTGCCCAGCCTCTTTCAGGTCGAGTGTTGCGAGTTGGGCGCCAATGTCACGCTTGTCGATGGGCTGATCAACGACTGCGGCGTCAAAGTGCGCGAGGGCGTCGCCGCGCATGGCTGGTTCGATGTCAGCACGCTCAAGGAGCCGTATCGCGTCGAGGGCAAAAAGACGATGGGTTATGAGCTGGCTGAGCAGATGGGCTGGGAACTGCCCGACGTGATCATCTATCCGACCGGCGGCGGCACCGGCATGGTCGGCATGTGGAAAGCCTTCGACGAAATGGAGAAAATGGGGTTGATCGGATCGAAGCGCCCGCGCATGGTCACGGTGCAGAGCAGCGGCTGTGCGCCGATCGTGCGTGCGTTCGAGCAGGGCGTCGAACACGCCGAACTCTGGCAGGGCGCCAAAACCGTGGCGGATGGGCTGCGCGTGCCCATCGCCATCGGCGATTTCCTGATTCTGCGTGCGATCCGACAGAGCGGCGGCGTGGCGTTGACCGTGACCGACGAGGAGATGCTGCGCTATGCCCGCGTGATGGGCGCGGCGAGCGGCGTTTTCCCGGCGCCGGAGGGGGCGGCGACGCTGGCCGCGCAGGTTCATCTGCTCGAACAGAAGTGGATCAAGCCCGGTGAGCGCGTAGTGCTTTTTAACACCGGCAGCGGGCTAAAGTATGCACATCTGTGGGCGAATGTGCTATAATCGAATCAGTGTGTCGTCTATGTTCGCAAGATGTTTGGTCTCTCGGAGGCTGAATTTACAAAAGGAGCATTGAAACGCTTATGGCCCGCAGAAAGTTGTCGCGCAACGAGAAGATTTTCTACATTGTCAGCCTGTTGATCATCTTCAGCATGGTCTTCGGCACCTTCGCTTCTTTGATCGCCACCCCTTTCTAGCACCGATCTCTTTCTGGTTTGCGCCCACAACCGGAAGTGCAGACCAGCGACGTCGTCTCGCGCAGCGGGCTGTTGCTGGTCGGCATCGCAGTGTTTTTTTTTAGTACAAGCCCAGTGCTGGTGCGTTGGGCGGCAGAGAGCCTGACCGCCTACGAAATTGCGGCCGGGCGTCTTCTGCTTGCCGGGCTGCTGGTGTTGAGCGTGGGGCTGGTGCGCGGCGATGTACGCCCGACGTTGAGCCAGCTTCCCATGCTCTTGATCGTGGGGCTGGTGGCGGCTATCCACTTTGGCTCCTATATCGCATCGCTGAACTTCACCACCATCGCGCACAGCCTGGCGCTCGTCTACACTGCGCCGGTCTTTTCGTCGTTGCTGTCGTGGTGGATTCTGGGCGAGACGCTGCGCCTGCGGCAGTGGCTTGGCGTCGTGGTCGCGGTGCTCGGTGTGGCGATCATGGCGGGCTTCGAGCCGCAGTTCGATTCACGGATGCTCATCGGCGATGCTCTGGCGCTGCTTAGCGCGGTCACCTTCGCCATCTACAGCATTGCAGGCCGGCGCCAACGTCATCGGATGTCGCTGCTGGTCTATGCGGGAGCGGTCTATCTGGTGGGCGGGCTGTGGCTGGCGCCGCTGGCTGCATTGAACTTTTCAGCGGGCGGCTACACACCGCTGGCGGTTATCAGTATCATGGCGCTTGCCGTGGTTCCGTTAGGGCTGGGGCACACACTCTACAACGCTGCGCTGCGCCGGATGCGCGCCACCAGCGTCAACTTGATCGCCACACAGGAAGTGACCGGCGGCATCGTGCTCGGCGTCCTGCTGCTGGGTGAGGTTCCCAGCCTGATCACGCTGGGCGGCATCGCCGTCACGCTGGTCGGCATTATCCTGGTTCTGATCGAAAGGTGAATCCATGCATGCAGTCGCGGGGCTGATCCAACGTCGTCTCGAGTTGTTTCCGATCACCGCAACCTATGCACCCGCAGGCGCCCCTGACTGCAGCGCAGAGTTGTTGATCGGCGGCTGCCGCGTGCGGACGCTGGCGCAGGAATACGGCACGCCGCTCTACTGCTTCGACGCCGCCACGCTCGACGCCGCCGCACAAGCCTATCACACTGCGCTGGCGCGGTACTATCCGGGCGAATCTGCGGTGACCTATGCGGGCAAGGCGTATCTGTCGCGTGCCATTGCGCAATGGACGCAGCGCCACGATCTCTGGCTCGACTGCACCGGCGCCGGCGAGATCGGCATTGCCGCTGCGGCTGGCGTCCCGCGTCACCGCATCCTGGTGCACGGCGTCAACAAAAGCGCTGCCGACCTGGAGATGGCAGTAAGGCACGCTGGCGTGATCGTGGTCGACAATCCGACGGAGTTGCACCGCCTTGCGCCGATGCTGCGTGCATCCAATCAAGACATTTCGCTGTGGCTACGCGTGCGTCCTGGCGTGGCAGTCGATACGCACGCCTATCGCCAGACCGGACAAGAAGATAGCAAATTTGGCATGTCGCCGCAGGAAGTGATGGAGGCGGTGCGTTTCTGCATCGACCACGGGCTGAAATTGAGCGGTCTGCACTTTCATCAGGGTTCGCACTTTCACGACCCAGCCCCGATCGGACCGGCGCTAGAGACCGTGCTCGACCTGGTCGCTGAACTCGCCTCCACCACCGGCTGGAGTCCGCAGTCGCTTTGTCCGGGCGGCGGCTGGGGAGTCGCCTATCACGAAGACGACCTGCCGCAGCCGGATGTTGAGCACTATGTGCGCTTTGTGGCGCAGCGCGTGGCGGAGGGTTGCCGTCAACGCGGGCTGAAGCTGCCGTCGCTGCACCTGGAGCCGGGGCGCAGCCTGGTGGCGCGCGGCGGCGTCGCCGTCTACACTGTCGGCGCAGTCAAACAGACGGCGACGCGGCGCTGGCTCTTCATCGACGGCGGCATGGCGGACAACCCGCGTCCGGCGCTCTACGGCGCGCGTTACAGCGCGCTGCCGGTGATCGATCCGGATCGTCCGCTGCTGGGGCCTGCCTGGATTGCAGGTCCTTATTGTGAAAGTGGGGATGTGTTGATCGAAGCGTTGCCATTGCCAGCAATGGAGGCGGACGAATTGCTCGCCGTGCCGGTCAGCGGCGCCTATCATCTGGCGATGCAGAGCAACTACAATGGGGCGCGCAAACCGGCTGTGCTCTGGCTTGACAAGGGTGCAGCCACGCTGATTCAACGTCGTGAGACGTTGGCGGATTTGCTGGCGCGCGATATGGGGATTGATCTTTAACTCGTCTCAGTCTCGGGTTTGCTGCGATCCGCTGAATGTTTCTTTTCGCGGGGAGTTCTGACGCTACGGCGACTGGTCGATCCACCCTCGATCATGTGGAGCAGTTCGCTGACCACATCGTCGATGCGCCGTTTGTAACGCAGCATATCGCGGCGACACTCCATCTCGGCTGGCGTCTCCGCTTTGAAAGAGCGCAGCATCTCCTCCAACTCTTCATCCACCAATAGACGACTGCGATTGACTGCATTGCCGCGCAGAAACTCACGTAATTCCTGTGCGATCGTCGTATCGTAGAGCGTCAGATCGTTATGCAAATCGACCAACCGGTCAGATGCGATGGCTGGCATCGGCATCGACCTCAACGTATCCCAGGCTCGGTTTAATTTGCGTCGGTACACAGATTTCGTCCAAATCGTACTACTGAAGTGGCAAATTTTGACAGGGGAGCCGAACAGGCGTTGCGAAGCAGCTTTGTTTACAGGATGCACAACCGATGTGCGATAGTGCTGATTATAGGAGCGGATAACAAACTGTCAAAAAACATGGTTGACAAGATGCGAACATTTGTGCTAAACTGTGCCGCATTGATAGTTATTTCGCAACCAATTCAGCCGAGGGGGAATCACCGTGGCACAGGCGCGCAAACAGGAAGTCCGGGAGGATAGGATGGAGACAGGAAAGATCAAAGCGTTGGAGACAACGCTTGCTAATTTGAACAAGAAATATGGGGAAGGCGCCGTTATGAAGTTAGGCGACGCCAGCAAACTCAATGTCGAGTCGATTGCCAGCGGTAGTCTGAGTCTCGACATTGCACTGGGCGTTGGCGGCTACCCGCGCGGGCGCATCGTCGAAATCTATGGGCCCGAGAGCTCGGGCAAGACGACGCTCTGTCTCCACGCCATCGCGCAGGCGCAGCGCAGCGGCGGCATCTGCGGCTTTGTCGATGTCGAACATGCGCTCGACCCGGTTTACGCCGCCAAGATCGGCGTCGATGTCAATAGTCTTTACGTAAGTCAGCCCGACACCGGCGAGCAGGCACTGGAGATCACCGAGGCGCTGGTGCGTTCCAACGCAATGGATGTTGTCGTGGTCGACAGCGTGGCTGCGCTGGCGCCGCGCGCCGAGATTGAGGGTGAGATGGGCGACAGCCACGTCGGGCTGCAGGCGCGCTTGATGAGCCAGGCGCTACGTAAGCTGACCGGCGTCGTCAAAGCCAGCAACACCTGCATGATCTTCACCAATCAGCTTCGTCAGAAGATCGGCGTGATGTTTGGCAATCCGGAGACCACAGCCGGCGGCATGGCGCTCAAGTTCTACGCCAGCGTGCGGTTGGACGTGCGCCGCATCGAGAGCATCAAACAGGGCGATCAGGTCGTTGGCAACCGCACGCGCGTTACTGTCAAAAAGAACAAAGTCGCCGCTCCCTTCCGCACCGCCGAGTTCGACATTATGTACAACGAAGGCATCAGCACAGCGGGCGACTTGCTCGACCTGGCCGTCAGTGAAGAATTGGTTGCCAAGCGCGGCGCCTTTTTCAGCTACGGCGACATTCGTCTCGGCCAGGGTCGCGAGAACGCCAAGCTTTTCCTGGGCGAGAACCCGGAACTGGCCGCCGAAATCGACCGACTTGTGCGTGAACGGCACTCGCTGCCGATCGTGCTCGAACCGGCGCCGACAGTGGCGGCGCGTACGCCGATGCCTGTGATGATAGAGAATGACACCGACCTGGCTGTCGCAGCATAGGGTGAACCGCACTTCACCGGTGCTGTAGCGCTGCGGAATTTTACTTCACGCAGAACCGCAGAGAATGCACCTGTTTTGCCAGGCGTTCTTTGCGGTTCCGTGTGCAATTCCACGTGCAAAGCCGGAATGCTGCGCGCATTTGCTCTGCCCACAAACATGCCCTGATCCCCGATTTGTGGTACAGTTCCACTGTCAATCCAATCACGCAACTTGCGCATACGCTTAGGAAAGGGCTGTTATGACCATCCATACTTTCACGCCTACGCGCTATTACAACGTGCTTGTGGCCGCGCCGCCGGTGCTGCACATCGCGCCAGGCGACACCGTCATCACGACGACAGTCGATGCGCACGGCTTCGACGCCGCGCGCGTGCAGGCGACCCCGCCCGGCAACCCGATGACCGGCCCTTTTTTTGTCGAAGGCGCCGAGCCGGGCGATACGCTAGTCGTGCATCTCGACGCCATTACGCCCAATCGCAGCTACGGCTGGGGCAACACGATGTTGGCGCCCAACGTGGTCGATCCAGAGTTCGTGCGCGATCTGCCGTGGCCTCCGCCGGGCGAACGTCGGCGCAGTCACTGGCGCGTCGATGTTGCCGCCAACACGGCGACGCTTGTCGATCCTGTCGTTGAGGGTGGCATGACGCTGCCACTGGCGCCGATGTTGGGCTGCTTTGGCGTGGCGCCAGCGAGCGGCGAGGCGATTTCGACCGCAACGTCAGGGCCGCAGGGCGGCAACATGGATTACCGCGGTTTTGTGGCAGGCGTCACGGTCTATTTTCCGGTTTTTGAACCGGGCGCGCTCTTTTTTCTAGGCGACGGGCACGCCCGGCAAGGCGCAGGCGAAATCGCCGGCGCCGGCGTCGAGATTTCGTGCGACGTGCGCTTCACGGTCGATGTGCAGAAGGGACGGCGCATCTTCTGGCCGCGCGGCGAAAACGCCACGCATATCTTCACCGCCGGCAATGCGCGCCCGCTCGACCAGGCGCTGCAGCACGCCACCACCGAAATGGCGCGCTGGCTGCAGAATGAATACGGCATGACCGCCATCCACGCGCAGACGCTGCTCGGTCAGGCAGTCGACTACGAGGTTGGCAATGTGTTCGATCCGGCGTATACGATGGTGTGCAAGCTGGAGAAACGTTGGCTGCCTACAAAATAGGGGCGAATTGCGAGGGGCGAAACGTAACGGTTGCCACTGTACAATAACGATTGGAGTGAGGAGTTGATCGTGAGCAACACAATGAAAGCAATCCAAATTCACGAAACCGGCGGACGCGACGTGTTGAAACTGGCGGAGGTCGCCGTGCCGACGCCGGGAGCCGGCGAGGTGCGCATCAAGGTCGAGTACGCCGGGCTGAATTTCATTGACATCTACCAGCGTTCGGGGCAATATAAGTTGGCGTTGCCCTTCACACCTGGACTGGAGGCGGGCGGCGTGGTCGACGCGGTCGGCGCGGGCGTGACCGATGTGAAGGTCGGTGATCGCGTCGCCTACTGCATGATCAACGGCGCATACGCTGAATATGCCATTGCGCCGGCTGCAAAGCTGGTGCCAGCGCCGGCGTCGCTTGGTCTCGATGTGGTCACCGCGCTGATGGTGCAGGGCATGACCGCGCACTATCTGGCGATGAGCACTTTCCCGCTGAACGCCAACCACGCTGCATTGATCCACGCCGCCGCGGGCGGAACCGGGCGTTTGCTTGTGCAGGTCGCCAAGCGCACGGGCGCGCGTGTGATCGCCACCGCCGGCACGACAGAGAAAGCCGCGCTTGCGCGCAGCGCCGGCGCCGACGAGGTGATCATCTACACGCAGGCAGACTTCGTGAGCGAGGTCAAGCGGCTGACCGATGGCGTCGGCGTTGATGTGGTCTACGATTCGGTGGGGCAGAGCACCTTTGCCGGCGGTTTGGACTGTCTGAAACCGCGCGGGATGATGGTGCTATGGGGACAGGCGAGCGGACCCGTTGGCGCATTTGATCCGCAGATTCTCAACCAGAAGGGATCGCTCTATCTCACGCGGCCGAGTCTGGGCGCCTACATCGCCACGCGCAGCGAACTCTTGCAGCGCGCCAATGACCTCTTTGCCTGGGTGCAGGCTGGCGAACTCGATGTGCGCATCGACCGCATCTTCCCGCTCGTTGATGTCGCCGCCGCTCACGCCTACATCGAAGGGCGTCAGACGCAGGGCAAGGTGCTGCTGAAGCCGTAGGCTGGCGATTATCGTTCCGGCTGTAGCAATTGCGCCAACTCTTCCGCTATGATGTCCAGGCTTCGGGCAACGCGCAGCCGGACGACCGCGTCAACGAAACGCTGCGCGTCGAACTGTGCGACGACGCTGCGCTGACGCAGCGACCAGGGCAGCAGATGTTGGTACGCGCCCAATGCCAGCATCCCCTCATACTGGCGCACGTGGTCGTAGAGATAGCGCGTCGCCTGCTCGATGTTGATCGCTGGCAGGCTGCGCGGTTCTTCGCGCAGCAACAACGCCAACCCTGGCTGCGACGATGCGCTCACGGCCAGGTGCGGGCGCAGCAGGTCGAGCAGCGCCTGCCCATAGACATCGCCCAGCCAGTGAAAGAGCAACCAGCCGCCCGACGTTTCCACCAGCGGCGCGTCGCCTGGCGCCAGCCCGACCTGGCTCGCTAACGCCTGCGCCAGGTCGAAGCTGAGCAACTGGCGCGCCGAGAGAAAAGGCAGCTTTGTCTGTTCCGTCTGGTCGCGCCCACGCGTCACCCACAATGCCTCGCCGTCGAACCAGTTCACATCGAGTGGGCGGCCCTCCAGCGTCAGCACCTCGCGGTCGAGCCACAAGGGATCGACTTCGGCGACGATCTGCTGGCTGTTTTGGTCGCGGATTTTCAGCGTCGCTGGCCGGTTCTGGATATTGCTGTAGAGACTCAACGGCGCGTGTTCGGACGCCTGCTGATCGACCAGCCGCTTGAGCCGGTCGTCAGCGCGCCACTCGCCGGCGCGCGCCGTGGTCAAGTAGCGAAGTTCATGCAGCCGTCCCAGGATTGCTTCGAGGTCGTGAACTGCGAGCAGACCGGTGAAGAGATCAGCCAGCGGTTGCAAGCGCAATGCGCTGGTCGGACTTTGCAACAGCAGGCTGAAAATCTGCTGCACTGCCACCGAGGGGCGAAAAGGCGTCGAGGTCGGCGTCGGTTCGGGTGCAGCGATGAGTATACGCAACAGCGACTCCTCTAACGGCGAGCGATAGAAGGCGACGGCGTGGATCGTCTGCTGACGACGGCCAGCGCGCCCGATGCGCTGCGCAAAGGCCGCCGCGCTGCCCGGCGCGCCGATCAGGATCGCCACGTCGATCGAGCCGATGTCGATGCCCAACTCCAGCGTGCTGCTGGCAAAGCAGATCGCCGCGCCAGCCTGAGCGAACTGTTCTTCGATCTCGCGACGGCGTTGGCGATCCAGGTTGGAATAGTGGACGTAAATCTGTTGACCAAAGGGCGAACCGGTTCGCCGGAGTCCTGCTGCGTAGGCTTCGACCTCGGCGCGTGTGTTGCAAAAGACCAACGCCTTGCGCCAGCCGCGCGCGTGAAACTCGCTCAGGAACGCCG
>CALJMI010000017.1 GCA_937981885.1 uncultured Caldilinea sp.
CTGGGGCAAAGGCGCCATGTCACGCCGGAGGCGATGACCGACGACGGGTGCATCACTTGCACTCGATGGGTGGAAAGGAGACAGAGATGAACGTATACGAAGCAATCCAAACCATGCTGGCAGTGCGCACTTACGCCGATAAGCCGATTCCTGCCGACGCGGTGCGGCGCATCGTCGAAGCGGGTTGGCTCACTGGCAGCAGCATGAACCTGCAACCCTGGCATTTTATCGTCGTGGAAGAGCGCGAGACGCTGCGGCAGCTCGGCGCGCTGGCGCGCAGCGGGCCGTATATCGCCGAGGCGGCGCTGGCAGTCGCCGTGGCGATCGAACGCACCACCTACGCCGTCTCCGACGCCAGCCGCGCCATCCAGTCGATGATGCTGGCGGCGTGGGCGGAAGGCATCGGCTCGAACTGGGTCGGCTTTCACGGGCTAGACGCAGCGAAGCCGGTGCTCGGTGTGCCGGAGACGCTCGACCTTTTTGCGATCATCCCCTTTGGCTACCCTGCCAGGTCGGTGAGGAAGGGCAAGAAGCGACGCAAACCGCTGGAAACGGTGGCGCACCGCGAGCGCTTTGGCCAGCCATTCACAGGCTAAAAGGCACAATGAAAAGGAGACCCATGAAAACACCTGAAGCAATCCGTCCCCGCTTCCCAACTGGCTATATCGAAGGCGCCAAGAGCTTCGTACCGTGGAGTCATGTCGAACAACGGCTGACCGACGCAGTCAACTACTGGCTTTGCACCGTGCGACCGAACGGCCGCCCGCACGCCGTCCCCAAGTGGATGGTCTATGTGGCGGAGAAAATCTACTTCGATGGCAGCCCGGAGACGCGCCACGCACGCAACATCACCGCACAGCCAGCCGTCACCATGCACCTGGAAAGCGGCAACGATGTCGTGATCGTCGATGGCATGGCGCGCGCCATCGACAAGCCAGCGCCAGCGTTGGCGGAGGCCATCGCGCAGGCGTATCGGGCGAAGTA
The DNA here is from genome assembly GCA_937981885.1 of uncultured Caldilinea sp. GTDB lineage: Bacteria > Chloroflexota > Anaerolineae > Caldilineales > Caldilineaceae > Caldilinea. Next base: position 985 of record CALJMI010000017.1, read on the forward strand.
TGCGGCGCTAGGCTATGCGCCGACAGCAGACGACTGGAACAATGGCGGTCTGTTCGAGATCACGCCCCACACCGTCATCGCCTGGACACAATTCACGGATAACCCGACGAAGTTTGTCCTGTCCTGAGAATAGCGGTATGCTCACCTTCCCGGAAGCTCAGAGCTTCCGGGAAGGTTGACTGTTTTCTTTGTTCCCGGTGTCGCTAGACATGCTGCCTGAAACAGCCTTGCGTGACAATTTCCCAAACGAAGGACACAACCTCATGTACTACATTCTTTTCTACGAATATGTTGCGGACATCCTGGAGCGCCGCGCGCCTTACCGCAGCGAACATCTGGCTGGCGCACAGGCTGCTTACGACCGCGGCGAACTGGTGATGGCCGGCGCGCTGGCGGAACCGGTGGATCGCGCCCTACTCATCTTCAAGGTGAACGATCCGCAGGTCATCGAAGCGTTTGTGCACAACGACCCGTATGTCAAAGCCGGGTTGGTTACGTCCTGGCAGATTCGCCCGTGGACCGTTGTGATCGGAGCCTGATCAATCATGCGCATCGACGATATACGCCTGCTCTATGCCTACAACGCCTGGGCAAACGAACGCATCATGACCACCGCCGCCGCGTTGACGCCAACACAACTGCACGCGCCCGCTGTCCCCGACCCCGGCTACGGCACGATCTTTGGCTCCCTGGTGCACCTGCTGGAAGCTGAACACGCATGGCGCGTGGTGTTGGAAACGGGTGACTGGCCCGAAATGCTGACGCCGGACGACTTCCCGACCCTGGACGCCCTGGCGACCTTCTGGCGCGCCGAAGCCGCCGCCATGCAGGCCTACCTGGCGCGGCTGACCGACGCCGACATGGACGGAATCACGCGCTACGCAGTCGAGGAAGGCGGTTACCGGGAACGCGTGCGTTGGCATTGTCTGGTGCACGTGGTCAATCACGGCACGTATCATCGCGGTGAGGTTGCGGCGCTGCTGACGGGGCAGGAACACTCGCCGGGCGATCTGGACTTCACCCTCTTTCTGCACACGATGGGGATCTGAGCGTTTGTACTCGCCCATCGTTCCTTCAAACCAGGAGGCAACATGCAGCCAACCGATGTCTATCAAGGAATGCTGGCAGAAACGATCCCGCTGAGAGGCGCCAACGGCGACACAATCAATGCCTACTTTGCGCGCCCGCTCGGCCCCGGCCCCTTTCCAGGCGCGGTGTTGATCCATCACATGCCGGGCTGGGATGAGTGGTACTTCGAGGCGACGCGCAAATTCGCTGCGCACGGCTACGCGGCGCTGGCGCCCAATCTCTACGCCCGCGCCGGCCACGGGATGCCGGACGACGTGGCAGCCAAGGTGCGTGCAGCGGGCGGGGTTCCCGATGACCAGGCAGTGGGCGATGTCGAAGGGGCGCTGCGGTTTCTGCAATCGTTGCAATACCTCAACGGCAAGGTCGGCGTCTTTGGCACCTGTTCGGGCGGACGGCACGCCTATCTGGCCGCATGTCGTGTGTCGGGCTTTGCCGCCTGCGCCGATCTGTGGGGCGGCGGCGTGGTGATGAGCGCAGCCGACCTGACGCCCAATCGACCGGTGGCGCCCATCGACTACACGGCAAGCCTGAGCTGCCCGCTGCTCGGTCTCTTCGGCGAGGAGGATCACAGCCCAACCCCGGCGCAGGTCGCCCAACACGAGGAGGCGTTGAAACAACACGGCAAGCAGTACGAGTTTCACATGTACGCCAGCGCCGGACACGGCTTCTTCTATTACGACCGCCCGATGTACCGGCAGGCGCAGGCGGTGGACGGCTGGCAGAAGGTCTTCGCCTTTTTCGAGAAGCACTTGAGGAGCTGAGCATGTGCACGATGATCGTCAATCAAGTGGCCGTCGAGGGCTGCGGCAAGGGTGCAGGCGGTTGGTTCGATGTACGCCAGGCAAACGTGGCGTATGATCACCCTTTTCATGCGCCGCTGGAACATGCGCTCACCATCGACTTCGTGAACGAGGCGTTGGGGCCGTCGGCGCGCGTCGCCGTGGAGTTGACGCCCGCAGCGGCGCGCGAGCTGGTCAACACGATACTCACCGTGCTGGAGCGGGCAGAAGCGGGCGGCTTTCTGGAGGCGTTGGTTTCGCAGACGCGCGCCGCCAATCCGTGAGCGCCACATGAACATTCGTTTCCAATCCATCGACCTGCCGGAGATTAAGCCGGCGCTGACGGCGCATCTGCTGACCCTGGCGTCGCCCATCGACTCCTTTTTTGAGGATCACCTCCTGCAAGCGCACCATTACCGCATCCTGGTGGATGAGGCAGACGTCGGCTGGACGGCGCTTCACAACCAGCGCCTGATCACGCATTTCAGCCTGGCGGCGCCCTATCGTCATCTCGGTCAGCGTGTCTTCGCCCAAGTGCGCAAGCTGGAGCAAGCGCGCGAAGCTTACGTCCCGACCTGCGACGAGTTCTTTCTGGCGCACGCGCTCGACGACTACCGGCTGCTGGAAAAGCAGGCGTACTTCTTCCAGGTGCGCCCCGGTGCGCAGCGTCCACCGGCGCCCTCTGGCTTGACGCACCGCCGCGCTTGCAACGACGACATCGCTCAGATGACTGTGCTGATCGGCGACTTCTTCGACCGCGTCGAGTGGCGCGTCGCTGATGGACAAATCTACGTGGCGGAGCGGGACAGCAACCCAGTCGGCTATGGCGCAATCGAGCGCAGCACGCTCTACCCTGCCGCTGCCAGCATCGGCATGATCACGGTCGAGGCGCACCGTAACCAAGGCGTCGGTGCAGCAATCATTGGCGCGCTGTTGGATGAATGCGCGCGCCAGCAACTTACGGCGATTGCTGGCTGCTGGTATTACAATCACTTCTCAAAGCAGACGCTGGAGAAAGCCGGCATGTACTCACAGACCCGTCTGCTCAAGGTAAGTTACTGAGGAAACAGCTGTACCGTGAGCCTTTGACGCAAAGGCGCAAAGCCGCAGAGTGCACAATACACAAGCAAGTAAGAGGTAAGGAATCCAGTGCATGATGATACAGCGAACAGTGACGACCTACCATTTGGAGATGACCGACCGCAGCCAGCTTCGCCCGGCGCAATCACCGGCTGAACCGTGCACGGTGGTGCGCGCCGAAATTCTGACGCCGGAACTGAGCCGCTTCTTCTACACCGCGGTCGGCGGCGGATGGCACTGGATAATGCGGTTGCCATGGAGCTACGCCGACTGGCAGGCGTTGCTGAGTCAACCCGGTTTCGAGACCTGGTACGGCGTCTTTGGCGGCACGCCAGTTGGCTACTTCGAGCTGTTGCCGCATCATGACGGTTCGGTGGAGATCGATAGCTTCGGCTTGCTGCCGCACTTTATCGGGCGCGGCTTTGGCGGGCAGTTGCTCACCGCCGCCATCGAACGCGCCTGGACAAAGGGCGCAAATCGCGTCACCGTCCACACCTGCTCGCTCGATGGACCGCATGCGCTGCGCAACTATCAGGCGCGCGGCTTTCGCCTGGTGCGTGAGGAGCAGGACGAACGCACGCTGCCCGACGCGCCGCCTGGGCCGTGGCCCGGCGCCTTTCCGGCTGCACCCAACGAGGAGTCATAACCGTGCACTTTCGCCCATCCGACATTCGCGGCTTTAGCCGGCTGGCAATCACGGCGACGACGCGCATCACCGACCTGGTCGAGACGATGCACGCCACCGTAACCGCGCCGCCGCAGATCCGCCCCACCGTTACGGAGCGGCGCACGCGCGGCATCACCGGTTTTGTCTACGGCAACGTGCGCGGCGTCACTCATCTGGTCGGCGGCGTGCTTGACTTGGCATTGGCGCCATTCACAGCATTGCTGGAAGCGTCGGCGACGACGGACGAACGCGAGGCATTGCTGGCTGTGCTCAACGGCGTGGTGGGCGATCACCTGGCGGCGACCAACAACCCGCTGGCGATCCAGCCCACGCTGCACCGGCGCGATGCAACGCAGGCTGCGACAGGCAAGGTCGTCGTGCTCGTGCATGGGCTGTGTATGAACGACCGGCAGTGGCGGCGCAAGGGACACGATCACGGCGCAGCGCTGGCGCGTGACCTCGGCTACACACCGCTTTACGCGCATTACAACAGCGGGCAACACATCTCGACCAACGGCCGCATTCTCGCCGATCTGCTAGAGGCGGCGCTGGCAGAGTGGCCCCAGCCGATCGACGAGCTGGTGATCGTCGGGCACAGCATGGGCGGGCTGGTGGCGCGCAGCGCGTGTCACTACGCAGCGGAGGCAGGTCATCGCTGGCCTCAATCGCTGCGCAAGCTGCTCTTTCTCGGCACACCACATCATGGCTCACCGTGGGAGCGCAGCGGCAACTGGATCGACATCGGGCTGGGCCTGGTCTCCTACACGGCGCCGCTAGCACGCGTTGGCAAGCTGCGCAGCGCTGGCATCACCGACCTGCGGCACGGCAGCCTGCTCGACGAGGATTGGCGCGACCACGATCGCTTCGCCCACAACCACGACGTGCGCCGTCCGTTGCCGTTGCCCGACGGCGTCTGCTGTTATGCCGTGGCCGCCGCACTCGACGAGAGCGAGGCTGGCTACGTGAGCAACCTGATCGGCGACGGGTTGGTTCCGCTCGCCAGCGCACACGGTCACCATGCCGTGGAAGAGCATCATCTTGGCATCCCAGAGGCGCAGCGCTGGACTGGATATGGGATGCATCATCTCGATCTGCTCGACCGCCCCGAAGTCTACGCACAGTTGCGCGCCTGGCTGGAGGCGTAACCAACTGTTTATCAAGCCACCCACTTTGACACAGAGACGCAAAGACGCACGCGCACATTACGCTGCTATCATTTCTGCCTGCGGCTGCGAAAGCTCAAGCGGAAGCGTGACGATGAAGCGGCTGCCGGCGCCCGGTTTGCTGGCGACCGTCACCTGGCCGCCGTGAAGCTCTACAAGATGACGAACGATAGCAAGCCCCAGCCCCATACCCTCGTAGCGACGTGCAAGCCCGCTGTCCAACTGAGCGAAGGGGCGGAAAATCTGGGATTGACGATCTTCGTCAATGCCGATCCCTTCGTCCCACACGGTAAAGCAGGCGAATCCATGCTCCGAATCCGCCATCACTTCCAGACCGATGCGACGATCATCTGGGGTGAACTTAATGGCATTGTTCAAGAGATGCACCAGAACTTCGCGCAGCCGGCGTGGGTCCACCATCATCGTCAAGCCGTCTTGATCAATGAAATAGCTCGCAGGGGCAGCCTCATTGGAACGCAGCGTCTGGACGGCATTGAGCGCACTACGACAGATTTCGTCAATCGACGTCATCTCCAGGTTCAATTGCACAGCGCCGGCCTCCAAACGGGAAAGATCGAGGATTTCTTTGACAAGCCTGGCAAGATGGTCGCTGCTCTGGACGATCATTCCCAGCGAACGGCGCTGACGCTCATTGAGTGGACCATAAGTTTCAGCCTGCAGCGCCTCGGCAAGACCGATCACGCTGAAAAGCGGCGTGCGCAGTTCATGGCTTATCGTCGCCAGAAACTCGCTTTTGGCGCGTAACGCCGCTTCCGCCTCGATGCGCGCATCGATCAGCGCCTGTTCCGCCTGACGCCTCATCGTGACGTCGTTGAGAGAAATCAGGATTGCCTCTTCATCTTCGTACATGATAGTCACGGTGGAGAGGAGCGCCGGAAACTCTCGCCCTCCCCTTGATCGCAGCTGCACTTCCCGGTCAGAGACTTTATGCTGTGTTCGCATCGAGGTCAGCACTACATCGCCTTCGTTTCGGCTGACAAAGAAGTCCGACAGGTGATATCGATTGGCTTCATCCGGCGCCAGGGCAAGCAAATCGCACGCACGGAAATTCGCGTATCGCAACGCGCCATCTGCCAGACTACAAACGATGCTTGGAAACGGTGCATTGTCGACCAATGTGCGGTATCGCTGCTCGCTGCGACGCAGAGACTCCTCCATGTGCATGCGGTCGGTCGTATCGCGCAACACAATCAGCCGGCCGTTCGATACGCCATCTGTATCATTCAACCTGGTGATGCGTACGTCGAGCTGGCACGCTGCGCCGTGTCGCTCCAGCACGACAACCGCCTCGTCCTGATCGTGGACATACACCTGAAACATTGCTGTGGGAAACAAGTCAGCCGCCCGGCGACCAACGATCGCTTTGCTCGCAGCGAAGAAATCAACAGCTGCCGGGTTTGCATCGACGATTCGACCCTGCGCATCGACCACAAGCAGAGCATCGCCCATCTGCTCGAACAGCACCGCCCTGGCGATCGGCCTCAGATCGAGCAGCCCGATCCGAAAGATGGCATAGGCCAGCAAAACACCGCTCACAGTGAAGGCCAACGGCGTCCAGTCGAAACCGGGCAACGGATTGACGCCGGAGAGATAGACGACGTTCGCCAGCCAGGGCGCCGCCGTCGCCGCAAGCAGCACGCCAGCCTGCCGACGATAGACGCCCTGATAGAAAAGCATCCTCCGCGTTAGAATGGTCGTTCCTGCCAGGATAAGAAGGTACAGATAGGCCGTCGAAATCCAGAAAAGCGGGCCATGACGATAAACTGACTCGACGCCCAGCGGTGACTGCACCAATTCCACGCGTCGCCAGAAGAGAAAATGTAGATCGTTGGTGAACGCAGCGAGAACAGCAAGCATCGGTGCAAGCCACAAATAAGGTTCATACTTGTTGCGGAGATCGGCAGAACCTCCTGAGAACCGCAACATAAAGAGCAGAAAAAAGACAGGGATGGCTTGAATGCCGATGTGGCTGATTTTCGACAGGAGCACTTTGGTCTCCAGCGTCGGCGCGGCGGCCTCAATTCCTTCAGCCAGCGACCACCAGGCTGCTGCAGTGAGCATTCCAGCAAGCTGTCTGGCGCCCGGCGTGCTGCGCCGTCGCCAGGCAAAGAAGGCAACGACCAGAGCAATCAGCGCAGTTTGGGTGTAGATGTAGGAGGCTGGTGGGTATGCCACGGGTGTCATTGGCTCCGATGTTCAACTCATTATTCTGCTTTGACAAAACCTATATCTAGCCTCACCATATTAGCACATCTTGACCTGAAACATCTAATCAAAACCCTGACACTTTCGTAAGGTTTTAAGGGTTGCAATGATTGGTCAGAGTGGCATCGAGATGTTTGAGAAGAAAAGGTGCTGAGCGCAGAGTCGCCAGGATCAGCGACTCAGCCCAAATGAGAATCAGCGCTCACCAGACTTTCAATCGGATGACTCAATTTGTGATGGCACGACGCGCAGGTTGACCAGGATTGGGCGCCCCAACCTTGCCGCCAAGGAAGTTGCGAGCGGTTTCAACGGGCGCAGCTCACCGTGGCCATCCACGGTCACGACAACTGTGCGGTCATTGACGTTGACGGCGATGATGTGATAGGTCGCACCGTCGAGCCAGGCGTCGACTTCCTGCAGCGCTGCCCTTTCTTCCAGAGCATTGTTGACCACGTTATAGGTGGTGAAACTCAGCGGAATGGCGATCAGCAGCGTCGCCACGATCACCACGATGAAAGCGTTGCGCCGCGTGCGCACATTCTCATCGGTAATTGCCAGCCGCCCCAACCCACCAAGCAGGAAGGTCAACCCACCAGCCAGCAGAATCGCCAGAAAGTTAGTGATGAAGAGCATGAACGCGCCGCTGGCCGGGCCGAACTCCCCCACGCGCAGCGCAATGCCGACGACGCAGAGCGGCGGAACCAGCGAGATCGCAATCGCCACGCCACCCATCGAGTCGGCGATCTCCTCGCGAGCGGTGATGAAGGCGCCAGCTGCGCCCGACGCCAACGCCGTAAGCAGCGACAACAGCCCAGGCGCAATGCGCGACGAAAGCTGCCCGTTTTCTGTAAATGAAATCGCAACGTCCGGCACGAGCCAGGTCAGCGCCATCGATAACGCAATTACGCTGAGCACCCCGACCACGACCAGCGCCAGCGAGCGCAGCGCCCGCTCTGCCGACCCCATCACCACCGCCGCGGCCGTCGCCATGATCGGCCCCATCAACGGCGCCACGATCATGGCGCCGATCACCGAGGCCGTCGAATCGGCGATCAGCCCGTAGGTGGCGATCACGGTCGCCAGCAGCAGCAGGACGAAGAAGTTGGTCAGGCGCCGCGCGCTTTGCGGCCCCTCGATGAACAGCTTGCGCTGAAATGCTTTCAAGTAGTCCGGGTCAAACCCGATTTTGTGCGCTAGTGTATGGATAGCGCTTTCCGATTGCTGATCACTCATCGTTTCGCCCCCGACGCATCTGTAGAAATGTGCATCCGGTACAGGACAATTGCGATCGCCCCCAGGACGACTTCAACCACGGCATAGACGACGAGTAACCAGTGCGGCATACCGTCCAGGACGAAACTCAAACCGCGCCCGGCGGCGAGTCCGAGCATAAAGACTGCGCAACTGACCAACGCCGGGACTGCCATCGAACTGCTGAAAGCGCCCCACAACCAAATCACAATCATACCGAAGTAGAGTCCCATGACGGCGCGCAGGATGTGAGTCAGGTTTGTGCTATCAACGGTGACTCCAAAGAGGGCATCCAGACTGACCGATGGCATGGCTCCATAGCTAAGCGCAATTGGCGCCAATCCGATGGCGCATAACACAAGAAATGCACGCGTTTTCATCAATGGACTCTCCCAGCTTTGAGCGAACATGTTCACTATCTTTGTACTTTTCGATCCTATCTCTGGAATAGCGCTTGCCATTATCGAGCAAGTGACTGACAAATTCTCTTCAAGAGGATTGCCAGTCAACCGGCTTCGCAAAACTGCATTATGCCCCGAACTCCTCGCGCAGCGTCACTTCCTGCTCGGCGGTCAGGTTCGACGCGATCAGTTCCATGTTCACGCCCTGGAACTCAGCCATCACGCGATCCTGCACGGCGTTGGCGCTGAGCAGAAAGAGCGCCGACGTGCCTTCGGTCACCTTCTCGCGCACTTCCTTGATGAAGTTTGTCGTTGATGCCTGGCATCTGCAAATCCATCAGCACTACATCGGGCGCAGCCTCCGCCACGCAGCGCAGACACTCGGCGCCGTCGCTCGCCTCGCCCACCACCTCGATCTCTGGCGCCGTCTCCAGGATCAGCCGCAGCCCTTCGCGCACGATCATATGGTCGTCGGTGATCAAAACACGGATTGGTTTCATCGCTGTTCACTTGTAGGCGCAACAAACTGGATACACGTCCCTTCGCCCGGCGCCGAGGTCACGGTGAGCGCGCCACGACAGAGGCGAGCGCGTTCGCGCATGCCAAGCAAGCCGTAGTGACCGGCATCCGGCGGTTGCGCAACATCGAATCCCCGACCATCGTCGCACACTGCCAACTCGAGCCGGCCTTGTTTCACGACAAGCCGCACCCGCACCTTTTTGGCTTGGGCGTGGCGCGCCGTGTTGGTCAGCGCCTCGCTGAGCACGTGCAGCGCATGGGCGCCAACCTCGGTGGGGAGTACAGCGCCATCATTCACCGTCACCTCCAGCTCGCAGGGAATGCCGGTCGATTGTGAGAAGCGCGCCACGCGCTCGCGCGCGGCTTCGTCCAACGTGACGGCCATTGCGCGCAGATCGTCGATGGCCGCGCGCGAATCAGCCAGTGTGCCACGGGCGCGTTCCAGCGCCTGCACGACGATAGCGGCGGCGCGCTCACTGCGAGCTGCCGCCAGATGCGCCTTCACCGCCTCGAGCTGCAACACCAGCCCGGCGACGCCTTGCGCCAGCGTATCGTGCAGCTCACGCGCCATGCGCTGGCGCTCTGCCTGCAACGTCAAAGCCGCATTGCGAGCAGCATAGGCGGCGAGCTGCGCGTTGGTTGCCTCCAGTGTAACCGCCAACTCCTCTGCCTTCTGCCGCTCGGCAAGCTGCCGGTTGAAGAGCACCATCATCACGACGATGAACCCGCCGTTGACCAGGGTGCTGCCGAGCGCCGCCAACAGCACATCTCCTTGTAGTAGCTGCGTCATCAGCAACACCATCAGGCCCAGGTAATAGAGACCCAGCCAGAGTGCGCGGCGTGTGTTCCCCCATAGGCCCAACGCTTCGCCCACCTGGGTGATGCACAACGTCGCCACCAGCGTGGCATTGATGTTGGCGCCATAGGGCAGAAACGCCAACGCTGCAATCAGCGCACTCTGCGCCGGATAATAGAAAAACCGCCAGCCCCTCCCCATGTGCAGCCGGAGGTTGAGCCAGTAGAGCGCCAGGTGAATAATGCTCAACAGCAGGGCAAGCACTGCCGGCGCGACGTCGCCTGCCTGCCAGGAGAGTATAGCGCTGACGATCGCCGCACTGCCCACCAGCACGGTGATGAAGACGTAAAAAGGCGAGCCGACAAATCGCTCTTGCTGAGGTGCGGTGATCTGCATGGTCTGATTCTACACCATCGGCGGCAGAAGGGGCATTGTCCACTTGGACAGTGTCCGCACGATCCCGCTAGTTGCACCGTAGGACGATGCGAGCGCCGGGCAAAAAGGCTATTGTAGGGCGAGTGCGATTTTTGTCGTATATAGACCAAGTTCCGGTCAATGAATTGGAGGATATTATGTTGAACAACACGAATGCAAATCACGATTCTCGACGTTTTCTCTGGCTGGCGGTCTATGCCGGTCTGCTGATCTTTGTTGGCGGGCGTTGGAATCTGCCGTTGGCGGCATGGCTGGCGCCGGTCTTTGCCATCCGCTTTTATCGTACAGGCGACAGCGCGTGGCACGGCTTCCTGTGGCTGTGGCTGGCGACGGCGCTGCCCGTCATCGTCGGCTGGCATGGCGCCACTGCCATGCGCCACATGCACCCGGTTGCCGAGCCGTTGTTCTTTGCGGCGACGACGCCGATTTCACTTGTGCCCTATGTGTTGGATCGGCGCTTCGCCCACCGCTTTGCACCGTCGCTTTGGCTGACGCTGGTCTTTCCAGTGGCATTCACCGCTGTCGACTTTTTCTCGGCTGTGGGCAGCCCCTTTGGCTCCTTTGGCGCCAGCGCCTACGCCCAGCGCGACGTGACGTGGTTGATGCAGCTCACCGCCGTGACGGGGCTGTGGGGCATTGCATTCATCACCAGTTGGTTTGCCAGCGTTGCCAGCTTTGCCTGGGAAGCCGGCTTCCGCTGGCAGCGGATCGGGCGCGTCGTGCTGGTCTACACTGGTGTGCTGGCTGTGATCGTAGGTTTCGGGATGGGACGGCTGCTGTTGGCGCCGCCAGCGCAAACGGATGTGTTGGTGGCCGGCTTCTCGCTGCCGGGAACGCAGGTCAATGACCTGACGGCGAGCGGCGACAACCGCGGTTTCGAGATAGCGACTCGTACACTGCACGCAGGCCAGCTTGCGCAGGTCCGCTCGGCGGCAGAAGAGGGCGCCCAGATCGTCGTGCTGCAGGAAGGCGCCGGGTTGGGCTTCACAGCCGATGTCGAGCGCCTGCTGGCTGACGCCGCCGCCATCGCCCAACAGGAGCAGGTTTACATCGTGCTGCCCACCTTTGCTATCGACCCGACCAATCAGACGCAGCCGGAGAATATAGTGCATATCATCGACCCCAGCGGTGTGGTTGTCCTGACACATACAAAGTTCGGCGGGACGCAGTTCGAGGGGTCCGTGGCTGGCAGCGGCGTGCTGCAGACGGTCGATACGCCCTTTGGCCGGCTCAGCGCAGTGATCTGTTGGGACGCCGATTTCCCTGACGTGATGCGACAGGCGGGCGCGCAGGGTGTCGACCTGATGTTCATCCCCTCGAACGACTGGTACGAACTGCGCGACATTCACGCCGGCATGGCGACCTTCCGCGCCGTCGAGAACGGCATGGCGATCTTCCGTCAGACCGGCGCCGGCGTTTCGCTGGTTGCCGACGCCTACGGGCGCATCATCAGCCGGGTGGATGGTTTCGCGGCAGAGGATGGAAAAGGCCTTGCGGTCCAGCAAATGGTGTGGACACCTTCTGCGGCGGCGGACACCCTCTACCCTGTGGTCGGCGACAGCTTTGGCTGGGCGATGCAGGTCGGTTTGCTGGGGCTATTGGCGCTGCTCTGGCTCACACGCCGACGTCCGGTCAAAGCCGGGGAACGAAACGCCATCACAGCACCATCACAGCCCGCCAGCGCGCACCGTGACGAACTCTCCACCGTTGACCCGGCATAGAGTGGGCCCCAACTTCTTCAGTGCGTCAGACAACACTCAAGACAACGGTGCAACGCTCAACCGAGCGTGCGGCTGTAGGCGTCAAGCAGTTGCTGGGCGCTGCGCTCCCAGGTGAAATGGGCGGCATGTTGCAGCCCTGCAGTGCGCAGTTGGTCGCGCAGCGCCTCGTCCGTCGCAAGGCGGATGAGGCCTTCGGCAATGCTGTGGATATCCTCAGCGTCAATATAGAGCGCGCCGGGTCCGCCCGCTTCGGGCAAACAGGAATTGTTCGCCGTCAGCACCGGCGCGCCGCAAGCCAGCGCCTCGACAATCGGCAGACCAAAGCCTTCATAGAGTGACGGATAGGCGAAGAAATCGGCGGCGCTATAGAGGACGGGCAGATCGGCGTCATCGACAAAGCCGGTGAAATGCACATGCTCGTGCAGATTCAGTTCGCCCACACGCCGGAAAATCTCGTCGTATAACCAGCCTTTTCCGCCGCCGATAATCAGACGGTGCGGAAGCTTTGCTTCCTGCCGGGCGATGGCAAACGCCTCGATCAGCCGAGCAAAGTTTTTGCGTGGCTCCAGCCGGCTCAGCGCCAGGATATACGGTCGTTCGCCAATCGCATAGCGTTCGCGCACGGCGCGCTGGCGCGTCGGATCGATGATCGGCCTGAAATGAGCATGATCGACTGCGCCTTGAACGACAGTGATGCGTTCCGGCGCCACCTGCCACTGCTCAGCCAAATCGCGCGCCGTATGATGACTATCCGCAATAACGGCGTCGGCGCGGTGCGCGCTGCGCTGCGCCACCACATTCAGGTAGTGATGCAAGCCAGGCATGGCTGCGTTCGGATAGAAAACAAAAGCCAGATCGTGCACAGTCAGCAGTTTACGCCGTGCGCGCGTCGGTGCAAGCGCAAAGTCGGTGGCGTGAAAGAGATCGAGCGGCCCGCCGGTGAACCACTCGACGCGCGGAAAACCAAGATCAAGCCGGTGCCAGATGCGCACCAGGTTGCGCTCGTCGATGGGCGTTGAGTGCAGCGGAAGCGGCGCAGCTCGGCGGTCTGCATCGGTCACGCGCCCGGCAACAAAAAGGCGCAGGTCAAACCCTGGATTCAGGGCAACCAGCGCCTTGATCTGGCCGCGTATGATGCGACCGATGCCCGCCTGTTGTCGGACAGCGGGCGTGTAGTCAATCGCAATGACCGTCAAGCCACTCCCTCACACACGCGTGCGAAAAGTCCACAGCCGGTTGACGGTGAAATTCCAGAAGAGCACGACGCCAATGGCTGTCGCCAATGCAAAGTTGTTATTCAGCGCATGAGCAAGCGTCGGGGTGGGGATCAGTCCATCCCAAAACGACTCAAGTGTGTGACTGACCACCCAGAAGACCGCCGAGTTGATCATCAGTCCGATCACACTGACGATGGCAAACTGTCCCAACTGCGCGCCGGGGTCGCGGCTGCGGCTCTCTGGAAATGTCCACCGCCGGTTGAGCGTAAAATTCTGCACCACGGCGGCAATGAAGCCAACTGCGTTCGCCAATCGCGGGTCGAGACGCAGACCGAGCATCAAGATATTGAAGATGATCATGTGGGTGATCATCCCTGCCGTGCCGACCATGGCAAATTTGACGAAGCGTTTGACTTCACGGCGGTTGGAGTCACTTAGCGGGAGCGATTGCAATGCACTCAAAATGAAACCTCATATGACTTACTATGAATTACGACGAACCACAAACCAATATACACGACAATGCCGCGAACAAAGAGATTGTCCACCAGATTATGCGTAGAAAGATGCGCAACAAGACCGAGCACACCAACGGCAACCGCAGCCAGCCAGCGCTGATCTGGGTTTGACTGGTCGCTGCTGCGAACGCGCTGCCATGTCCAGACGACCACTGCACCCCATAACACGATAAACGCCGCCAACCCTGCAAGCCCCGTCTCGCCGAGCACATTCAAGTAAATGTTATGTGCATGTCCAAGCGGATCTTCCCAGCGCGGCAGCCGCACCTCAGGATAGACCGCAGCGTAATTGCCGGCGCCAACGCCAAACCACGGCGAGCGTTCCCACATTCGCTGCGCTGCTGTCCAGTGAGCAATGCGCTCGACAACCGAAAAATTCTCGTCTGTCACCGGCTGCGACAATACGTCGGCCCAACCGAAATAGGCGGGAAGGTCCGCCAGCCGCTCGCTGATCGGTTGTGGGATCGCTGTAGGCGAAAACGCTCCCAACAGCGCTAGGCTTGCCACTGCCAGTGCGCCGATCGCCGATAGAATTGCCGCACGCCGACTGCGCACCACCAACACCACCAACACGCCAACAACGGCGCCCAGCCACGCGCCCCGACTCCAGCTTGCCAGCAAACCCAGGCCGATAAGCGCCGTCGCCGCCGTGTAGTAGAGCGCCCACAGACTATTGAGCCAGCGTCCGCTGCGCTGCACAAACTCGCCCCACGCCCAGAGCGCCAGGCTCAATGTCACAGGCAACGCCAACCCCAAAAAGCCGCCAAAAGGGTTGGGCTGTTCGAAGACGCCGCTTGCGCGCATGAAGCGCCCCATAATCACAAAGTGCTCCGGGCCGATGCGAAAGATGAATTGATAAAGTCCCAAAGCAGCCTGGATGCATGCGCCGAAGACTAACGCCGCTGCCAGCCATCTGGCTCGCTGCACCGTCAGCAGAGCAGACGCAATCAACAACAAGACCACCAATTCAAGCCATTTTATCACTTCGCGCACGCCTTCACCCAAATCGGCGGCGAAAAATAGCGATGCAAACAGCGCGACAACATAGACCGCCGCCGCCGCGCTCACAGGCGACCAACGCAACGACAACGTGCGCTGGCGAGCGCCGTCGAGGAACCACAACCCAACGCCGACCACCAGCAACAGATCTGTGGCGCTGGCTGGCCCGAAGCGCACCCCGCTCGCAAAGGGCGTCAGCGCCGCCAGCGGCAGCCAGATCAACCACGGCCAGCGCAACGCCAGCACGCTAACTGCAGCCGCTGCAACAAACCCAATCGCCAGATGCAACGGCAGCCACGCCAACAAGATCGCCAGCAGCAGCAGAGCTGACCAGGCTGCGGCGCCACGCCACGCTGCATCTGTGCGTCGAGACGGTGCTATTTCAGAATAGGCTGTTTGCAAGTAAACAACTCTCGCTGTGTTCCCAATAACCCATCAAATCGTTGCACAATCCTACTGAGATTTCGCACTTTTCGCAATACCGATTACCTTACAATCCTCTTGCGCCTTTCCACCATTCCGCCTTCTCCCGTCACTTCTACACGCATTCTGCGTCAAGAGTAAAGGAAACACAATTGTTCAAAGCCTGCTTGACCGCTTGAGCTTTAGCGGCGCAGAACTTCAATGAGACAGAGAACAGTAAGGGAAGGCAGGGAGATCGTCATGAATCATCGCGTCGGGCGCACACTTCGCAACATCATCGAGCGCACTGCGATGTTGCTCATCATCGTCTCGTTGTTGTTGCCGTTCACCCATGGGCCTGTGAGCCACGGTCAAGACGACGCGCCGCTTGATGTTCCCTTTGGGCCGGTGCTCTTTGTGCTGCCAACACAAAGCGGGGGTTCCCCCGCAGACCTGCCGCCCACAACCGTCCTTCATGCTCGCCTGGAGGAGCCAGACGTCGACTATTGGATCGCCAGCGGTTCAGCGGCGGATGCAGCGACGCTGGCGCAAGCTGGCTGGGAAGTGACGATCGTTGACGCCGACGCCGGCGCAGCCATCTACTACATCGCCGACGCCACAGCGCCAGGCGCCGTGCAGCTCGCCGCAGAGTTGGGTCGGTTGCTCTGGCAAAGTGAGACGCATCTGCTTGTCGCCACCAACGCGGAGCATGAGTTGGCGCTGGTCGAGACGTTGCCGATGCAAGGCGTGGCGATCTCGCTGCTCTCACCGCTGCCGCTGGTGATGGACGACGCCCCCGTACACGCCGCCGAGATGACACCGGCCGCACCGACTGTGGTAGATCCGGCGGTGGCGGCGCTGTTGATGCAAGTCACTCCGGAAGAGTTGCGCACCCTGGTCAGCCAGATTAGCGGCGAGACGCCGGCCATGGTAGGCGGCGCGCCGCTGACGATCAGCACCCGCTACACCTTCGCCGCCCGCCTGCGCGACGCTGAACAATTTGTCTACGAATATTACCAGCGTCTGCGCCTCGACGTGCGCTACTTACCCTGGACCTACGGCCAATACAGCGGGCGCAACATCGTCGCCGAGGTAAGAGGCTCGAGGCAGCCACAGCGCGTGCTGCTCGTCGGCGGTCATCTCGACTCCACATCCAACCTGCCCTACGCCAACGCGCCGGGCGCCGACGACAACGCCACCGGCACAGCGGCCACGCTGGCGCTGGCGCGATTGCTCGCCTCCTATCAACCTGAGCTGACCGTGCGCTTCATCCACTTCACAGGCGAGGAGCAGGGGCAGTGGGGCAGCAAGGTCTATGCAGCGGCGCTGCGGCGTGCGGGCGAACAGGTGGTCGGCTTCATCAATCTGGACATGATCGGGTGGGACGGCAACAGCGACCGCGTCGTTGAAATTCACACGGCTCGCGGTCCTAAATCCAATGCGCTGGCAGATCAATATCTGGAACGCAACGACCGCTATGGGCTGGGGCTGACCTTTGAGCGTAAAACGACCACAGCCAGCCGTTTCTCCGATCACTCGCCTTTCTGGGACAATGACTACGCTTCGTTTCTGGTCATCGAAAACTTTTTCGACGACGCCCGCCCCAGAGATCGCAATCCTTATTATCACAATACGGGTGACATTGCCAGCCGTGTCGACTATGATTATGTTGCGCGCATCGCGCGCGTCACGCTGGCGACGCTGGTGGAGCTGGCGGGCTATGCACTGGATAGCGCGCCCGGCGCGCCCACGCCGACCCAGACGCCGACGCCCACCTTCACACCAACCGCCACACCTACATCCAATCCTGACAACTGCACCAACCTGCTGATCAACAGCGATTTCGAGACAAGCGGCGGCTGGCAGTTTGGTTCGACGCCCTTCCCGGCGCGCTATACCGATGCGGCAGTCTTCAGCGGAGCACGCGCTGTGCAACTGGGCATTCCCACCGGCAATGCTAACCGCCGCGCCTATTCCACTGTCTTTCAGCGAGTGACGATCCCTGCCAACGCTGAGACTCCGGTGCTTCTGCGTTATGTCGAACAAACTCACGGCGCTGTGGACGGCGCCGACTATCGCGAGACGTTGCTCTTGAACAGCAACTACGGCTATGTGGCGCGGCTGGCGCGCAGCAACGCGGCCGGCGACGGCCTCTGGCGTGAACGGCTCTTTGACCTGACTGCCTACCGCGGACGCACGCTGGTCATCTATTTCAATGTCTATAACAACGGAGCAGGTTCGCAGATATGGAGCTATCTGGATCGGGTTGAACTGGGAAGCTGTGTACACGCAAGCGGCGTAGAAACGCCAACGCCTGAATCGACAGCAACGCCAGCTCCTCTCGAACCAACGAAAACACCCGAAGTGACAGAGACGCCGGTTCCTCTCGAACCGCCGGAATCGCCCGAACCAGCCGCAACGCCAGCGCTCCTGTCCCTTGCGCCGAGCCAACTCTATTTGGGCGAGCTTTTCCACAACACAACGGTGACGCTGAGTGTGCAACTGAACGGACAGCGCGCCGGTTTTGCATGGGAAGCTGTCACCGATGCGCCGTGGCTCACCATCGAACGGCTGCCCGATGAGGCGGAGGTGGTGGTCGGGTTGACGCAGCCACTCGATATGGAGGATGGCGTTTACACTGCCACTGTGCGCGTGACCGCTGCGTTGGAGCCAGAAATCATCGTTGTTGAGGCGCCAGTGCTCTACGTGCGCGGGGCGGTGCACTCACTTTTCCTGCCTTCGATTGTCAGCGCGTCTACGCCGGAATGACGCAACAGCGCTTAAACGTCTGAACCGCCATCCTGGAGATCAACAAGAAGCTCCGGCAAAAGCCGGAGCTTCTTGTTTGATTGGCGGAGAGGGAGGGATTTGAACCCTCGAGGGTGTTTAGCCCTACCCGTTTTCGAGACGGGCGCACTCGACCTGGCTATGCGACCTCTCCCCAACAGTCATTTAATTTCCAGCAATCATACCACGCACGCCCCAGGCTGGCAATTTGTCCACACCCTGTTTGGGTGCGCTTCCGTAAGCGTTATCCGTAAACGTTATCGGTCAATCGTCTCGGAATATAGTCCCATTTTCCAGACAAAACGACGCTGATTTCGCTACAGCGACGTGATAGGCTAAGCAGAAATGTTGCGTCACCTGACGTGACGGACAATGCACTATACGTCGCAACGTTCTTTGTATTCTGGAGGTATCCATGAGAAAGGTCTTTCTCTCGTTGGCGATTACATTGTTGTTGCTTGCCGTGCCCATCGGCTATGAGCTCTCCAACGCCCAGGTTGCGGGGTGGAATAAATATGAGGGCAACCCGATCATGTTCTATGGACCGCCAGGCAGCTGGGATGACTTCAACGTTTATGCAGTCGATGTCATGTTCTTCGACAAAAACAACGCCGACCCTGCGGATGACGAATATTACATGTGGTATTCCGGCACATCGTTCACCCGAAACAGCAAAGACATTGGCTTTGCCACCTCTAAGGATGGCATCAACTGGTCGCGCTACGTCGGCAACCCCGTCATTCGCAACGGCGATTTCGGCTATTGGGACTATGAGCGAATCAACGCGCCCACGGTGCTCTACGACCGAGAGGAAGGCATCTGGAAAATGTGGTACGCCGGATATTCGAGCTACTTTGCCGGCTTTGGCATCGGCTACGCCACGTCGTCCAATGCAATCAACTGGGAAAAATATCCAACAAACGCTGTGACTCCAGCCCTTGTCTTCGAGGCAACAGGGATAGCCGATGATTTTGACGGCTACAGCGTCTTCTCGCCGGAGGTGCTCAAGATCAACGGCAAGTACCACATGTGGTATGCAGGCAACGGCGGCAGGTTTGCCGGCAACCAGATCGGTTATGCATACTCCGACGATGGCATTCACTGGACACGCTATACAAAACCAGGAGCCGACATTGCAGAACCGGTGCTGCCAGTCGGCGACCCAGGTGCGTGGGATGAAGGAGAGACTGTCTCGCCGTCGGTCATTCGGGTCGGCGACACGCTTTTCATGTATTATCAGGGCAGCAACATCGACCAAACGCTTACCGGCATCGGTCGCGCCTGGTCAACCGACGGCGGCAAAACCTGGACGAAGGATCCAAACAACCCGCTCCTGCGCGGCTCAGGCGCCGGCGCATGGGATTTCAACCGGCTCTATTATCCCTCGGCAACGGTGAACAACAGAGGAGAGTTGTATCTGTGGTTTCACGCCCGCAGCCGCAATTCCGATTTGACGCCCTTTAAGCTCGGCCTGGCGTTTGGCGAAAACGCAACGCCGATTCCACCGACAGCAACGCCGACCCTTGCGCCGGGTGTGACGCCATCACCGACGCCTTCCGATCCTGGCTTTATCATGCTGCCGATCATCCAGCGCCAGTAGACTCAAGTTCGCCATCCCCATTGTATGGGCGCAGCGCACTGCGCCCATACGATCCGCCTTCCACTTTTCGACTATTCATAACGCAGCGCATCAGCCGGATAAACGCGCGAAGCCTGCCACGCCGGCGCAATCGTCGTCAGCAGCGAGAAGAGATAGGCAGCCAGCACAATCAGCCCAATCTGCAGCCACGGTGCGCTGACTGCAGCTTCGTCGATCTGTGGGAAGAAGGCAAGCACCAGATTGTCGCCCAACACCATCCCCGTGATCGCACCGATCAACAGCCCGGTGATTGAGACAAAACTCGATTCGATCAGAAAACTCAGCGCCACCATGCCCTTTTGATAGCCCAACGCGCGCAGCATACCCACCTGCTGGCGCCGTTCGTAGACTGAACGCGTTGAGATCACGCCAAGTGCAGCGATGCCGACGAGAAGACCAAGCGCCATAAAGCCTTGCAACAGCTGCAGAGCGCCACCTGTCAGCCGCTGGCGCTGCGCATATTGATCGGCGAGCACAACGGCATTCAAGCCGCTCGACACAAAGGCGCGCTCGATTTCGCCCGCAACGGTGTGTACATCCACGCCCGGCTGCGCTTTGACGTAGATGTTGTCACCTGTCACCGGAACGCTGCGCAACTTTGCCAGCGTCGCCTCGCTGCCGATCAACATTGCGCCGACTAGATTTGTATCCTCGTCCAGCACGCCGATCACCTGTACGGTGTGTGTGCGGCGCACACCATCGGCGCCGTCGGTGGCAAGCGTTAGCTTCAGTTCACCAGGCGCACTTCCCTCGCTGCCATCAGCGACGCGCAGCGGCGGTGTAAAGCGTCCGCGCCCCCGCTGCTCCACCGACGCCCCATCGTTGCCCGGCCCAAACGTAATGACAACCTCTGAATCCTCTTCTGGCGCATCTTCAATCCCGAAAGGCATCTGCGGCGGCGCCCGAAAGAACTCAGGACGAGCGATCACGACATCGTTGCGCGTTGCAAGCGCTTCCCATACAGCTGCGTCGTCGGCGTAGCCGGGCGCCCGGCTACGCAGGCGATAGACCTGTTGCGCAGCGTCAATATAGCCTCGGTTGACGCCAGCCATGCTCGTGCGTCGGAAATCGCCGGTCGATTCTGCAAGTCGCCCCTCCATCACCTGTTCGGTCACCAACCCGACTGCGGCAATTTGGCTGAGGAGCGGATCGTCGTTCAGACCAGCCAGCGCGGCCGAGAAATCCTCGATCGGGTTGAAGAAGCTGAGCAGCGTGGACGAAACCTCGATATCGAACCCGGCAGTCTGGCGGTCGTCGAGCTGTGTCAACGACTGCGTCGTGTTGATCACCACCGACATCACCACAACTGTCGCCATGATCATCGCAAAGAGCACCATTGTCATACCGGTGCGGAAACGGCTGCTGAGTGGATAGGCAATCGCCGTACGCAACACTGGACGCAACGACGGCACAAAGCCCAGAACGGCGCTGAAAAGCGCGCTGAGCAGATTGGCGTTGAACATGATCACCAGGATTGCACCGATGATGATCATTGGGCCGCCGATGGTGAAGACTGTCGGCGCCTGCGTCGGATCCCACGTGAAGCGGCCAGGGAACCACTGCGGCGCCAACGAATACCACGGTGGGACCCAAGTGGCGAGCAACCCGACGCCCAACAGCGTGTACACAATGCGATAGCCGATCTCGTTGCGGATCGGCGTCAGCTCAAGCACGCGCCCGACAAGCACAGCAAAGCCGTAAAGCAGCACAGTCGAAGCGATCATGACCAGACTGAGCGAGCTGGCGGCCAACGCCTGATAGAGGAGGTAACCGCCGACGCCAAGCGCAATCAACGGCCACAGCCAGGTCAGCGTGTTGACAAACCAGGATCGCCGCTTCGTTTCGGCTTCATCGGAGAGACCACGGATCGCTGTCGCCACATTCATGCGCGTCACGCGCCACGAGGAAATTGTCATCGCCAGCCAGGTGATCAGCACACCGACGCAATAGGCGACCACAATCGACTCCCACGAAATGTTGAAACTGATCGAAAAAACGCCTTCAGCCTGAGTGTTGACCGTCCCGGTCAGGTCATTGAAGAGTCGCCCGATGAATTGGGTCATCGCAAAGGTGACGCCTATGCCCAGCAGCACACCCAACGCCGCCGCCGCCAGGTTGTAGACCATGCCCTCAGCCATAAAGCTCTGTACAATCTGGCTGCGTTGCACGCCGACCGCGCGCGAAATGCCGATCTCGACGCGGCGCTCGGCGGCAAGCATCACAAAGATCAGCACGATCAACAGGATCGCCGCCAGAATCGAAAAGACGCCGAAAATGCTGAAGATCGTGGCAAAGATGCCGCCGCCCACATTCGCCGCCGAAACAATCGTCGTCTTGTTGAGCGGCTCGATCTGCTCGAACTGATTGAGATTGGCGACAGCGGTGGCGAACTCGCGGCTGACATCGGCGGGCAGCTCGATTTCCAGCAGCCACTCACGCACGGTTGGCGTCGCCAGCAGTTCGCGTAGCTCCTGCGAATCTATGCCGGACGCGCCGGCCGCCAACAACGCCTCGGCATTTTGACGAGTCATTTGCTCGATGTTAAAGGCGCTCAACATCCCTTCCAGCAAACTGGCGAACATCGGCGGCAACTCTTCAGCGTCGTCGATGCGCACTTCACCGTTGGCGGGCAGATCAACGCTCAGTTGTTCCAACGCAACACGCACATCGGGGCGAGCGAGCGTTGCAGCAATCGTGGCAACGGCGTCGTCATCGAGCGCCAACACGCGTAGCCGCTGACTCACGGCGTCGGTGTGTTGCATCCCGGTCATCTCGTCGCCGGCATTGGAGACGAGCACCGAGTTGACCTTGGCCGGCATGAAGAGAAGCTGCTGCGCCTCATCCAGCCGCAGCATAACGACCGGCGTCAGCGCGCTGAGCGGGCCCGCCTGGTCGACGACGGCGCGCACACGAAAGCGCACCGGCAGAGGGCCAATATAGACTTCGAGCAGGTCGCCTGTGCTGGCGCCCAGTCGCTCAGCGCCAAGACGGTTGAGGTAGAGGTCTCCCTGCCGCAGTTGCAGCCCCAATTGACCGAGCATGGCATCCAGCTCGTAACCAAGTGTGTTGAGGTTGATCACGCGCAGCAGGTCGCTCCCCAGCTCGTTGAGCGACGCTCCGACTGCGCCGGCTGCATCCAATTGCGTCGGATCGACTTCGAGAACGGCCGCATCGTCCGCTGTTTGCGTGCCGGTGATGACGCCGGTCAGTGGGATCGACAGTGCGCCGGTTGTTGCATCGGTGGCGTCAACCGACTGCATGAGTGTGGCAATTTCCCGCAATGTCAGGCTTTCTTTTCCCAGATTGCGTAGAGGCGTCGTGTCAACGCCCAATCCATCAAGCGTCGCCAAACCGATGCTGACATCGGGCAAGGTCTCTGGATCGACAGCCGTGAAAACAGCGCCCAGTCCGACCAGCGCCTGCATGGCGTCGAGATTGTCCAGCGTCTCCGAGATCGGCAAGGCTGACTGAAGTTGACCGAATTGTTCGCTCAACGCCGGAATGACAGCAAAGAGATTGCTCGCCTGCACGAAGATGTTGCCGATGCCGGGTTGAAGGCGTTCCATCGTCAGCGGCTCGCCATCGACGCTGGTCAGCCCAAATTCACTGGTGTAGTCGTCGTCGACGGCAAAAATGAAGCCCAGCGGTTCGCTGCGCCCGGTTGTGACATTGCGGATGATGGTGGGAAAGACGATCGACCCGGCGACGCCGTCAATCAGCGGCTCCGCCGCCGCAGCGCTGCGCAGACGCTCTAACCGCTCAGCGCCGATGCTGGGCAAACCGCCCTGCACAAGCGCCAACACACTGGAAAGCCCACCCTCCATCAACCCTTCAAGCGTCGCCTGCGCCTGCTCTGCCTGCGCCGGATCGACATTAGGGTTCGCCATACCTGCCAGCAACGACAGCAGCGGCGGCGCAATGATCTCATCGACTTTGCCGTAGGCAGCAACGGCCTGTTTCTGGACAGAATAGCGCAATGTATCGCCTACGCCCAGCGAACTGATGATGATGATCGTGCTCAAAGTCAAGCCGATAATGATCAATATCGACTGTCCTTTGCGCCGGGTCAGATTGCGCAGTCCGATCTTCATCAACACCGGGTTGCGCCACCAAAGAAAGATAAGATAAAGCAAGATCGCTGTAACGGCGCCGACCAAGAAAGCAATCACGCCTATCGATAACGTTCCAAGCATATATAATTTTCCTGCTCAACAGTCAGTATGTGGCGTGGTGCGTGCTGCGTGGCGCTTTGTCGGGCAACAAAGCCCGCACCACGGGTCACGCCACAATCTGCCCATCCTTCATGTGGATGATGCGATCACAGGTGGCGGCAATGTCTGAATCATGCGTGACGATGACGAAGGTCTGTCCCTGATCTTTATTTAACGAACGCATCAGCGACAGCACATCGTCGGCGGATTTGCTGTCAAGCGAGCCGGTTGGCTCATCCGCCCAGACGATCGCCGGATTGTTGACGAGAGCCCGCGCAATTGTCACGCGCTGACGCTGTCCGCCCGAAAGCTCTGCCGGACGATGGTCACTGCGGTCGATCAGCCCGACTTGCTCGAGCACCTCCAAGGCGCGCTTTCGTGCGGCGTTTGGACGCATCCCTGACACCAGCAAGGGCAATTCGACATTTTCCACGGCAGTGATCACTGGCAACAGATTGTAGGTCTGGAAGATGAAACCCATCCGCTGGGCGCGATAGAGCGTGCGTTTCTTATCGCTCATCGTGCGCAGCCGCACGCCCTCAATGTAGACCTCGCCCTGGTCGAAATCGTCAAGGCCAGAAAGACAGTTGAGCAATGTGGTCTTGCCACAGCCCGATGGCCCCATAATGGCGACCATTTCACCAGACTGCACAGCAATGTCGACGCCGCGCAGCGCATGCACTTCAATTTTGCCGGTGCGAAACCACTTTTGCACTGCATCGGCGGCAATAATCGGTTGTTCCATTATTGAAATCCTGCGGATTCATTGCGTCACAATACTCGATAGACACTTCTTCGCTTCATCGTTTCTACAACATAGAGAACATTACGACCAAAAATAGGAAAGGTTTCGTTAGCGCCGTCACACAGTAAATGTAATTCACCGTAGGTCAAGGAGTCCGGCGGTTGCATCAATCGCAGGGCTGGTGTAGCTTACATAGGAAGCACAACCTGTGGTGCAAAGTGAACGAGAAGGGTGGACAGACGAAAGGATAGATAGATGGCGCGGATTTTGATTTTCTACTCACCCTTTGGTTCGGGGCATTTGAGCGCGTCGAAAGCGCTGGCGGCCGCTCTACGCAGCCAGGACGCCAACCATATCGTGGTCGTCGAAGACATCTTCACACATGTCGGTTCGACGTTGCGCGGCGCAGTGTCGAATCTATACGCCCGCCTGAGCGAACGTGCGCCGTTGCTCTACGAGGTCTACTACGAATCGACCGATGTTGACGAGCTTTCCTTTGCCATGACCTCAAATCTGCTCACTGACGCGCTCTACTCCCCGTTTCTGTCTGGGCTGGCGAAGTTTATCGAGCGCACCGCCCCCGACGCCATCGTTTGCACACAGCAATTCCCGCTGACAGCGGTTAGCTTTCTCAAACAGCAAGGACGGATCGACCTCCCGCTCTATGTGGTCGTGACGGATTTCATGGTGCACGCCTCATGGATTGCGCCGGCAGTCGATGGCTACTTCGTGGCGCATCCACAAACGGCTTATGTACTGACGCGACGTGGCGTGCCCGCCAATTACGTCCATGTTACGGGCATTCCGGTGAAGCTGGAGCTAATGACGCCGAAGACAACCGCCAGCGCACGCGCAACTCATGATCTGCCGCAAGATCGCCCCGTAATTAGCATCTTCGGCGGCGGCATCGAACCAAAACGCGTGCGGCTGCTGGTCGAACGACTGCTTGAAGAAGCGATGCTGCCCTCAGCGGCTGTAACCGTGGCAGGGCGCAACCGGGAATTGAGCGAGGCGCTACACGATCTGCACAGCAGCACACACATGACGTTGCGCAAAGAAGGGATGATCGATTTTGTCGATGATCTGGTGGTGGCGAGCGATATCGTAATCTCCAAATCAGGCGGGTTGATCGTCAGCGAAGTGCTGGCGCGCAACACGCCAATGATCATCATCGACCCAATTCCCGGACAGGAAGAATGGAACGCTGATTTTGTGGCCGGGGCAGGCGCTGGCATTCAGCTGCGCATGGCGGAAATGGCGCCAATGGCGGCATTGGGGCTGCTTGCCGAACCGGAGCGCTTGGCGGCTATGGCTGTCCAGGCGGAGCGCATGGGGCGTCCACGCGCTGCGCTCGATATTGCCAGGATCATCCTGGCAAAGATCGAACGCCCCAACGATGTAAATTGAGTTGGGGGCGCCCATCATAGTTCATTGCCTCCGGCGTGACGGAATGCTTTGCCTCAGATGTGAGGTAGCTCTATGCGCCAACGCACACTAATCGGATTATCGAGTCACGTGCTAACTTTATGCAAAGTGTTCTCCGGCAGGATGTGATATAGTTCAGTCAGATCGCTCCAATCAACTTCAACCGCTGAAAGGAAACAGGAAATGAGTCGCAAAGTCCGTTGGGGGCTTCTCTCTACTGCCAATATCAACAAGGCGCTGATCGGGCCAATTCAAGCATCGCCGCGCAGCGAATTGATCGCCGTCGCCAGCCGCGACATCGAACGCGCTCGCGCTTATGCAGCCGAGCGCAATATTCCCAAAGCGCATGGCAGCTACGAAGCGTTGCTCGCCGATCCGGAAATCGACGCTATCTATCTCTCATTGCCGAACGGGTTACATGCCGAATGGTCGATCAAAGCGATGAAGGCGGGCAAGCATGTGCTGTGCGAAAAGCCGCTTGTCGTCAGCATGGCTGAGTTTGAGCAAGTTGAAGCTGCCGCCCGCGTCGCTGGCGTCACGATCTTCGAGGCGTTCATGTATCTGCACCATCCTCAAACGCGTCTAGCATTGGAGCTGACGCGTAACGGGCGGCTGGGCAGGCTCCAGTTGATCAACAGCTGGTTCAACTTCTTCCTGCCGCCTGAAAAAAGCGCCAACGTCCGCCTCAACGCCAACCTCACCGGTGGTTCAGGGTGGGATGTCGGCGTCTATCCCAATAGCCTGTCCATTACGATGGTGGGCGAAGGCGCGCCGGTCGAAGTGTGGGCGCAGCAAACGATCGGTGAAAGCGGCGTCGATGTGGCGATGACGGCGCAGCTGCGCTTTGCCGGCGGCGCGGTGGCGCAAATCTCCTCCGGCTTTCGCACTCCTTTCCGCGAGGCAGTCTATCTGGTCGGCGAGCGGGGCATCCTGCACATCCAGGAGCCATGGAAGCCCGGTCTTGCCAGCAAAGAAAGTGTAATGACATTGACCGACCTCGAAAATCACAGCGAGAGCATCGTCACTCCGGCGGTCGATCCATATCTATGCGAAGTACAGGCGATGGAGGCTTGCGTGCTCGACGGCGCCGCACCGGTGGTGTCGCTGACGGACTCGCGCAATTTCCTGCGCTCGATGCTGGCAATCTACGAATCGGCGCGCACAGGGCAGGTCGTGCGGCTGTGACATACCTGGCTCTCTCCGCCCTGACGGTCCGTCCATTGCGCGACGCCGACGCCGACATGATCGCCGCCGCTTTCGCTGCACAGGGTTGGAACAAACCTGCCGCGCAATATAGAAGCTACTATGCCGAGCAGTGCGCTGGCGAACGCCAGGTGTTGATCGCCGAGATAAACGGCGAATTCGCTGGCTATCTCACAATTGTGTGGCAGTCGGACTATCAGCCTTTTTGCGAGCAGGCGATCCCGGAAATCGTTGATCTGAATGTGCTCATTGCGTGGCGACGCCGCGGCATTGCCAGCGCGCTGCTCGACGCCGCTGAAACGCTCATCGCTACACGCTCACCCGTTGCCGGCATCGGCGTAGGGATGACAGCGGATTACGGCGCGGCGCAGATCCTTTATGTGCGTCGCGGCTATCTACCCGACGGGCGTGGGGTGGCAAGCCGCGGCAGGACGCTGCACCATGGCGATGTGGTGCTCCTCGACGACAACCTTGCACTGTATCTGACAAAGGGTGTGGGAACCAGTTGAACCATTCAAACGTCGAAAGAGCGCCTTGTGCATCGTTCGACCGAACTTTCAAAAGAAGAGGGAAATCATGAACATCAATCAAAGACAAACCGCGCGCACGTGGTTGCTGCCGTTTATTTCGTTTGTCCTGGCATTCAGTCTGGCTGCTTGCGGCGGCGCTCCAGAGCCAACGCCCATGCCTACGCCGACGCCTACACCCACTGCAACGCCAACGCCTGTCCCCACGCCGACGCCCGAAGCCGTGTCCGTAGTCGGCGCCGCCACAACCGCTGGCGTCGGGGTCACAGAAATCGTCGTGAATGAGCAACAAATCAATGAGCAGTTGCA
The DNA here is from genome assembly GCA_937981885.1 of uncultured Caldilinea sp. Classification (GTDB taxonomy): domain Bacteria; phylum Chloroflexota; class Anaerolineae; order Caldilineales; family Caldilineaceae; genus Caldilinea. Next base: position 29,094 of record CALJMI010000017.1, read on the forward strand.
GGCGGCGCTCGGTGCGCAGCAAGACCTGCCCGTGACCAATGTCACCGTGAGCCTGGAGCCAGGGCTAATCGTCGGAACCGGCAAGCTGGCGCTTGGCTTCATCAACTCCGACGTCAAGGTGTCGGTGCGCCTGAACGCAGTCAACGGCAAGGTGATTCCAGAAGTCGTCGAAATCCTACTCGACGGCAATCCCGTTCCGGCAATGCTGAAGGGACAGATCGACTCGCTGACCAGACCCTATATCGAAGAAGCCAGCAGCGCCGATTACGGTTTTTACGTAGAATCGGTCGAGATCACGGACAACGAACTTCGGATTGTCGGGCGGTGAGCCGCTCTGTCATTGCATCGGCAACGTGAATGTGATCGACAGAAATGTTGAGAATCGGGTGTGATTCAAGTTGGGAGCGCCCTGCGTAAGCCATCGCCTCTAGCGTAATATGTCGTCTCGTCGCGCCAGAGGCGATGGCCTACTTTGCCCTAGATGCGAAGTAGACCTCTGAAAATTCGAGAATTTGAATGCCTGCCTGTGCGTGTGTACAATATACTCCCCAGAAGTCAATGCAAAGCGGCCAATGATGAGACCGCTCAATCCATCTGCTGATTGCTAGGCAGAGTTTTTTATGTTTTCAGTGTTGCGTGCTACATGTTGCGTGCTACGTGCTGCGTGTCAGAATCCCTCACGCAACACGCACCACGCACCATTGCGCTCATAAAATGTCAACCTAGAAATCAGTAAACAGAGTTGAACAGAGGAGGACCCAATGAACAGACGCACCCTGCTCTCCACCCTCGCCTTGCTTGCAATCGTCTTGCTGTTATTCTCGGCATGTGCGGCGCCAGCGCCATCTGCAGCGCCAGCGACCACCGGCGACCAGCCTCAGCCGGCTGTCAGCGGCGCAGCCGACACGCTTGTGATTGCGATCTCGGAAGATACGGCTTCGCTCGACCCAGGCCGCGCCTTCGAGACGCTGCCCTCAATCATCCACAAAGCCACCTACCAGACGTTGGTCACCTTCCCGCCCGACTCGGTCGAGAGCGTGATTCCGAGCCTCGCCAGCTCGTGGGAAATCTCCGACGACGGGCTGGTCTACACCTTCACGCTCGACGAAAATGCTCGCTTCTCCGACGGCGCGCCGGTGACCGCCGAAGATGTCGTCTTCTCCTTTAATCGCATGAAGAACATCACTGGCAACCCATCGTTTCTGGCGTCGGGCATCGCCTCGGTCGAAGCGCCTGACGCCTTGACGGTGGTGCTGACGCTAAGCAACCCCGACCCGTCGATCCTCGCCAAGCTGGTCTTCGGCGCGTTCAGCGTCGTCAACAAGGCGGTGGTGACCGCGCAGGGCGGCACGGACGCCGAAGACGCCGCCACAACCGACACGGCGGAGAGCTGGCTCAACGCCAATTCCGCTGGCAGCGGCCCCTACCTGCTGGAAAAGTGGGATCCGGGCGTCGAAACTGTGCTTGTGCGCAACGACAACTACTGGGGCGAGCCGGCAAAGATCGCCCGCGTGATCTTCCGCAACATCCCGGAAGCGGCGACGCAGAAGCTACAGCTCGAAGCAGGCGACATCGACATCGCTATGGATCTGGCTTCCGACCAGGTGCCGTCGCTGGAGGGCAACCCGAACGTGACCGTCTATCAGGGCTTGAGCGATACGCTCGTCTTCCTCAAGGGCAACTACAACCCGGAGGTCGGAGGCGCGTTCAGCAACCCGAAAGTGATGGAAGCAGTGCGCTACGCACTCGACTACGAAGGGCTGCGTCTGCTCGGCGGCGGCGAGACGGTCAACCCGGCGTCGATGCTGCCCGTTGGCTTCCTGGGTGCGTTCCCAGCAAACTCCGGCGTGCAGCGCGACGTGGAAAAAGCGAAGGCGTTGCTCGAAGAAGCGGGCTACAGCGGTGGGCTGGATGCCACGCTTGCCTATCCCGATTTCACCTTTGCGGGCGTCAATTTCGGCACCTTTGCGCAAAAAGTGCAGGCTGACCTCAACGAAGCCGGCTTCAATGTGACGCTGGCGCCAGCTGAAGTGCAAGTTGCGCTGCAGAACTACCGCCAGGGTCTGGAGCCGTTTGGTCTGTGGCTGTGGCTGCCGGACTATCGCGACTCGCTCGATTACATCGAGTTCCTGCCCGATGGCGTCGTCGGCACGCGCACCGGCTGGGTCGAAGCGACCGCAGACGCCGACATCCTGGCGCTGCGTGATGCGCTGGCGGTCGAGACCGACGACGACGTGCGTGAAGGCATGTTCGGCGAGATGCAGACCTATCTGATCGAGAAGGGGCCATATGCGCCGCTGATCCAGCCAGGTCTGCAGATCGGGCTGCGCAGCAACATCGAAGGCTTCGTCTACAATCCGCAGTGGCGCGTCGATGTCTCGCTGATCTCAAAATAGTCTCCAGTTCGACCTTCCCGGAAGCTGGAGCGCTTCCGGGAAGGTGAGGAGCGTTCACCGCTTATTATCTATGCCGATCTATCGCTACATTCTCCGCCGGCTGATGTTGCTCATTCCGCTGCTCATCGGCGTGACGCTGTTGGCGTTCATCATCTCCAACGCTGTGCCGGCTGACCCGGTGACGGCGAATCTGGGGCAGAAGGCGATGTCCGACCCCAAAATCGTCGCCGCGTTCCGCGCCGAGTGGGGACTCGACCGCCCGCCCGCCGAGCAATATCTTGTCTATCTACAAAATCTGCTCAGCGGCGACCTGGGGCGCTCGATCAAAAGCCGGCGCGCAGTTGCCGAGGACCTGGCATCCTATCTTCCCGCCACCATCGAGCTGGCGACGACGGCGATCCTTTTTGGCGTGACCGTCGGCGTTGCGCTGGGGTTGCTTTCGGCGCTGCGCCGCAACACATGGATCGACCACACCGCGCGCGTAATCAGTCTCTTTGGCGTGAGCACGCCGGTCTTCTGGCTGGCATTGGTGGCGCTCTATATTTTCTATGCGCGGTTGGGCTGGGTGGCTGGCCCTGGCAGGCTCGACGCCGGCCTGGCGCCGCCGCCGCACGTCACTGGCCTCTACACCGTCGATTCGCTGCTGGCCGGCGATTGGAGAACCTTCTCCAACGCCGTGTCGCATCTGATCCTGCCGGCGATGGTGCTGGCGAGCTACACGACCGGTCTGATCACGCGCGTCACGCGTTCGTCGATGCTCGAGGTGCTAGGCATGGATTTTATCCGCACGGCGCGCGCCAAAGGGCTTGCCGACAACAAGATCGTGGTGCGCCATGCGCTGCGCAACGCGTTGATCCCGTTGATCACGGTGATCGGCTTCTCCTACGGCAACCTGCTCGCCGGCACCGTGCTGACCGAGGCAATCTTTGCCTGGCCCGGCATCGGACAGTACGCCTACCGTGCATCGACCTCGCTCGATTTTCCGGCGATCATGGGCGTCAGCTTGCTGATCGCGCTGATCTTCATCCTCATCAACTTGATCGTCGACGTGCTCTACTTTGTCGTCGACCCGCGGCTGCGCGCCACCTGAGTGCGGCGTCTTCACCATGAGTGCAATTTCAACGCCAGCTTCACTCGGCCCCAAAACCCTACGCAGCGAACAGGGCGCGCTTTCCAACGTTGTGCGCTTTCTGCGCCGCAACCCGCTCGTTGTGCTCGGTCTGGTGATCTTTGGCGCATGGGTGGTCATCAGCATCGGCGCGCCGTGGATCGCGCCCTACGACCCGCTCAAACAAAATATCGCTATGCGCCTGCAGCCACCCTCCGCCGAGCACTGGTTCGGCACCGACCAGCTTGGCCGCGATGTCTTCAGCCGCGCGCTTTGGGGCGGGCGGCTCTCGCTGCCGGCAGGGGTGCTGGTCATCCTCGTCGCTGGCGTGATCGGCACAGCGATCGGCGCGCTGGCTGGCTTCATCGGCGGCTGGCTCGACGAGGGCGCCATGCGCATCACCGAGGTGTTCATGGCGTTCCCGACCATCATCCTGGCGATGGCGATTGCCGCCGCGCTTGGGCCGAGCCTGATCAACGCCGTCGTAGCGATGGTGGTGGTCTGGTGGCCCAACTATGCGCGCGTCGTGCGTTCGCTCGTGATCAGTGTCAAAACGCAGGAGTACGTCGAGGCGGCGCGTGCGATCGGCGTACCGCAGCGACGCGTGCTCTGGCGCACGGTTCTGCCCAACTGCCTGGCGCCTGCAGTTGTGCTGGCGACCATCGACCTCGGCAACGCCATCCTGGTCTTCGCCGGGCTGAGCTTCCTCGGTCTCGGCGCCGACCCGACCACGCCGGAATGGGGGCGCATGGTCTCGGACGGCATCCAGTACTTCGACCAGTGGTGGATCGCGGCATTCGCTGGCCTGGCGATCTTCACCGTGGTGATGGCGTTCAACTTCATCGGCGACGGCATCCGCGACGCGCTCGACCCGCGGCTGCGCAAAAATATCTGAGGAGTGATTATGTTCGACTATTCACAACGACTGGCGCGGGTGCAGCAGGCAATGGCTGACCAGGGCGTCGATCTGCTCTTTCTCAACGCTTCGACCAACCTGCAGTACCTGACCGGCATCGCCCGCGACGAACCGAATTACGGCAACACGATGTATCCCGGCGAATGGCTGACCGGCGCATGGGTGCCGCAGCAAGGCGCGCCGATCCTGACGCTGCCGCGCATGTTGGCAGACTTCCATCTCGGCGCCATCCCCGGCTACGATGTGCGTGTATTGCCCGACGCCGGCGACGCGCTGGCGCTGGCGCGTGACGTGCTGATTGCGCTGCGCACGCCAGAAAATGCACGCATCGCCGTCGATGACCGTGCGTGGGCGGAGTTAGTGCTCAACGTGCAGAAGCTGCGCCCAGCCGCCACGCTCAGCCAGGCGTCGGCGATCCTGGCGCCGATCCGCCGCATCAAGAGTGAGGACGAAATCGCTGTCATGCGCAAGGCGGGCGAAATCACCGAAGCCGCCTACGCCGCCACGCTGAAGCAGCTCAAGCACGGCATGACCAATCTCGACCTGATCACCGAGGTCAACTATCAACTGCGCAAGCACGGCAGTCGCGCGCCCTCCTTTGTCACAGCCTTTTACAACATGGGGCGCCACTATCCATTCGACTTCACCAATCGCGAGGAGGTGCTGCAAATCCCGTTGGAGCCGCCGGTGTCGGTGTCGTTCGACTTTGGCGCGGTCTACGAAGGCTACTGCTACGACTTTGGGCGCTCGGTCTTTTTCGGCGAGCCGGACGAGGAATACCGCCGCGTCCACGCGTTGGTGATGGCGTCGCAGGCGGCTGGCATTGCGGCGCTGCGGGCGGGCGGGACGTGCCAGGCTGCCGACGCCGCCGCGCGCCAGGTCATCGTTGAGGGCGGCTACGGTCACGCCTTCCGCCATCGCTTGGGTCACGGCATCGGCATGGACGTGCATGAGCCGCCCTTCCTCACGGCAGGCGATGCTACTGTGCTCGAAGCAGGCATGTGCTTCACCGTGGAGCCGAGCATCTTCCTGCCCCATCACCTCGGCGCGCGCGTCGAAGATGTCGTGGTCGTGCGTGCGGACGGCGGCGAGGCGCTGACGCGCGGGTTCCAGGGGCTACATGTGGTAGAGTAGCAACGGGTGCAGCGGGGCATTAGCCACCCCTTCTGAAATCATGTCCAACTTCCTACGAGAAAATACTTTCTCGCTCTTAATCGTTTTGCTAAACGGCAACGAGATTTGCCAGGTTAGCACAGCAGAGATTCCTTGCGAAAAGCGAATCTCTGCATTCATTCCAGATACTCAAGGCGAGTTAATTTTTCAAGATCACACAGGCAAACGCTTTGTTCATTCTTTGATTTATGAAAAAGGATGGATTCATTTTTCAATCAGAGTGCATCCGAATTTGGCTTGTCAGACAGATTGTGTGGTAAGTGAAAAAGAAAAGTTTGACGAAACAGATTTTGCAAAAGGCAAACTTGACGGAATTCGATTTCAGCCTTTCTTTATTTCTGGCGCAGAAGTAGATAATGCCGAAATGCAAGGCAAAGGTCTTTTTAAGCGTGGACTTCACTTCTCAGGAATGGCTACGCCTGACAATGTATCTTTGTCCTGTGTCTGTGATAAATGTGAAAAGAGTTTCCGAATCAAATCATTTCATGCAGGCTTTAGCAATCTTAGCTATTTTTATTCCGAGTCTGGCGCTCAAACCTTGGTTGTGAGTTCATATCTTGATGGCGCGCCACCTGCAATGGGAAAACCTGATTTTGAAAAACTTGCCATTCTTGAAAAGCAGTTGCCGCTTGCCAAAGATGGAACAAATTTTAGATACAAAAATTCTTTCCGATGTCCGCATTGTGGCTCGGCTTATATTGATTTTGAGCGATTTCCTGAACAGCGTGAAATCGAGTATTATGGCAATTATTATTATGGAGATGAACTTGTAAAGGTTGAACCTGAACGGTAGGTTGTGAGTTATCAAGCTGCATTGCCCTGGTAGCTGTCTTCGTGTTTGCCAACTGCCACCCGATCACGCATGAGCGGTGCAACGCGCGTCCACACACACCACGTAACACACACTGCGCACCACATCCTCCTTACACGGGTGCTGTTGTTTTCCCATTCACGTAATGATGTGTATACTAGCAGCAGAGAAATGCTGCTTATCCTTGACTCGTGTGCACCGTTCTTGCAGTGAGTGGCGTCGCCGACAAGGGGCGCGGCACAAATCAAGGTGAATTTTCCCGGCGTCCCACAATGATTTCTGCTCAAGCTTTATTCAGCAATAGTCTTTGGGTGCTCGGTCTGGCGGGCATGTTGGCGACATTCAGCTACATGAGTTGGCTGCGCGGTGTGCGCGGCTGGTCGTGGTGGTACACCTTCAACACACCAGCCTTTTTGACGCCGCTAAGCGTTTCCCTGCTCATCTTTAGCGGCGGGATGATGGCGTCAGGGCTGGTTTCGATCATGCCTGCGCCGTGGTGGCAGTCGGTGGCCTGGGGCGTGTTGGCGCTGCTATTTGGCGTACAGAGTGTACTATATATGAACGCTGGGCGTAGTCGCGGCTGGGACGCCTCCAGCGAGGAACAACGCAATCATGAGTAACGATCCGCTGAAAAACTGGCAACTCCAAGAAGGAAACGAGCCGCTCGACCAGTGGAAACTGCAAGACGCCGAGCAGGATGCACGTCATTTGCAGCTTCAGCAGGGCGGCGCCACATCATCAGATTGGCAGCCAGTCGAGTATCAGCGCACACAGACGCGCAGCGGACGAAACTGGGTGCTGCCCTCGATCGTGATCGTGGCGTTATTGGTTGCACTGGGTTATGTAGGTTTTGTCAGTCTCAACCGACTTGGGCCAGATGGACTTACGCTGGGGCCGCTTTCCTTTGGCGCGCTTGGGAGCCAGCCAACACCGACGCCGACAAAGGCTGCCACGGAGGAGTCTGCCACGGAGGCGTCTGCCCCGGCAGTTGTCACCGAGGCGCCGACCGGAGAGCCCACACCGGCAGAGGAGCCGCCAACGCCGACGCCCACAGCCGAGCCGCCGACGCCAACGCCAGCTCTCATCACGACGCGCATTGGCACAGTCAACCAGGCGGCGGGGGTCAATGCACGCCGCGAAGCATCCACCACCGGCGAAATCGTGCGCCTGCTCAACAATGGCGAGCGTGTCACCGTCGTACGTCAGGAAGGCGACTGGTTGCTGGTGATCTTGCCGGAAAATGAGGCGGCCTGGGTATGGGCGGAATACTTCGACCAGGCCGTTGGCGAACAAAAGACCCTTGACGAGTGGAATGCCATCCTCACTGGCGTCGGGTTGCCGCCGGTTGCGGTCGAAACAAGCGCCGGGCAGACGCCGGAGGCGCCCTCCATCGTCACGCTCAATGTTGCAGTGATCGCGGACCCGGGCGCCACGCTGCGCATCGAGCCAGCGACGCAGGCGCAGGTCGTCGGCGAAGCGCTGCTCGGCGCAACACTGACGGCAAGTGGGCGCACCGATACGGGCGAATGGCTGCTCGTTACGCTTGCCGATGGGCGTCGCGGCTGGATTGCCGCCAATTTGGTCTCGGTCGATGGCGATGCAACGACGCTGGCTGTGCAACCGGCCAATCTCCTGCTCACGGAAGACGCCGCATCGACGCCTGCGTTGGCAACGCCGACGCCCGCTCTGACCGGCCCTGCGTTTACACTAGAGACCAATGGCGTCGTTCCGGCGGCGCCTTTCACCAACACGCTGCCGCCAATTGGACCGGCCATTGCGATCTCTGATACGGCTGGGGTGCGTGCACGGTCGGCGCCTTCGCTCGAAGGCAATGTATTGGGCGTCGTGCCCAACGGCGCCGTGCTGCCCGTTGTGGGTCGTTCCGCCGACAACGCCTGGGTTCAGGTGACGCTGCCTGACAACCAGCGCGCCTGGGTCTTCCGCGAGGTGGTGAATGTTTCCTCTGACATCGACACAGCGCCGGTCGTCGGCGCCGACGGCGCAGTCGCCATACCCACGCCCACCGCTGCTGCGCCAGCTGGGGAGCCTGGCGAGCCGACCTTGACGGTCAAGAGTCTGCTCGGCGCCAATGTGCGCACTGCACCGAACAACGAGGCCGAGACGATCGACACCGTCAGCCTCGGCGCAGCGTTCCCAGCGATCGGGCGCAGCGCCGACGATGCATGGATCCAGGTGCAGTTGCCGGATGGCGTTGTCGGCTGGATTCTTGCCAACACGGCAGAACTCAACGTAGACATTGCCACGCTGCCAGTGGCGCCGTAAAACGTAGAACCGCCAACCATGTCGAATCCACGTTTGCGCGCCTGGTTCTGGTCTCTGATCCTCATGAGCAGCGGTATTTTGCTGTTGCTCTTTGAGTTTGACTTGCTGACGACCTATACTCCCCTTTTGCAATATCTGCTGGCCGGGACGTTCGTCTTCGTCGCCATCCTCTTCTTTGGCGCGTTCGTCCGCTCGCCAGCCGAATGGTGGCGCGTTATCCCCGGTTGGACCTTGCTGGCGCTGGCGGTGATTCTCCTACTCAGCACGCTGGCGGTTGACCAGCGCTGGTTGGGTGCAACGGTCTTTGTCGGGCTGGCGCTTGCCTTTGCGCACGTCTACGTGACCGACCGCATCGGACGCTGGTGGGCGCTGATTCCCGGCGGGTTCCTGCTAGTGCTTGGCCTGGTGATCGGGTTTAGCATCTGGATCGCACAGATCGAATGGCTGGCGCTGCTGCTCTTTGGGGGGCTGGGCGCAGTCTTTTTCTTGCTCTTCCTGCTGCATCATCGCGAATGGTGGGCAGTGTTGCCCGGCGGTGTACTCTTTGTTTTTGCTGCACTTTCCGCGGTGCGCGGGGATGACGGTCAGATTGCGCCGATTCTACGTTGGTGGCCTGTGGCGCTGATTGCCGCCGGTCTGGCGATGGCGCTGCGTGCACAACGACGCCCATCACCACCCGAACGGCTGCAAGTGCATCATGCGCGCAAGACGAACAGCGCACAGAAGCAGCCAACCCCAATCAACGCCACGGCGCGACCGACTGGACTGGGCGAATACACCCACCCTGCGCCCGGCGCCACGGTGGAAGTGCTTCCCGATCCTGACGAATGAGGCTCGAAACCCAATGACAAAGACTCTGACAATTTCGTTGGCGCAGATCGACTGCAAGCTCGGCGACCCAGAGACGAACTTTGCGCGCGCTGAAGTTATGATCGCCGAGGCGGCGCGGCGCGGCAGTGATCTCGTGCTTCTGCCTGAGCTATGGAGCACAGCCTACGCGCTCGACGCTGCACCCACGCTGGCAAGCCCGCTGGCGCACAGCTCGCAGGACGGCGGCTGGTTCGGTCGCGTTGCAGGGCTGGCAGCGCAGCACAAGCTGTTTGTCGGCGGCTCGCTGCTGGAGAAACAGGCAGGCGGCTTTTTCAACTGCTTTGCGCTCTATGCACCCGACGGCTCACTGCACGCCGCCTATCGCAAAGTGCATCTCTTCCGGCTGATGGAGGAGGAGAAGTATCTAGCGCCTGGCCAGGCGTTGGTGCATAGCGACCTGCCGTGGGGACGCGCCGGGCTGGCGATCTGCTACGACCTGCGCTTCCCAGAGATGTTCCGGCGCTATGCGCTGGCCGGCGCGCAGCTCATGCTGATCCCCGCCGAATGGCCCCATCCGCGGCGTGAACATTGGCGCACGCTCCTGCGCGCCCGCGCCATTGAAAACCAGTGCTTTGTTGCGGCGTGCAACCGCATCGGAACCAGCGGTGCAGCGACCTTCTTTGGTTCATCCGCCGTGATCGACCCCTGGGGCGAAACGCTGATCGAAGGCGGCGAAACCGAAGCCCTGCTCACCGTTGCCATTGACCTCGCCCTCGTCGCCGACGTCCGCCGCCGCATCCCGGTGTTCGAGGATCGGCGGGCGGAGCTATACGGAGAGTAGAGCGTAGAGCGTAAAGCTAGAGACTAGAGCGGGTGAAGACGTCCCCGCATCGGGCGAAGCTTCAATCTCCAACCTCCAATCTCCGGTCTCCAGTTTCTGTTTCTCAAAACGGACTATCCTCACTCCACGCCGGGCCTGACGGATTGCCGCCGACGCGCAATTGGCCGTGGCTGGGACCGCCGGGCGCGCCGGAACTGTCGCTGACATTGACGCCCGTCCCCTCATCGAAATGATAGAGCGCCATCGTGTTGGCATCGGGCGCGAAGGGGGCGGTGGGCGGCGTAAATGCTGCGGTGTAGCGGACAATGTTCGAGATGCGCAGTTCGTCCAGCCAGCCGTTAAAGGAGGGATATTCCGCGCCAGCGTCGTGTTTCTCGGCGCCGAGCACGATGTAGGGATCCCAGGGCCACATTGTCGCGCGCCCGTTGCGATAGCTGGCGTCACCGGCTGCGCTGCGTGTGGCGCCGTCAGGCTGGCCGTCGACGAAGATCGCCATGTCGCCGTTCGTGCGCCGCGTCACCGCCACGTGATGCCACTGATTGTCCGCCACGTTGCGACTGCCGCACAAAGTTGTGCCCTCAAAACCTACGCTCAAGCCAAAGGCAATGGCGCCGTTGTTAAGCGCAATGCCGAAGTCGCCGTAATCGCCCTCGTTGTAGATGTCGCGGTCGAAGACGATGTTGCCAGTGATCCAGCCGTCGTTGGCGTTGCAAGAGACGCCGCCGCGATTGGCGCCCGGCTCAGCTTTGATCCAGAACTCGATGGTGAAATCAGTCGCACCCACATCCGCCGGACGTTCAGGCGCGTCGATGGGGATGACGATGCGGTCGATTGCGTCGCGTCCATTGCCAAAAAAGCGCACCGAGCTTCCACTGCCTGGCGCTCTGGTTGCGGTCGGCGTGTGAGTCGGTGGAAGCGGCGTGTCCGTCGGCGGAACTGGTGTATCGGTCGGCGGAAGCGGTGTGTTCGTTGGCGGGATCGGCGTGTCCGTTGGCGCCTGATTCTGCGCAACGAGCGGCAAATAAACCGGCTCCTGGGCGCTGACCGAGCATCCAGCCAACACAAGCGCCAACAGTGCACCTGCAAGCGCCGCCTTCACGATTCGATAACGTCGCTCTATGCGCCTGCTACGTTTCATGTTGTCTCCTTTTCCATTTCGGGATTGCGAACGACGATTGCATCCCCTTCCATACTCTCGATAAGAGCAAGCGAGACGATCGGCACGTTCAGATGCGCCAGTAGCTCGCGCCCACCCTCGAAGGTCTTCTCGACCAGACAGCCGATGCCGCACAGCGTTGATCCGCACTGCGCCACCAGCGCCGCCAGCGCCTCGATGGTTTTGCCGCTTGCCAGAAAATCATCGATCAGCAGCACCCGATCCGACGGCGCCAGATACTCCGGCGAGACAATCAGATCGACGATGCCGCCCTTGGTGTGGCTTGGCGCCTGCGATGAATAGTAGCCGTCCGGCATTGTGATCGGTCGCGTCTTGCGTGCGTAGACCATTGGCACACCCAGCTCTACGGCAGTCGCCAACGCTGGCGCAATGCCGCTGACTTCAGCGGTGATGATTTTGGTGACGTCCGTCACGCCCAACGCTGCAAATCGCCGGGCGAAGGCGCGCCCCATCGCCATCGTCAATTCAGGATCAAGTTGATGGTTGATAAAACCGTCCACTTTGAGGATGCCGCGACCAAGATTGCGCCCCTCCCGTTGAATCCGTTCCACCAGCGCCTGCACTGTGCACTCCTTTTTTACTACACGGACTGTTCCATGATTCCTTACATTGTTTCGAGCCAATCCGCCGCCGTCGCGACGCCGCCCAACGCCGCCATTTCGCCTTGTAACAACGCAGCCTGTGCGCGATAGGGTGAGAGATCAGGCAAAATTGCTGCAAGCGCTGCGGTTAAGCGTTCAACTGTCACCTCTTTGGGCGGCAAGTGAACACCGACGCCGGTTCTGGCGACGCCCTGGGCCTGATGAATCTGATCGGCGGCATGCGGCACGACGATCTGCGGCAGCGCCGCACGCGCCAGGGCGTGAGTCGTGCCTGCGCCGCCATGATGGATTGCTGCAGCGGCATAGGGCAACACACGACGGAAGTCGACGCCTGCGTACACAGCGGCGCCAGCAGGCAGGCGCTCCATCCACCGGTCGACGCCGGACGGATCAGGCATACGACCCAATACAACGAGCGGCAGACAGCCAAGCTGGTCAGCGGCATGGGCGGCGGCGATGAAAAAGGCCGGGTCGCGGTTGAAGGTCGTGCCCAACGTAATCATCACCCATGGACGATCCTCATGCGTGGGAAGCGCGTCGGCGGCGGGCAGTGCGTCGAGCGGCAGCCCACCGACATGACGCGTCTGCGGCAGCAATGTCAGCCCGGTGTACCAGCGCTCCGTCCAATAGGTCAGGTGAAGATGTGGCGAACACAATGCCGGCGACCCCACTGTCGTGAAGTTGACGCCGCGACAACCTGTCGTCGCCAGCAGGCGCGCCAACCGCTCGCGCGCGATCTGCGTCAATTCGTCGCCGCTTGTGCTGTGCGGGACGACCGCGGGCCAGCCGGCGACGACCAGTTTGCAGCCGATTTGCTCGGCGACTATGCCGGCGGCGGCCACGAACATTTCACTCACAATTACGTTAGGCTGCACCTGTGCGGCCACAGGCGCCAGCGCCGCTGCCGCCCGCTCGACACGCGATGCGTCAAGCCACTGATCGAGCGCGCGCTCCCCACGCACCCGACGCCACTTCTCGTCGCGCATGGCGTCGGGTCTGGAGAGCGGCGCTGGCGGCGGCCAGCGCCAACCTGTTTCCGTCAGCGGCGCAAAGTCGACGCCTGCCGATTCCACCAGACGCCTCATCGCTTCGCCAGACGCCCACACCACCTCATGCCCACGTCGCTGCAGCTCGGTCGCAGTCGCCAGGTAGCCGCCCCAATCGAGATGGCCCGCAAGCTGGGCAGAGACAAACAGATAGCGCATGACCGCTTCAGCTCACCCTATCAGTTGGCGCACCCCGGCGTGATGCGATAGAGACCGCCGGTTCCCATGCCGATCCAGATCGCGCCGTCGGGCGCAGTTGCGACGGCAAGAATCGGCCAGCCGTGCAGGATGCGTTCAGCCACTGCCGCGCCGCTTGCTGTGCGGCCAACTCGATAAAGCCCCGGATAGCGACCATAGACGCCAAAATAGACTGTATCGTACGCCCAGGTGATGCCAGTCGGTGCGGCGGAATTAACCAGATCGACGACCGGTTTCGCATACCAGTCCGGCGATTCACCGCCAAGCGTCAGCGGGAAACCATAGAAGGGCGTTGCGCTCTCTGCGCCGCCGATGGCAGCCGGGTCGAGCATGTTGACTTCATCGCCGGCGCTGATGCTGTCGGGCACATTGGTGGCGCCGTTGTCGGTGAACCAGATGCGACCAGCCGGATCGGCAGCGATGCCGTAAGGATTGCGCACACCGCGCGCCGCCGTCGAAAAGACTGTAATGCTGCGCTGGGTCAACAGCTCGCTCAACGGCGCGCGCACGATGCGTGCAGCGTACGGGTTGCCGCCAGAGACGATCTGCTGCGCGCCATCTTCGCCGACGCCGACGATCGGCCCCTCGACGTAACCATCAATTACACCGCCAGCCGAAATGTAGACCCAACCATTGCTGATCACGATGCCATTATTGGCGTGAAAGAGCCGGCTCTGCACCGCAAACCCATCAGCCAATTTTTCGTAGCCGCCGCCGTCGGGAATGCGCCCAACCTCGCCCGCCCGACTGAGATAGAGCGCGCCGCTGCTGTAATCCAACCCGGTGATGCGGCTCGATTCGGTAAAAATTTCCTCATAGCGGCTGCTGTTGTTCATCCAGTCATAAATCGCAACAGAACGACTCGGGTGGTAGGCGTCGTAGAGAATCAGTGGATCGACATCGCGCGCCAGGTTGCTGTCAAGCGCCAGGAACATGCGACCGTCGGGTGCAAAGGCGATCGCCGTAATGCCACGCGTGTTGTCGGGCAGTCGGCGGTCGATGCAAAAACCGCCGCGCGGCGTCAGGTAGGGATCATCCTCGGAGGGCGCCGGCAGCCCCAACGCAGCAGCGCGGATCGGCGCTTGCCCGGCTGCGGCAGCGCGGGCTGGCGCAGCCGCAGCCGGTGCAACCGTCGTTGCCGCATCCTGAGCATTCTCGTTCGCCGCATTCTCGTTCGTTGCTGGTGCAGCAGAAGCGTCCTGTGTTATTGACGCGCTACGAGCAGGCGCGGCGCTGCCCGTGGCAGTCGCAACCGCCGGACGCAACCCGACCCGGGAAAGGATGCGCGCCAGGTCTGCATCGTTTGGAATCACCCCACAACTGATCGGCAAGATCAGGTCGCTGCTGACCAACGAGCCAAGATCACTGGCAGGGGCGCAGGCGTCGGGCACGTCGGTCAACTTCGTGCCAGGCCCAACCGTCAACCACGTGCCCGCCGCCGTTCTTGCTGGCTGTTGGGCGCCTGCCTGTGCAACAGGCGGCTGCGTTGGCGCCGGTGGCGGGGCGGCGCGACGTTCGGCTGCACCCTGCACAATCCACTCGTATACAATCTGCTGCTCATCGGGCGGCAACGGGCCGGTCGCTGGCATTTTGCCCTGGCTGACCATTTCCCATAATTTTGAATTGTCCGGATCGCCGGGAATCACCACGACCCCGTTGTCGCTGCCCTCCATCAGAGTGCGGTAGGTGGTAGTTTGCAACCCCATAATGCGCGCCGCTGCGCTGTGACAGGCGGTGCAACTTCGCTCGAAAATTGGTTGAATGTCTTCAACATAACCGATTTGCGGACCCTGGGGCATCGGCGCGGCGGGCGTGGGCGTCGGCAGCACAGCGGAGAGCGTTGGGCTTTGTGCGCTCGCCAGCGCGTCCTCAGTGACGACCGTGTAACCGACGATCTCGACCAGCGCGCCGCGCTCGATCTTGCCGATTCGGCACGATTCAACGTCGGGCTGGCTGCGCACGTTGGTCGTTTGCAGGGTTGCGCCAAAAGCCGACGCACCAGCGTCAAGACACGCCTGCAATCCAGCCAGGTCGTCGATAAACTCGATGTTGCGATTAGGTTGACCAAGCAGATTTGGGTTGAGGATCGGCGGTCTGGGGCCGCCGGTCAACGCTGCTGGACCGCTGAATAGAGGGACGAGACCACCCGCGCAACCTGTGAGCAGGCCGGCCGTCAAAACGACCAGCCACAAAGAACGAAATCGAATCAACATTATCCAAAACCTCTTTAGAAATATCGGCGCAAACAAACTCACGCTGCACCAAACATGGCGCGCGCATGGGCAATGTCTGTATGAATCTGGCTCACCAGTTCGCCGACGTTGGCGAAGCGCACCTCTCCGCGCAGCCGCTGTAAAAAATCCACCGCCAGTGTGCGTCCATAGAGATCGTCCACATGGCCGGGCGACGGGAAATCGAGAATGTGCGTTTCCACGCGGCGATGCAGGCCGTCGACGGTCGGACGAACGCCGATGTTGGTGACGCTGAGCAGCGCGTCACATCGCTCGAACGATGCAATCAACGTGCGCGTGACGTAGACGCCATCGGCCGGCAACATCTTCTCCGGTGGGGTGCGCAGGTTCGCAGTCGGGATACCGACCTGACGCCCACGTTGGTCGCCGTGCTCGACGACCCCAGTGACGCGATATGGGCGTCCGAGCAGCGCCGCCACGCGCGCCACATCGCCCTCGCTCAGGAGCGAACGCACGCGGCTGCTACGCACGGTCTCGGCATCCTGTGCAATCGGGTCGATCACTTCGACGCGGAAATCGAGCGTTTCGCCGATTGCGCGCAACGTGGGCAGATCACCGCTCCGGTTGCGTCCGAGCGCAAAGTCTGGTCCGACAATGAGCACACTTAGTCCAAGATGTTGCTTGAGCATTTGCATAAAGCTCTGCGGCTCAATCTGCGCTGTTTCCAGTGTAAATGGATGGATCACGCCGTGCGTGACGCCGAGCATGGCTGCCAATTCAAGCCGCTCCATTGGCGTTGTCAACAGAAAGTATGGCAGGTCGGGCCGCAGCACCCGCACCGGATGTGGCTCGAAGGTGAGCAGCAGGGTGTTGACCGACAGTGACTGCGTCGTCGCAAGCGCATCGGCAACCTGCTGCATGTGTCGAAGCAGCGCCTGATGGCCACAGTGGATGCCGTCGAAATTGCCGATTGTCATGACTGTCGGTCCGGCAAGGTGCGCCTTGCGAATATCGTCAAAGGTGCGCATACGCCTCTTTTCTCATGTGCGCGTTCATTGCAGCCATTTTTCTGCTTTCCATCGCCATCCGCCGCTTTCGGCTGCGCCAAGTCGCCGAATCACGCCAACTAATCGCCCCTCCCGATCTCTGGCGGCGGCTAACTGGCGCAGCGGATCGCATGATTCGACAGGCAGCGTCACGCTCTGGCCGTAGCCCAAACGCAAGAGCGTTTCGTCGTCAAGCGCGTGATCTGGCAGCGGCAGGCGTTCCCCGACCGGCAGCAATAGCTCCGACAGCCGCTGTTTTCGACTGGCGGCCTCGATCTCGGTCAAGGGGTGCGCCTCATCGACTGTGAACGCGCCGATGCGTGTGCGCCGCAACGCCTGCAAATAGCCGCCTACGCCCAGCGCTTCGCCCAGGTCTCTGGCAAGGCTGCGAATATAGGCTCCAGCCGAGCACTCGACATCCAGCCGAACGCGATCCGGCGGCGCAAACGTGACCAGTTCAATGCGGTGAAAGGTGACGGTGCGCACCGGCGCTTCAACGATGGCGCCGCGACGAGCGCGTCGATGGAGCGCCTGGCCCTCTTGCTTGATCGCCGAAAAACTAGGCGCGCGCTGCTGTACGACGCCGCGAAATGCGTCAAGCGCTCGATCGATGCCATCTACGGTCAGCGACGGCAACGGATTGCGCTTGAGCAAGACGCCGGTGGCGTCGTCGGTGTCGGTGACGCCGCCCAGCGTGATTTCGGCATGATAGCGCTTTGTCTGGTGCTGATAGAATTCGACCAGACGCGCCGCCTTGCCCAGGCAAAGCAACAGCAGACCGCTCGCCATCGGGTCGAGCGTGCCGGTGTGGCCGATGCGCCGCTGTCCGCTCCACTTGCGCACCACTGCGACCACGTCGTGGCTTGTCCATAGCACGCGCTCAAGACGGCGCGACGACGCATCGACGTCTGACTCCTGGCGCAGTCTGGGCATAGCGTTCTCACAGCCCGGCTTATCCACCAGGAGCACGCCATCGAACATCTGGTCAACCTTCATATCAGCTCATTGCGCCGATCTGGCGACGCCTCTCTTCGATCATCATTGGAATCACCTGGTCGATGACCTGGTCAAGCGTCCCTGGCAAAGTGCAACCGCTTGCGGGCGCGTGTCCTCCGCCGCCCAGCCGAAACGCCAAATCACCGACATTGAAGCCTGGCTTGGCGCGAAAGCTACATTCGACGACCGGCTCGCCATTGTCGTTGACCTTTTCAGTGAAAATAGCGCTCATATCCGCCTCATTGACCGAAGAGAGTACGCTGTTGAGGCGCAGATCATCATCTTCCTGGCCCACAGCGGCCAGTTCAGCTTTGGTGGCGCCAGCCCATACCACGCCTTCGCGCAGCTGCACGCGCGCCAGCACGAGCGCCCACAGACGCAGTATGTTGAAGGGCAGACGGTTCAGCGTGCGCTGCACGATAGCGGCAAGCTCAGCGCCAGCGCGCTGTAATCGCATCGCAGCTTCGAGCACGTCGGGCGTGGTGTTGCTAGTGCGAAAGCAGAGCGTATCGGTGACAATGCCCGTGAGCAGACATACGGCGATCTGGCGATCAATAGGGGCGTCCAGATCATCCGCCAGCGCCGTCAACATCTGACATGTCGCCGCGCAATTCGCTTCAACCCAGTTGACGCTGCCAAAGCGGGTGTTCGTAACGTGATGGTCAATAACAGCAAGCGGGATTTCAGCATGGCGCACAGGATCGAACACGGCGCCCATCCGATCCTGACTGGACATGTCGAGACAGACAATCAGGTCATAGGCCGCACCGACCGCTGGCGGCAGAATGATTTCGCTGGCGCCGGGCAGGAACTCGAACTCCTGGATGACAGGGTCGGGCATAGCGGGCGTGACTTGCTTGCCAACGGCGCGCAGCATCCACATCAGGCCCAGCAGGCTGCCGTAGGCGTCGCCATCGGCGTTGATATGGCTGACACAGAGGATATTGTTGGCGCTGCGCAGGGCGTCGACGAGTTCGGCAGGAGCCTGATAGGTCATAATGTTACACCGATGGTTTGTGAAGGAATGGGCGTAGATGAAGCGTCTTGCTCCAGGTCTGCACGGTCGGGGTCGTCGGCGCATGCGGGCAAGGCAAGCGTCAGTGCATACACTTCGACGGCGCCAGCCTCGAGGGCAGCTGCAGCGCAGGAGCAGAGCGTCGCGCCGGTCGTGTAGACATCATCGATCAGCAGCAGCCGTAGCCCCTGACATGCTGGCGACGCGCGAAATGCGCTTTCGACATTGACTTTGCGCTCGGCGGCGTTCAAACCGACCTGCGACCGCGTCAACTTTTCACGACGCAGCAGATCGGTGCGCAGCAGCAGATGGCGTCGCCGACACAGCTCCGCCGCCAGCAGTTCAGCCTGGTTGTAGCCGCGCTCACGTAGCCGCTCAACGTGCAGCGGAACCGGTGCAACGGCGTCTATGAGCGGTGCAATTTCCGTCCATTCTGGTTGATCGAATGTCGCCACCAGGTAGCGCGCCAGCAGCGGCGCCAAGTCGCGACGACCCTCGTATTTGAGCAGATGTATCCATTCACGTAGCGGCGACAAGTGTAGGGCGGCGGCGCGCACGCGGCGCAGAGGAAAGGCGATCGGGTCGGTGCACGCACTACAACGGTCGACCACATCTTCACGCACACGGCCACAGCGCCGACAGATTGTTGCCGGCGTAGGCGTGACGAGTTGTGCACAACGCGGACAGATTCGATAGCCGGCGACGCCGCAACCCACGCAGGTTGGAGGAAAGAGCAGATCGACGCCAGCCAACACCCAATTGCTCACTGAGTTGGCAAGCGGAAGGATGCCGCGATTCGCCGCAGAAGTCATATCGGTCAAAGGATTCAGAGCAGATGCAGCGGCATCCAAAGTCCTTGGGCGCTAAAGAGCGACCAGCGGATGCCAATATCATTGAAGAACTCGCGCACGCTGTCGCCGACAATTAACAGGATCGACAGCATCACAATCGCCAGCAAGATAATCATCAGGGCAAACTCCATGAAGCTCTCGCTGCCGCGGTTGGATGGATATTTCGCCATAAAGGTTCGATTACGCCCCCTTTTCCTGATCTTCGCTATGAAGCATTGACTACCCCATAGCGCAAGCACGAAGTCTGACAGTTAATTTGAACCCGACCCGATATCGAGTGCAGATGATCAACTGCGCGCCGTGCATCAATCGTCGAGTATACCATCGGCGGCGCAGTTGCCCCAAGTTGCACTCTGTTTGTTGGGGTGCGAAATCCATTTCGCCGTGCGGCGCCGCCGGTGCTATACTAAATGCTCAATCCACCCACGCGAAAGGGGGCGACTGTGGACATAGCCAGGTTGTACGAACTGCAGAAGATTGACGCCAACATGGAGAAGGTGCGCAGAAAAGTCGCACACTTGCGTCGCAAGCTGGATGAGCCGGCGACGCTACAGCAGGCGCGGGCAGATGTCGTCGCAAGCCGCGCTGCGGTCGAACAGTTCCACGCCCGCCAACTGGACGCTGAACTTAATGGACGCCAACTCGCCGAGCGCATTCAGGAAAGCGAACGCCGCCTGATGAGCGGTGAAGTGCGCAATGCCAAGGAGCTGGAGGCGCTGCAAGCCAGCATCGAGTCGATGAAACGCCAACGCAGCCAGGTGGAGGATGTCGCACTGGATTCGCTGCAACGCGGCGAGGATGCACAACGCCAGCTTGCTGAACAGCAGACCACATTAACCACCCTTGAACAGCAATGGAAAACAGAAAAACAGGCGCTGGAAGAAGAAGAGCTAAAGCTAAAACGCATATTCGCCCAGCTCAAACAACAGCGACAAAGCGTGAGCGGGCGCCTTAGCGACGATGCGCTGACCTTATACAGACAGTTGAGTGAACGCAAAGCCGGCGTCGCTGTCGCCGCTGTGCAAAACGGCGCGTGCAGCGCCTGCAACGTCTCCTTGCCGACCGGCGTCCTTAGCAACGCTCGCGCCGCGGAAGGACAGCCGGTCTACTGCCCAAGCTGCGGACGCATCCTGTTTGCGGCGTGAATAGAGGGGCAAGTAACAAGGGGCGAACCGTAGGCGTAATGTTGCTCTGTCGCAGGTCATCGCCTCCGGCGCGACGTATCGTGATGTCCTAACAATCGTTTATTGCGCCACCACAGGCAGATAGATCGACGCCGGCCATTGATAATCAATTGCCACGACCTCAATCTGTGAATCAACACGGTTGTGGTGATGGAATAGCAAAATCCCTACGGGCGGCTGTAACGCATATCCGCTCAAATTTAGCTTTGGCGCCAACTCAACGCCAGGCTGCGCACTCACAATCGGCGCACCCGTCTGTCCAGCCAAACTCTCCAGCGCCGGATTCGCCAGATCAAAATGGCGCGGCGGCGTGCGGTCGATTACTTCCTCCGGCTGCACCCCAAACGCTCGATGATAGCTCTCGACCGTGTACGAGATCACCGTCTGTCCAGCAGACAACTTGAGGTCAGCCACGCGCACGGGCAACACCATGACCCGGCTCTCGAAAGGACGCGTATCAGCGATGGGTGGCGCCAGCGCGTTGAGCGGCGCCTGCACGATGCGTTGGCGTGAGCGCAACCTTTCAAGCGCGCTCACAAACGTGTCGCCAAAAAATCGATCGGTGGCATACCCTTCACGACTGCTGTTGAAAAGCCTCACATCGGCGGCGCCGTCCGCATCGACATCGATCAACACATCAAAGCGCACGAGATTGGGAGATGACCACGCCGCGTGCGCGGCAATGCCGAAATAGAGCATCGCTGCATCGTTAGGCTGGTACGGAAAATTCGTCGCCACACCGACGTAACTGATGTCGGCGCTGTCGTAGTCGTCCGGCGCAGTATTCGGCAAACGTGGAGGCCGGCTGTCCGGACTTACCGTTTCGAGTTGGAAGACGCTTGCCAACGACACGACATCGGTGGGCATTGCGCTGCCGACCAGGGCATGGCCCGTCAACACGGCTGTTGCCGTCAGCGTATCCGTAAACGCCAACGATTGCGGTGCAGCCTCAATGGCAGCCACTGCGCGCGGGGCGATGTGCAGCGGCGTGTGCAGGATCACCGCCTGCGTCATCAGATTATCGTCGGAGATGACCGTCCCCACCGCATCGAGATCGGCGACGAAGCGCAATTGATTGGCGGCAAGCAGCAGCTCGTCCTGCGCGTTTAACGCAAGCGTGCCGGTGATCTCGGCGCGCGCCAGGTTGCCGCCCATCGTCGCGTTGGCGACAGCTTCTGTAATTACGACCGAATACGTCAGCGTGCGGCTCTGCGGCTGATAGACGGCGGCGACCACTCCAGCGCCGGCTCCACTCGTCACCGTTGCACTCCAACTCGCATCGAGGGGCCAGAGCAGCAGATGGCCGCTCTCCTCGTCATACCAGGGCCGCCCCGATGCAATGATCTCGCCCGGATCCGGCGGCGTGGCGCGCCCAAGCGCAACTGGATCGACGGTGACGAGGACCGGCGCATCGACGACGCCAGCAGCGGGCGCAAGCAACGGCGTGACCGGCAGCGTCACCGTAACGCCGGGCATATCGGTCAATACAACGTAGCTCAACCAATATCTCGCTTCGTCGCCGGACTTGTTGGCGACGCGCAGGTGTTGCAGAGCCTCGAATGACGCCTGCACTTCGGGCGCGCCGAACCCCAACGACACCCGCGCCGGATGCTCAGCCGCATACGCCACCGCAGTCGCCCGCGCCGCCGCAGCCAGATCGATGCGCCCGGCGCCGGCCAGACTTGGCGCATGGACGGTCGAGGTTACGGGTGCAGCGGTGCGCACGAGCGGAAACGCCGTGTTCATTGCCAGCGCCTTGAGTTCATGGTTGCTCCAGTCGGGATGAAGCTGGCGCAACAACGCCATTGCTCCAGCGACATGCGGCGCCGCCATTGATGTGCCGGAGAGGCGCGACGCGCCTGCTCCGGTCTGATACGCCGCCGAGACAATCCCTAGCCCAGGCGCGGCAATGTCCGGCTTGAGCACCGCATCGCCGACGCGGGGACCGCGCGACGAAAAATTCGTCATGAAGTCGAGGCGTTCCTGGCTGGCGTCGCCTGTTTGGATGACGCTGTGCGCCGTCGCTGCAACGCTGATCACGCCGTCGCCGTTCGACGGGCTGCCGAGCGCGTAACGATGATTGCCAGAGTTGCCGGCCGACGCGACAACGATTACACCCAGCGCGGCGGCGTTCTCGGCGGCGACAGTGGTTGTGTCGTAGAGCACGCCGAGCGGAGAGCCAAGCGACAGGTTGATGACATCGACGCGATCCGAGAAGTCGCCGTCGCCATCGGGATCGACCGCCCATTCGATCGCCAGATCAACAATCTCCGAGCTGCCGGCGCAACCAAAAACTTTCAGCGCATAGATGCTCGCCAGCGGCGCTACACCAGGACCAATACGCAGGCTGGCGAAGTCGATGGTTTCATCCCAGGGGCCGGTGTATGCAGCAGACTCCTCCGTGACCCCGTAGCCAGCCGCAATGCCGGCGACATGGGCGCCATGACCTGACGGGCTATAACAATCCATTGGATCAGGATCAGGCGCCGGAATTGGGTTGTACGAAGCGGAGCGCGGGTCGGCGTTGTAGGTTTCGCCAGCAAAATCGTAGCCACCGATGATCTTGGCGTTCGGAAAACCAGGAACGTCGCCGATGATCGTGCGGTTGTTCTCAGTGTATCCGGTTCCAGGGCCGCCCAAATCGACGTGCAGATAGTCGACGCCGGTGTCGATGACGGCGATGCGGATGCCTTCCCCGCGCACCGGCAATGCGCCATCATAACCGCGCCATAGATTCGGCGCGCCGATGAAAGGGACGCTTGTCGCCAGCGCTGGCGTCTTGCTTACGATGCGGTGCACCGCCTTGACGCCGGAGGCCTCGCCCAATAGGGCGATCTGGTCAGGCGTCGCCAGCACGGCGACGCCGTTGTAGACGCGCTGGGTGCGATAGAGGATCGGCGCGCCCACTGCTTCGACGCTATGCACCACCACCTGCTGCACCTGCTCGATCTCGGCAAGATGGCGGTGCGTGGCGGCGACGGCGCTGGCAGCGCTGACGCCTGCCGCTTGCATATCCACGAAATGACGAGCCGCAGGCGCTGCCTCCAGCTCAAGCATGTAGGCGGTCAATGGCTGCGACTGAGCTGCGTCATCCCGCTGCGCGGCGGCTTGCGTCTGACCGCGTATACTCGCAGGAAAACAGGTGAGCAGCGCCAGAACAATGGTGAGCGCACTAACGATAAGGGTGAGTTGGGAACGGTTCATGTGCTTCACGCTAAAAATACGTCGTTTATCCGTCGTGGAATCCACACAGTCATCATATCATAGTACAATCCTGACGAGCCCCGCGGCGATGGGGAGGCGTAACGCGAAATGCTGCCAGATTCCATACCGTCTAAGAAAGTCGATTCAACTTCCGTGACCAAATCTCACCTTTTCTGGCTTTCGGCAGTTCTGGTAGGCTTGTCGCTGCTAACGCCGTTGACGATAGTAGCACAAAACAACGAGCCGATCCCCATCTACATCTTGCAAGGCGACGGCGCATCGACGCCGCTGGCAGGACGTTACATCGACAGCATTGGCGTGGTCACCGGCGTCGGCGCGGCGGGCTTCTATCTGCAAGATCCCTCTGGCGACGGTCGCCGCGAGACCAGCGACGGCATCTATGTCTACACACGCACTCGCCCCACTGTGACGCCGGGCGAATGTGTACTTGTGCGCGGTGCGCTGATCAGCGAGTTTTACGACAAGACCGAGCTGTCGCGCGTCAAAGCCATCGAGCCGTCTAACCTCTGCCGCGCGACTGTGGTGACGCCCGCCGCCTATCCGATCCTGGCGTACAGGGCGCGCCCTCAAGACCTGTATGAAGCGTATGAGGGAATGCGAGTGACGCTGCCATCGCTGTCAGGCGTGATCCACGGCCCGACCAAACGCTACGCCAGCGGGGAGTCGGAGATCGCCGTCGCCCTTGCCCACGTTCAACCCTATCTCAGCGACGGTCGCATCTTTTTTGATGAACCGGACGAACAGGCGCAACTTGTCTACGTCAGCGGCGCGCTCGGCGTTCCCCTGCCCGACCTCAACCACGGCGACCGCGTACGCATC
Source organism: uncultured Caldilinea sp. (assembly GCA_937981885.1). Lineage (GTDB taxonomy): Bacteria > Chloroflexota > Anaerolineae > Caldilineales > Caldilineaceae > Caldilinea. The sequence continues at coordinate 53,783 of CALJMI010000017.1, forward strand.
ACAGCGATCGATGGCGGCGAAGCACAGGCGATCCTCGACTACAACTTCGGCAAGTATCAGCTTCTGCTCTTGCCGGGCGCGCTGGTCGAGCGCGTTGAGCCCGGCAGCCGGACGCCGGTTGCTGCGTTACCCGCCAGCGGCGAAGACTTCACGATCTGCTCCTACAACTTGATGGGTATGGGCAGCGGCACGGCGCAGTATCTTGACCCCACTCATTACGCGGTCGAGCTGCGACGCCGCGCCGTCACTATCGCCGAGTGGCTCTCCGGCTGCCTGGTGATCGGCTTGCAAGAGAGCGGTCAGCCGAAGGATGCCGAACAACTCGCCGCGCTCTTGCGCAACGACTTCAGCCTCGACTACATGGCGACCGCGCTGCCAGGCCCGCAGAGCACCAATCCGGAGTTCCCGCTCACCAACGCGCTGTTGACGCGCAATGATCGCGTCCAGGTGCTTGCGGTTGAGAATCCACAGGCGTGCTCACCGGTCGATTACAAGACGGTCGCACCGGGCGTATGCCCAACAGGACAATTTCCGCTCTTTGATCGCCCGCCCTTGGTCGCAGAGCTGGCAATCCAGGACGGCTGGGGCGGCGAAACAGAGCTCACCATCATCGTCAATCACTGGAAGAGCAAAGCTGGCGATGAAAGCGTGAACCTGCCGCGCCGCCTGCGCCAGGCTGAGGCAGTGGCTGCGCTGGTGCAGCAGCGGTTGGCTGTTGATCCAAACGCAGCCGTCGTCGTGCTCGGCGACCTTAACGACTACTACGGCAGCCAGCCGGTCGAAACTGTGCGCACACTGCCCGAACCAGACCTGGTGCATCTCTACAACTACCTACCGCCGCTCGACCGTTACACCTACATCTTCAACGGCGCCAGCCAAGTGCTTGACCATGTGCTGGTCAGTCCAGCGCTGGCAAAGCGAGTCGGGCAGGTGCAGATCGTGCGGCTGAACGCCGATTACGCCGCCCAACACACCCCTGCCGCCGACAATGTTTTCCACGCCAGCGATCATGACCCGGTGATGGTGCGAATTTGGCCGCGTGGCGTTGGCTGGATTGCAGGCAACGTCGGCTATCCTGGCGTGCAGGCGACCTTGCTCGGCGCCGATGGACAACGCGCCGCCTTCGCCATTTCCGATGCGCGCGGCGACTTTCGCCTCTGGAACCTGTGGGGCGCTGCACCGGCGCCCTATCGCCTGCTCCTGGAAGCGCCGCCACATCTCACACTGGCGTTGTCGGATGTTGCGATAAGTGTGATTTCAGGCGAAAATCGCTTTACAACAACGGCGCGCCATCAAGCCAGTGTGGCCGGCGCTGGCATCGCGTTGTGGAGCGCATCGCCGCCGGCGCAATGAATCGTCGCCGACTGACGCGAACTGGCTACGAGCAATCTGGAGAATCTGCCTATGAAGCATATCTACCTGAGCTGGAGCGAGTTGGAAGAGCTGGTCAGCCAGTTGATCTTCAAGCTCAACACCCCCTATGACGCCATCCTCTCGATCACACGTGGCGGCATCATCCCAGGCGGTATGATCGCCGAGGCGCTGAAGATGAAGGAAGTGCTGACCGCCGCCGTGCTCTTTCCAGAGAATCCAAGCCAGCGCACCACATTAAGTTGGCCCCGCTTTGTGCAGTTTCCGGCCGACGACCGCCTGCGCGACCGCAAAATTTTGGTCGTGGACAATCTCTGGTATCGCGGGCGCACGATCATGGCAGTGAAAGGGCGCATCGAAATCGCCGGTGGCTACCCGGAGCTAGCGGTGCTGCACTGGAAGAAGGAAAGCAGCGTTTTCTCTGAAGATGCTCCGGATTACTACGTGCAGATCACTGAGGATTTCGTGCACTACCCGTGGCAGCGCATCGACGACTCCGACTACCGCGTACGCGCTGAACCAGTGTACTCTTGACCAATGACAGGAGGCAGTCACAACCTGCCCCCGTTCGGAGACTCGATTGATAAGGATACACGATGACCGACTCATTGACTGCGCAAGCGCCCGCCGCTGAACGCATCAAACCCATTCTGGCGCTGCTGCACGCCGAATATCCTGACGCCCGCTGCGCGCTCAACCATCGCAATGCGCTGGAACTGCTGGTGGCGACCATCCTTTCGGCGCAGTGCACGGACGAGCGCGTCAACAAAGTGACGCCAGCGCTTTTCGAGAAATATCCCGACGCACGCGCCTTTGCCGAAGCTGACCGCGCCGAATTGGAAGAGATGATCCGCTCGACCGGCTTCTACCGCAACAAAGCCAAGAGCGTGCAGGAGGCATGCCAGCGTATTGTGCAAGAATTCGACGGCGAGGTGCCGTCGAATATGGACGACCTGCTCAAGCTCTCCGGCGTTGCGCGCAAGACAGCCAACGTCGTACTCGGCGTCGCTTACCAGACGGCAGACGGTATCGTGGTTGATACGCACGTCAAACGTCTTGCGAACCGCCTCGGTTTGACCACGCAGAGCGATCCGGAGAAGATCGAACGCGACCTGATGAGCATCACTCCGCGCGACGAGTGGATCGATCTGGCGCATCTCCTGATCTTTCACGGGCGCCGCGTCTGCGATGCGCGCAAGCCAAACTGCGCCGGCTGTGTGATCAACCACCTCTGCCCATCTTCACAAGCATAACTGCGGAATAATTGTCATGCGTCAACGAGCCTTGCCGATTGTTGCCGTCAGCCTGTTGGTCGTAGCGTCTGCGCTTTTCATGGGGTGGGCTGCGCTGCGCACTACACAGCCGATCGCCACGCCGACGCCAGCGCCTCCTTCCGCTGTCGTCACCGCCGCACTGGTGACTGAGCAGTCGCAGAGCGGCGGCAGCATCGATCTTGGCCTGCTGACGCTCGAACTACCTGAGGATTGGCGCTATCAGATCGATGCCTGGCCCGCTGCCGCGCCCGCCGAACTCGCTGACACAACCCCGCTGCTGGCAGCATGGCAAGGCGCCCCCCGTTTCAACGATGCGCCGCTGCGCTTTACGGTGTTCGCGGTGGAGCGCAACGAGCTTTCGCTGGAAAAATACGCCAGCGACGTGGCGGAGCAGCTCGTTGCTGGCAACGCGACCGACATCCAAACCACCCTCGACGCCGCTTTTCGCAGCGACGCATTGCCAGTTGCTTATCTTCGCTATACGAAGAGGTCTGCGTCTGAGCGTCAGTTCGGCTATCAGGTTGCCACATTCGATGCGCATGGAGACCGCATCGTGATTACGACCCTCGTCACGCAGAGCAACGACGGCGAGGAGATTCTGCGCTCACTCATCCGCTCGATGCGTTTCACCGACATGCCCGCCGTTCCACAGGAAGGAGCCTGATCATGCCAGCGCCAGTCCCGCCAGGATTCACCCGCGGTCCTATCATTTTCATGGGGCCGCTGACCGAAACCCTCGCGCTCGAGCGTATGATGCAAAGCTTTTGGGATGAGGCAGGCAGCTATGGCGCGCGCATCCTGATCGCGCCGACCGCCGCACCTGAAAACAGCCAGATCGAACGCTATCGCAGCTGGCTGCGCGACGCCGAGGTCGAATCGGTCGAGCTGCTGTCGGTCGCCGACCGCCGCGCCGCCGCCGATCCGGGCATCGTGGCGCTGGTGGATGCAGCCACCGGCATCCTGGTCACCGACGGCAACCCGCTGCGCTTCGTCGGCATATTGGGCGGCACGCCGGTTGCTCAGGCGATCCGCCGCGCCAATGCGCGCGGGCGCGTCATTTGCGGCGTCGGACAGGGCGGAGCGGTGTTGAGCCAGCACATGATCCTTCCTGGCGCGTCGCCTACTTCGTCCGATGCATTGACGCCATCGCTGATCCGTTTTGCGCCTGGCCTGGGCATCGTCAACCGCGTGGCGTTCGACTGTGACGCCGAGATGGGAACAAATCTGCGCACACACCTGCCGCGCCTGCTCACCGCTGTGGCGTACAACCCGTTCTTAATCGGCGTGGCGCTCGATCCCAACACCGGCGCTGTGATCTACGCCAACAGCACGCTCGAAGTTTTTGGCAGCGGCGCAGCGTTGATCGTTGACGGCTGGCAGATGGAGCAAACCACACTCTTTGCGGCTGCCATGGACGAGCCGTTCCAGGTTAGCGACGCCGAGGTGCATACGCTGATGCACGGGTATACGTACAATTTGGATATACATCGGGTGAAAGCCCCACCGGACAGTGAGATTCCGCAGGCAGGTTATGAAAAGTTTTCGTCATTTTGAATCGGCAAACGGGCATCTCCTGCTCACCACTCCGTGATCCATTCTTCGCGTTCACCTATCACCTTGAAGGCGCGCCCGCTGTCGCCAGGCAGTGAGGTTGGTCCCGGCAACGCACGCTGCGCTGTAGATCGACGTCCGTCGATGTGTTCTTGTTCAGCATACTGCGTCATTCCACTGTAACCGGCTGGGTATTGTGCTGAGGGCGGTGCAAAGATAATCACGGGCGACTGCGCCGGCGGCGCATTATAGGCGACGTTGCGACGCCCGCGGCGCTCGCCGTAGCCTTCAACATCATACTCATCCTCACCCTCGAACTCTGTTTCCTGTCTTCGCCGACCAGATGCAATCACCAGCAGCGCAGCTGGAATGCTGGCGAGCACGCCAAAGAGGACGCCTATCGCCATGCCCACAGCGTCGGCGCTGAGACGCTGACCGACCAAAAACGCCAATACACCAACCAAAACAATCCCTGTCAAACCCCAAAATTTCATCTGACGCTCTCCTTGATATAGTGACTGTCCATCTCGTGCGACCTGGGTCGCGATTGCAGCCAGGCAGGCGGCTGAGATTGCGATAGATGGCTGTGCTCAGTGGCTGGTCGGGTGTGCGCGACATTCGACGGGTTGCCGGACCAACGCCGTATCCCGCGCACACCCTCTCGCAACACCAGCCGCACGCACTCCAGATCTTCTGGCCCAAGCCAGGCCGCCTGAAACCGTATACTCTCGCCCCTGGCGACAAGCAGAAAATCACCCCTGCCTTCCAGCTTTTCAGCGCCGCTGTCGGAGATGCCGGTGGCGTAGCGCGCCTCATCGCGCCCTGCGACGGCGCCTACGAGTCGCACCGGAAAGTTCGCCTTCATGGCGCCGCCGATCACCTGCGCCGTTGGTTTTTGCGTACATGCAACCAGGTGCACGCCAGCTTCACGACCGCGCTGCCCAAGCCGCGTCAGTAACTTCTCAACCATAGCGCCGCCTGTGGCGAGCAGGTCAGCCAACTCGTCGACGCCTACAACCAACGCCGGGCGACTCGTAGCTTCACGATCGCGTCGCTCCATTTCATCCACCAGCCAGCGCAATCGGTCGATGGCCGCATCCGGGGTGGTGGCAACAGCGCCGAGCGTGTGCGGCAGTGCAGAGAGAGGACTAAGACCGCGTCCCTTCGGGTCGATCAAGACTAGCTGCACCTGATTTTGACGGTTATACATCGCAAGCGATGTCAGCAGCGTCCGAGCCAGCGCAGTCTTTCCAGAACCGGTCGTGCCTGCAATGAGCACATGGGCGACGTCCGGCGCCGACAGCCGCAGCATCAAAGGCGTCCCATCGGCCTCCAGACCCAGCACCGCCGTCAATGCAGGGACCTGATGCAATTGTTCGCACAGCGGCAGCAGCCGGATCGGTTCGGGCTCACCACGCGGCACCTCGACCTGAATTGTAGCTCCCTCTCGGTAGATGCGCGCCTCGCGCTTGTCCAGCACCATGGCAATCTCATCAGCCAGCGTCTTGATCTTGCTGACTCTGGCGGCGCCGTCGGCAATCAGCCGAAACCGCACAAAACGCGGCGTCACTGTGCCACCTTCGACGCGCGCCTGCACACGATGTCGCTCCAGCACTGCCTCAATGCGGTCGGCTTGCATTTCCAGAGTGCGTCTCCGATAACCCATAGCCCCCACTACAACAAACGTCTATACCCGAAGCTCGCTGTGTCTTCAGCAAGTGTGGACGCGCCGCTTCGGCATCCTTACTGACATTACTTTGATTGACAAAAATACAGAACTGATGTTCTGCCCTCCAATATAGAACACTTGTTCTGAAATGTCAATAAGCAAAAACTTGTTAACTCAGCAATTCTCAATTTGTTTTTGTGTGGAGATTGTGGCGTAGTGTTTTATAGGTCGGCCGGGTGAGCCGGTGCGCGCCGACTGCGTAGCCATGTCACCAAAGCAAACAGCCCGCAGCGTCCAGCCTCGGCGCGGTGACTGAAAAAATCGCCAGTGTTTTGTGCGGTGTCGATGCCTGCGATTTCGACTTGCTCTGGCGCAACGCCTGCCTGCATAAGAAGTTGAAGATTCGCCAACCAGAGATCAAGGTGGGCGCCGCTGCCAATACCATTGGGATGGCTGAGCACAGCAGCGGCATTGGGAAGGCGCGCTTCAGCCAGAGCGATGACCTCTGCGCCGACTTCGTAGCTTTGGGGACCGATGCTGGGCCCTATACAGACCTGCACCTGCGAAGGCTGGCTGTCGTAGGCGGCCTGCATTGCCCATAGCAACGCTGTCGCTGCGCCGTTGAGCGTGCCTCGCCAGCCCGCGTGCACTGCGCCCAATGCATGGTTCACAGGATCGTAGATGAGCAGCGGAACGCAATCGGCGAAGACCAGGCAAAGCGGCAGGTCAACAGCATCGGTGATCAACCCGTCACAGCCAGCGATCCTGACGCCAGCGTCGTCAGGACTGACTTTGGCAATGCCCGTTCCATGCACCTGTTGACAGGAAACGATGGATGTGGCGCTTATGCCAAGCGCATCCGCCAAACGACGCCGGTTTTCATACACACGCGCAGGCTCATCGCCACGCAGGACGCTGAAGTTGAGGCTACGCCACGGCTCGGGACTAACGCCACCATGACGCGTCGACACGTGTGCAGCCACCGGCCAGCCTTCCAGCCGCTCGAAGGCAAGGGTGATGACGCCGTTAGGATGGTGAATGCGTTTCATGCCAACAGTATACAACGGCAGAGCGCACCGTACGGAACTGAGGTGGGGCAAGGATGGGCGGAAACGACGCCGATCAAGTCAGCGTCGTTTCCGCCCATCACAACTATCCGTGAATGACTGCTTGAAGGTCAATCTGGCGTAATCGGCACAACAACCGCATCGCCTGCTTCGACAGTTAGTTCATCGTCGAACGATCCCCACGGCGGCGGCGCATCGATTGTGTAGGTGTAGCGTCCCGGATCGAAACATTTCTCGACCTGGCCGTTGCTTGGCACCCTGAATGTCTCACCTCTGCCCGTGGATCTGTTGGTGAACGTGATTGTGAGTTCCGGCCCAACAAAGTTCTGGAATGTGTAACAACCCTTTGTTGCGCCGACTGCGTTGCCCTGGCCGCCGCCCGTCTGTCCACCGCCAGATTGTCCACTGCTTCCGCCGGGGGATGGTGCAGCTGGCGCGCTGGCTTGCGGTATATCGGCGCAGCGTGCGTTCAGGGTGACGTACTGGCTGCTGCCTGAAACCCAGCCCTCGACGCCGGCTGGCGTGACAACCTGCAGCCAGCTGCAGTTGGCGAACTGACCGGTCACAACCAGCGCCTCGCCATTGGTCACAGCGCCGACGCGATTGAAGTTGGTACCCGGCCCGCTGCGCACATTGAGTCGATCGACAATGACAACAGCACTAGGTCCGCTGAGCACTGCTTCCTGCGCGGTCGCTTGGGCGGATTGCACCGAGCCAGCAACTGCAAGTGTATTGACCAGCCCGCCAAAGAGTTGTTGGTCGTCGGGCGTCGGCAAGTTGGTGTACAGCAAGATCATGGGAGAGTCATCTTCAACCGGCGTTGCCGCCAGGACGACGAAGAGCGCATCTTCGACCCCGCCGCACTTCATCCACACGTCGTATGCACCGCTCAGGTTTTGCGTGACATAGTCGTAGCGGTCGTCATACGTACAATCATCGCTGAGGTCGAAGAAATCCAAAACCTCCGTCGGGCTATCGACGCCGGCGGCGAGGTCGGCTGACACAGCAATAAAGACGCCCGGCGTCACCCAGGTGTCGTTGAAATCCTGAAGGTCAGGGGAAGCAGTAAACGAAACACCGATCGGCCCGCTGCCCAGATCCCAAGGCTCGCTCAGCAGGTCATCCCAACTTTCGGGCACGCGCAGACTGATCGTTTCGGTGTCATCGGTGACCGTGACCATCACGGGACCGCTCTCTTCCGGTTTGGCTGCATCGATTGTGCTGGTGGTTGCGACGCTGCCAGCCAACGCAGCATCGAGATAGAAACTGTCGAGAAAAGTGGTGAACGCCTCGACATCGGCGTCGGTGACGGCGAGAAAATCGACAAAGATCACCTGGTCGACCGGGTCCGATTGTGCAACGAGCACGGCGTAGGAACTGTCGCCGCCGCCGCATTTTTCATAGGCGTCAAAGACGATGTTGTAGGTTCGGTCGAACGCCTCGTGTGTGTAGACGTAACGGTCATCATAGGTGCAGTTCTTTTGCAAGCTTTCGTCTTCGAGCAGACCCTCCAACTCCAACGCTTCGGACATCCCGATGGCGCTCTTGACGATCAAGCCAGGGGTAGTCCAGGTGCTGTTGAATTTCTCAATGCTCGGTGATGCGGTCAGGATGAAGCCAAGCGGTTCACCGCTCTTGCTCTTCCATTCTGTTGAGGTGATCTCACGGTAATCCGCCGGGATCAGCGCGCTGATCGCCGCATCCTCCACGGCGACATAGCTGTAGATCAGGTTGCTGGTGTCAACCAGATCAAACAGCGGGCTATCCGTGCTCACCACAACGCTCGATGTTGGCTCCGCCGCATTCGCTGTTGAGGTCGGCGGCGCCACCACCAACGAGTTGAGCAGCGCGTCCCATGCGTTGAAATCTCGTTCCTCGGCGCCGTAGAGTTCGAGCAACACATAATACGCATTGGTTTCAGATTGCGCCAACGCTACGATCACGCCTGAAGTCGCCGTGTCGCCGCACTCATTCCAAAACTGGTAGGCGCCAGCCAGCTCGCCTACGATGATGGTGTTGCGCTCGCCTTTGGTGCACGAGTTGGTGAGGGTGTACTCGTCGAGCAAATCTTGCGCAGCCATTTGGTCGGGCAAAATCTCGGAGTAGCGCAGGATTGCACCAGGCAACCCCCAGTCGTCGTAGAAATTGGCGAGATCGGGCGAAATGTCCAGACGGATGCCGACGACCTCATCGTTGAAGACCCAGTTTCCATCCTCAACGTCTTTCCACGCCGCCGGCGCTTCGAAGGTGAGAATCCCCTGCGCGCTGGAGACGGTGACGAACTCCTCGTAAACCTCCGGGGCGGGCGCCTCGTCCGCCCCGCTTGGCGGCGCCGTGGCAGGCTGCGTCGTTTGGGCGGGCTGTTCGGCCGCGCCGAGCGAAACGCTCTGCTGCAATGGCCGACCGTTGAGTTGCCCTTTGAGAATTTCACCGCTATCAAGACGGAGTACTTCGATGTTGGTCACGGCATTGGCGCGACGGCTGCGCAGGATGTCGCAATAGGTCGCCAGCGTGCCATCCTCACCAACCGGCAGGTTTTCCAATGACAGGATGATGTCGCCCGGCAGCAAGCCGACCTGATCCGCCAATGAGCCAGACGCAACCGACGCCACCCACACACCGGAGAGCACGCCATCATCGCTGACTATTGCCTCGCCGTTGACGCCGATCGAGTCCACGTCGTTGCCTTCCAGCAATTGCTCGATAATTTCGAGCGCGCCGTCGCGCCCGATTGCATGGAACTGATCGATGCGCCGTGAGACAGAATAATTCACGCCAACAACCTTGCCATCCGCCGTGACCAGGGGGCCGCCAGAGTTGCCAGGATTGATGTTGGCGTCGTGCTCGATCACATTTTCAACGGATGCCCAGGCGCGACGACCATCGGCGCGTGCTTTGGCAACGATGCCGCGCGTCAACGTGTATTCGGGGTCGCCAAGTGGAAAGCCAGCCGCGTAGACATCCAACCCCACCCGGATCGGCCTGTCGTACCAGGTGAGGTATGGATAACCGCGTCCTTGTAGGTCGATCACAGCCAGATCAGCGCATTCAGCGACGCCAAGCACACGCGCGCTGACTGGCTCCGCTCGACCATCGACATAAACTTTCAGCAACGCAGCGCCGGTGACTACATGATTGTTAGTGACAACATAGCCTTCTGGGTCGATGATAAAGCCGCTGCCGCTGCCTGCGCCCGCCCGCATTCCTTCTGCTGGATCGCGAAAGACGCCAACCGCTTCGATGCGTACAACCGCCTTCTGCACATCTTCAAGGTTGTCGACGGGAGCAGGCGTAGGCGTAGGCGTTGCAGTGCGCTGTTGGACAGGTTGCGGCGCAGCCGCATATACGGAGATGGGCGCAATGAGTAAGAAACACACTATCAAAAAGGCAATGCCTGGGTGGATCCAATGTGGGCGACGAAGTGAACACATAATGACTCCTTTCCTGGAATCCTTTACGGAATAGACAGTCAGGCAATCGTCAAACAACCATTGTGAGGAAACGCCACCATTGTAACGAATGACCCTCTTCGATGCAAGCACGTTTTTCAAACGGTTGAGAAACTTCTACGCGCCACCGTTTTGACCGATGTGGAAATCGGCTGATACAATGCCCGGCGCATAGCGAGCAAAGAAAAGCGCTCGAAACATAATTTCTCCTTTTGTCTGTTGCCCGCCATCGAGTTCGTATGCGCATTGGCGTTGACACGCGGTTGATTCACTATCAGCCGGCAGGGATAAGCAGATATACCTGGCATTTGCTGCAGGCTTTAGCAGAACTCGACAACGACGACGAGTTCATTGTTTTTCAGCATCGCAAGCATCGTTCTCCGCTGATTCAGCAGGCGAATTTTCGGCGCGCCACTTTGTTCGCCCCCGTGCACCATCGCCTGGAACAGCCCTTATTGGCAGCCGAACTTGTGCGCTTTCGACTCGACTTGCTGCACAGCACAGATTTCATTCCTCCGTTGTATACAACGATTCGGTCGGTGATCACAGTCCACGATCTGGCGTTTCTACATTATCCGCACTTTCTGACAACCGAAAGCGCCGCCTACTACGGTCAAATCGATAAAGCAGTGGTAAAAGCTGCACACATCATCGTGCCAAGCGAATACACGCGCCAGGATTTGATCGCACAACTCGGCGCGCCTGCCGACAAGGTGACAGTAATTCACGAAGCCGCCAATCCTATCTTCCGCCCATTGCCTTATGCGGAGACGCTGCGCGCAGTTCAAGAGCGCTACGGTCTGTCGGACCGTTTCATATTGTGCGTAGGCACCATCGAGCCACGCAAAAACATTTCTGGCTTGCTCAAGGCATTTGCGCATCTGCGCAACAAGTACACGCCTGGCGATGTAATGTTGGCGATTGCCGGCGGCAAGGGTTGGCTATATGAAGAAACTCTTGAACTGGTCAAATCGCTCAATCTCGAAGCACACGTGCGCTTCTTGGGTCGCGTGCCTGATGAAGACCTGCACCAGTTGTACGTCGCCGCCCGCTGTCATATTCATCCCGCACACTACGAGGGTTTCGGCTTGCCGCCGTTGGAGGCGATGGCATGTGGCACCCCAACCATTGTGAGCAATGTCAGCAGCCTTCCCGAAGTGGTCGGCGACGCCGCCCTGCTCGTCAACCCGCTTGACATCGAAGAGATTGCCGTCGCCATGCAGCGTCTGCTGACTGACGACGACCTCCATGTCGAATTGAGCGAAAAGGGTCTGCAACGCGCTCACACCTTTAGTTGGGCACGCGCAGCGCGGCGCACGCTCGATGTCTATCGCAAAGTCGCTGAACCGAGGCGGGCGTCCCCGCAGCGCGCAACCGCCACCACGCCCGAAAACGGACTGTGAGGATTCTATTCGTCACGCCACAGGCGCCCTACCCGCCGCGCCAGGGCACGACCATTCGCAACTTCAACCTGATCCGCGGCCTGGCAGCGCGTCACCAGATCGACCTACTCACTTTCCTGGCGCCCGGCGAAGAAATCAGCGCCGACAGCCCACTGCACCAGCTTTGTGGACGCATTGCCAGCGTCGCACAGCCAACGCGCAGCACAGCGCAACGCATCCGCTCGACGTTGGGCGCGCTGACGCCTGACATGGGACTGCGGCTGGAAAGTGCTGCGATGCACGCCCTGATCCACACATGGGTGCAACAGACAGCTTACGACATCGTACAGATCGAAGGGATCGAGCTGGCGCAATATGGCCGCGCCGTGGCGGGTCGTCGCCACAGCGCAAACCGGCCGGCGTTTGTCTTTGACAACCACAACTGTGAGTATCTGCTTCAGCAGCGCAACGCCTTGACCGACTTGCGCCACCCCCAACGCTGGCCCGCCGCGGCGTACAGCCTGCTACAATGGTGGAAGCTGCGCCACTATGAAGCCGCAGCAATGCGCGACGCCGATGCAGTCGTGGCGGTAAGCGAGGCGGATCGCGCGGCACTGCTCAAACTTGGCGTCGATACGTCGATCACCGTGGTCTCCAACGGCATCGACTTAACTGAGTATCAACCACCAGCAAATCCACTGCCAGCCAGCCGAACGCTCGTTTTCACCGGCAAGATGGACTATCGCCCAAACATCGACGCCGCACTCTGGTTTGCACAGGTGGTGCTCCCGCTCATTCACAAGCATGCGCCGGATGCACGTTTCCAGATCGTCGGCATGAATCCACATCCACGGCTCGATGTATTGCGCAGTCATCCATCCATCGAGATCACCGGCGCCGTCGCCGACACCCGTCCCTACATCCACCGGGCAGCAGCGTATGTCATCCCAATGCGAGTCGGCGGCGGCACGCGCTTCAAAGCGCTTGAGGCGATGGCATGCGGCGCCGCCATCGTCAGCACTTCAGTAGGTGTGGAAGGAATTGGCGTAAAGAACAACGCCGAAATGCTGATCGCCGATACATCGGAGGAATTTGCCCAAGCCGTGCTGCGCCTGCTCAATGACGCCGACGGCGCGCTGCACCGCAGGCTCGGCGCGCAAGGGCGGCGCTTTGTCGAGCAGCATTACGGATGGGAGCAGATCATCCCCAAACTGGAAACTGTGCTGAACAGCGCGCTTCGTCCCTGACCACCGACGCCGGCAGACTGTACTCCCATCACAACGCCACGAAAAGTTGCAACAACTTGCCGTCTACGGCAAATCATTATGACAAATTATCCGTATGAAATTCAGCTGCAATTGCTGCACGCCCCAGGCGCCCGGTGATCCGAATGCCTGGCGGTTGAAGATAGACAGAAAATCAGGTAGGATGCATGTACACCTAATCATCAGCCTCAAGCGCATGAAAGGAGAAAAAAGTGTCCGCTCAACAAGGTCTGCGAGTCGGTTTCATCGGCAGCGGCTGGCCTGACCGCGTCCAAATTCCCGTCTTCCGGCTTGGCGGATTAACGCCGCAAGCAATTGCATCGGCGCATCGTGAGAATGCCGAACGCGTGGCTGCCAGGCACAATCTGCCACAGGTGTTCGACGCATGGCAAGAGTTGGTCGCCAGCGACAGCGTCGATATTGTCAGCATTTGCACCCCCCCATCGCTGCACGCCGACATTGCGGTGGCGGCGTTGACGGCAGGCAAACATGTGATCTGTGAGAAACCGACGGCGCTGCATGTACACGAGGCAGAGACAATGCTGGCGGCGGCGCAGGCGGCGCCAGGACGCCTGGCAATCATCGACCACGAACTGCGCTTTCATCCACAGCGGCTGCAAATGCGGCAACTGATCAAAGAAGGCTACATTGGCAGCGTGCTCCAGGCGCGCTTTGATCGGCTGGGCAACGAACGCCTCGACGCCAGCCAGCCCTGGTCGTGGTGGAGCGATGCAGAGCAGGGCGGCGGGATGTTGGGCGCGCTTGGCAGCCATCTTGTCGATCTGGCGCGCTGGATGATCGGCCGCATCGAATCGCTGACAGCACAACTCCAGATCGGACATCTCTACCGCACCGAGCCGCACAGTGGAATGCAACGTCAGGTCACCGCCGATGACCACGCTGACCTATTGCTACGTTTCGCCAACGGCGCAATGGGCAAGATTACCGTCAGCGGCATCACGCCGGGCGGCTATGGCATGTCAATCCTGGTTGTTGGAACCAGCGGTGCATTGATGCTCGACAACCAGGATCAGCTTTTCGGCATGAAAGAGCCGCACCTAGGCGGAAGCTGGGAGCCGATTCGGCCAAAGCAGACGCCGCCGCCCACCGATAGCTTACCCAATCAAGGAGCGTTTACAATTGGCACCTATTATCTGGCGCAGACGCTTGCCATGTCGTTGTCGATGGGCGAAACCATGCTCGATGACGCTGCCAGCTTCTACGACGGGTTGGTCGTACAACGCGTGCTCGACGCCGCACGACGCGCGCATCAGAACAAAACGTGGGAGACGCTTTGACGAATCCTGCTTTCTCTGCCATACTATGCATGCAGTCGATGCTGTGCTCCCAAAACAACTCAATATCGTTCAACACCGTAATACGAAACAGTAAGTTCGATTTCTCAAACATAAGGTGAAAGGAGCTACCGTATGGTTCGTTTCGGACGCGCTCATGGAGTGCTGATGACAGTGCTGGCGCTTGGCGTGCTGCTGATGGCGGCATGTGCGCCTGTTCCTGTTCCTGCCGCAGCGCCAGCAGCCGATGGCGGAGCAGCCAGCGTCGCCGCAAGCACGGAACTCAATTTGCTGTGCACACCGCAGGTGCAGTGGTGTGAAGGCATGAAGGCTGAATTCGAGAAGGTCTACCCCGACATCACTGTCAACTTTGTGCGCATGTCGAGCGGTGAAGCGCTGACCCGCCTGCGCAACGAGAAGGACAATCCGCAGTTCGACATCTGGTGGGGTGGTCCAATCGACAGCTTTGTCGCCGCCACTCAAGAGGGGCTGCTCCAACCCTACGACTCACCAAACCTGGACAACCTGATCTATCCTGATCTCTACAAGGATCCTGACAATTACTGGGCCGGCGTCTATGTTGGTTCGCTTGGCTTTGCCACCAACCAGAACTGGCTGGACGAACATCCTGGCGTCGAGCCGCCGCGCAGTTGGGACGATCTGCTGAAGCCCGAATTTGAGAAGCAACTCATGGTGGCGCATCCTTCCAGCTCTGGCACATCGTACACTGCGCTGTGCACCATCCTGCAAATCAAAGGCGAAGAAGAAGGCTGGAACTTCATCCGAGACTACGCCAACCAGGTCTTCCAGTTCACGCGCAGCGGTTCTGCGCCGGCAAGATTCGTTGGTCAGGGCGAAGCTGCGGTGAGCATCGTCTTCTCGCACGACATTGTAGCTGCGATTGAAAGCGGCTCGCCCCTGGTTCTGACCTTCCCGGAAGAGGGCACCGGCTATGAAGTCGGCGGCATGGGCATTGTTGCAGGCGCTAAGAATCTGGATGCAGCGCAGAAATGGTTCGACTGGGCGTTGGAGCCAACCACACAAGAACTTGGTCCGAAGTACGAGGCGTATCAGGCGCCGACTGTCAAGGGCGCCGCAGCGTCGCGCCCCGAGCTGCTCGAAGTCAATCTGATCGACTATGACTTCGACTATTGCGGCAGCAACAAGGCGGCGTTTGTGGACAAGTTCACCAACGAAATTGCCGCTGCAGAAAACCTGAAAGAATAGTTGGAAAGACTTGGAGATTAGGAGATTAGGAGATTAGGAGATTAGAGATTAGGAGACTCGCCGAACGGCGAATGTGTAGCCCCCAAAGACTATCAATCTCCAGTCACCAGTCTCCAATCTCTAGTCTCCAGTCTCATAATCTCGAAATCTCTCAATCTCCTAATCTTCTCATGACCGCAGCCATCCCAAAGCAACGTTCTCTTCTCTGGCGGCGTTGGCAGGAAATTCGCCTGATCGGGCAGGACCCTGTCCTTGCCGTTGGTTTGATCGTCGTCACATCATTCGTCTTTCTGTTTGTGGCGCTTCCTTTGCTGCGCGTCATCTATCAGGGTTTTGTCAACCCGGTGACGGGCGAGTTCAGCATCGCCTACTTTGCGCAATTCGTCGATCCGTATTATGGCCCCTACCTGTGGCGCGTCGTCACCAACACGATGATCATGGGGCTGGGCGCAGCAACCGGCGGCACGATCCTCGGCTTTATCTTTGCCTACGCATTGGTGCGCTGCAATTTCCCCTTTGGCCGTCTTGTGCATGTGGTGACGCTACTGCCAACGATCTCGCCGCCCTTTGCGATTGCCATTGCGGCAATTTTGCTCTTTGGACGCAACGGACTGATCACGCGCCAAATGCTTGGGATGCGCTTTGGACCGGGCAGCAATGACATCTATGGGCTGGACGGGCTGATCTTCGTGCAGATCGTCACCTTCTTTCCGGTCGCCTACCTGATTATCCGCGCCATGCTGGAGCGCATCGACGCCTCGATGGAGGAGGCGGCGCTCAGCCTGCGCGCCAGCAAGTTCCACATCTTTCGCACGATCACGTTGCCGCTGCTGGCGCCCGGAATCGCCGCTTCGTTCCTGTTGCTCTTTGTCGAGTCGCTGGCAGACCTCGGCAATCCACTGTTGTTGGGCGGCAACGACCCCGTTCTCTCGACCGAAATCTACCTGGCTGTCTCCGGTCAGTTCGACCAGCAAAAGGCCGCTGCGCTCTCCTTTGTGCTGCTGCTGCCGACGCTGACCGTCTTTCTGGTGCAGCGCTATTACATCAGCAAACGCTCGTATATTGCCGTGACCGGCAAGCCGACGACCGGGCGCATCTTTGTCAAGGAGCCGGTCACGCGGTGGACGTTTATCATCTTGACGCTGCTTACACTGATGCTGGTGCTGCTGCTCTATTTCACGATTCTGTGGGGATCATTCACCCGGTTATGGGGCATCAACAACGAGCTCTATCTCGGCAACTATGAAATGGCGTTCTCGCGCGGGCTGAACGCCATTTTGTCGACCACTTTCCTGTCAGCGGTGGCGACGCCGCTTGCCGGCGTAATCGGCGTCGTGATTGCGTTTCTGGTCGTGCGCCGCACCTTTGTCGGCAAGCAATCGCTGGACTTTATCTCTAACCTCGGCGGCGCTGTGCCGGGGACGATCCTGGGCATCGGCTACATTGTCGCCTACATCAACGCACCGTGGTTTGCGATCCTGCTGGTCTATGCGCTGTTGGTCGGTTATCTCGCCTCGCGTGCGACAGAGCGCTTATGGGTTAGCCTGGCGTTGGTGCTGGCGGCCGCCGTCGCTGGCTATTATCTGAACTGGGCGCCGGTGTTATTGGGGTTGAGCGAGGCGGGCTGGCGCTATGTGTTGATGGTGGGCTTTCTGTTGCTGGCCGCAGCCGGCGCCGCTTTTGCCGAGCCGGGACGCCGACGTACAGTCGTTTTTCTGTTCGTGGCGATGGCGGCGGCGCTGCTGGCATACAACATCAGCCCAATGATTACAGAGCCGCTGGCGCGCTGGGGTCGCACGCTGCCCGGCGTCGATCTGCCCAAAGTGGTCGTCAAGATCAGCAGCTTTATCGTCTTCTTCCTGCAGCCGACGCTGGCAATTCTCGGCTACACTTTCCTGACGATGAGCATCTTCGCTGTAGAGCGGATACGCAGCCCGATGCGTCTATGGATCGGGCTGGCGGCGGCTGCGCTGGCTGGTTCGCTCGTTTTTTATGGCAACTCATTGACGCTGGTTGGCACGCCCTACATCATCGTTGCCGCGTATGCGGTGCGCAGCCTGCCTGCATCGGTGCGCGCTGGCGTGGCTTCGCTGCAACAGATCGACCCATCGATCGAGGAGGCGTCGAACATCCTCGGCGGCGACGCACAGTACACTTTCCGCAACGTCACCCTGCCGCTCATCCTGCCTGCCTTCTTTGCCGGTCTTGTCTTTGCCTTTGCTCGCCACATGACCAGCCTCTCGGCGATCATTTTCCTGACCACGGCGCAGTGGCCGATCCTGACGGTGTGGGTGCTGAGTGAAGTGGAGCAAGGCGGCATGAGTGTGGCTGCCGCCTACTCGATCATTCTCATCGCCATTGTTCTGGCGGCGATCGGGTTGATGAGCCTGTGGCTTAAGCGAACATACGGCGCCAGCCAGGATGTCGACATGACCATCGGCGGCTGAAGCGTTGCGATGCATTCTATTGCAAAAGGAGAGACATTCGTGTTTCTGGAACTAGATCACATCAGCAAACATTTCCCATCGCGCGATGGCAGCGGTGAAGTGCGTGCGGTGGACGATGTGCAACTCGGCATTGCCCAGGGACAATTTGTGACCTTGTTGGGACCATCAGGCTGCGGCAAAACAACAACGCTGCGCCTGATCGCCGGTTTTGAGTTTCCGACGCACGGGCGCATCGTACTCGACGGTCACGAGATTAATGAATTGCCGCCCAACCGCCGCGACATGGCGATGGTCTTTCAAAGCTACGCACTTTTCCCGCACCTCAACGTCTACGAAAACATTGCGTATGGCCTTAAGATCAAGAAGCTAAATCATCAGGAAATCCGCCGCAAGATCGCCGATGTGATGGCGCTGACCGAGCTGACCGGTCTTGAAAACCGGGCGCCCAATCAGTTAAGTGGTGGGCAACAGCAGCGCGTGGCGCTGGCGCGTGCGTTGGTCATGGAACCCAAAGTGCTGCTCTTCGACGAGCCGCTCAGCAATCTCGACGCCAAATTGCGCGTGCAAATGCGCACAGAAATCCGGCGCATCCAGCAGGAGCTTGGCATCACCAGTGTTTATGTCACCCACGACCAGGACGAGGCGATGGTGCTTTCCGACCAGATCGTGATCATGCATCAGGGACGGGTACAACAGATTGGCACAGCGCTAGAAATTTACCGGCGGCCCCACAATCGCTTTGTCGCCGACTTTATCGGGCGCGCCAACTTTCTGCCGGTGACAGTGATCGATCGCTCGCCACGGGGCTGGCGTTTGAACCTGCTTGGCAAAACGATCGAAACGCCGGGCGAAGATGACCCTGCCATCAAGATCGGCGGCGAGGCAATTTTGATGGTGCGCCCTGAATCGATCCGACTGTCCATCGCCGGGCCGATCGACGGCGCGCCAACATGGCGAGGCACAGTAACGCGCACCTCCTATCTTGGCAGCCTGGTCGAATACGACGCCGTCATCGACGCACAGAGGATTCTGGCTGTACGTCATGACCCAACTGAAATCGATCTCTATCCAGTCAACCAGCCAGTCTCCGTTGAATTTCTACAAGAGAACGCCTACCTGCTGCCCGCCGAAGAATGAGCAAACGCCGGACGTTCTTATCAATCGATGCATTTCCATATCGTTGAAGGCGCTGACCAAACTGCAGATGCTTGCCCCGCCTATCCTCCTTTGCACAATTGACATTCATCCTTAATGTGCTCTCATGAATTCGCTTGTTTTCCCATACATCAGGGGATTTCATCTCTGGAAAAGTCGTGGTAAAATAGGCGGAATGGGAATAATCGTCAGACCCAACGGCGCCAAACCTGCTGGCATTGCGATTTGCAGGTGAGAGTTACACAACACCGAATCAAAGGAGACTGAAAAGATCATGAGCGCATACTCCTACACGAACACCAAGGGCAACACGTACTACCTTCATCAGCGCGTGACCACACTCAAGAACGGCAAGGAGCAGACAATCTTCTTCTTCGCCAAGGAGGTCAAAGACGGCGCATTGGAGTCGGTTCCGGCTGGCTACAAAGTGTCGGAGAGCAAGAACGGTCTGCCAGTCCTGAAGAAAGACGCATAGCCCCAGGCGTCGGGCAAGCAATAGGGCGTCGATTCACTCGACGCTCTCTTTGTGTATATCAAGAAAACACGAGGCAATCTGATCGATTGCCTCGTGAATATAGGTAGCCAGAGCACAAGCTCTGCACAGAAATGGATGTGTATTGCGCCGTCAATCACCTCAATGGTGATGATGGCTATCGCTGTGCGCGTGGCCGTGCTCGATCTCCTCGGGCAGCGCTGGCCGCACGCCGACCACCTTCACGTCGAAGTGGAGCGTCTCCCCAGCAAGCCAGTGGTTGAAATCAACCACAACGCCATCGGGCTGAATCTCGCTGATGTACCCTTCGATTGTCTCATCATTCTCCTCGTCGAAGAACTCCACCGCCATGCCTGGTTCAAGCGGGATATCCGCTTCGAAGGCGTCGAGCGGGACCATCTGATAGTTGTCGGGCTCGTACTCTCCATAAGCAAGATCGGGCGTGACAACGACAGTCTTGCGTTCGCCCGTGCTCATGCCATAGAGCGCAGCTTCCAGACCAGGAATAATCTCTCCGGCCCCCTGGAGAAACTCGAGTGGACCGTCATCGGCGGAGCTGTCGACGATCTCGCCGTCAGCCAGACTCAGCGTATATTCAATCCGCACAACGGTGCCGTCAGCGACGGCAAGGTTTTTACCGTTCATCAAGCTGCGCCGCCAAGTTTCACGACATTCGCCGCCGCCGCGCCCTTCGGTCCTTGCTCAATTGTGAACTCAACACGCTCACCTTCCATAAGGCTCTTGAATCCGGCCACACTCACAGCCGAATAGTGCACAAACACGTCGGCGCCGCCGTTATCGCGGGCGATGAAGCCATACCCCTTTGCATCGTTGAACCATTTCACCGTACCAGTTACGCGCTCGCTCATCTCAACTTCTCCTTTACTGTAGCGCATGATAAACAACCGACGCAGTGCATCTGTGCGCTCAAAGAAAACCCCATTCAGACATCAAGCCGCCTGAATGGGGTTTACATCCGACACGACAGCATTCACTCCGTCCAGTCTGCCACTATACGGAGAATTGCGGATTCCGTCAAGTGGGCGATCAGGCAGGAGCAAAAAGAAAGGGAGCGACACAGAGCCTCTCAACGGCGACCTTGCGCCAACAGATAGAGCACCAATCCCAGAATCGTGAGCGCCACGCCAACCCAACCGACCGCTCCCGGCGCCGCTGCACCGAGCAGAACAATCTCTCCAACCAGCGCAAAGAGCACCTCAGCCGACTGCGTGGCATCGACGGCAGCCAATTCATAGGCGTTGCGCGCCTGATGCCGCGCAAAGACGAAAAGACTCGTTGCAATTACACCCGACAGGATTGCTACAAGCGCCGTGTTCACCCACTGACCTGCCGAAGGCGGCTGTGGCTGCACAGCAACAATCATGAGCAACCAAAAAGGCAGCGAGCCGAGCGTCAGCAGCAGCACCCGTGCAAAGCTATCGCTCAGCACAGGATCGACAATATGTGGGATGCGCGTGTGTCCGCCGCTGCGCGCTTCCCACACTAGCTGCAGCCCAACAGGATAGGCAAACGCCGCCGCCAACACCGGCAATGCGCCCAACAGCACATTACGCCAGTTCTCCGCCTGCATTTCTCCCAGATTCACCAGGACAATGCCCATAAATATCAGGATCGTGAAGAACACGCCGCGCAACGGCACACGTCGCCCAAACGCCAGCAATACAAGCGGCGACGCCAGCACAGTCACTTGCCATGTCGTGGCGACTACCCAGCCCGGCGCGTAGGAGGCCGCAAAGGTAACGCCCGCATAGAAAACGCCGAACCCAATCGTTCCAGCAACCAACCAGAATAGCCAGTGGCGACGCAGCAAACGCATTGCATCGAGGAGAAGTCCTCCACGCCCGATCAAGATCGGCCCGGCAATTAAGAAAAGCGTCATCCATGCATAGCGCAGACTGGCTGACCACACCCAATGGCCGCCCTCCAGGCTCATCAATCGGTTGAGGACAAAAGTGCTGCTGAAGAAAAGTGCAGCAAGCAACCCGGCGCCAAGTAGTTTTACCATACGATTTGGAAATTTGAAGAGCAAAACGCAGGGATTGAAGCCTGGAGATCGGAAATTCGGTGATTGGAGGTCATAGGAAGAGTGACCGGCCTTTCATCGTATTGGCGTCAATGCCGCGGGGCGGATGTTTTGATTGCAGTTGTAGCGACTGCCCGGCGCCTGGGGTTGTTCACCGTGAGGACAGCCAGCCCAACCAAGATCAGCGCCATCCCAGCCATAGCCGGCAACGTCAGCCGTTCGCCAAGCAGACCGACGCCTAAGGTCGCTGCGGTCAACGGTTCAGCCAGCGCCAATGTCACAGCCGTCGCCGTCGGCAAGCTCATCAACCCGCGGATGTAAAGCATATAGGCAAGCGCCGTTGCAACCAACCCCAGGTGCAGCGCAACCGCAAGCCCCTGCGGTTGAAATAGCCAGTTCAAGTCAACAAAGAAAAGCAGCGGCGCCATCACAAGCGCGCCGCCAAAGAAAGCGACTGCCGTCACTGCATCGGGCGATTGCACGCGCAACAGGTCCTTGCTCGCAATTGTGTAGAGCGCATAAGCCGCACCTGCACCGATTGCCAGGGTAACGCCCAACGGATCAACCTCGATCTCAGCGCCAGCCGCGATCAGCAAGGCGCAGCCAGCAATGGCGAGCAGCGTCGCCAGCATCCAGCGTCGGCTCGGCTTTTCGCCCAACAGCAGCAAGCCAAGCAGCCCAGCAAAAATCGGCGCGCTGCCGATGCCCACAACCGTGCCAACCGCCACGCCCGTGCGCGCCACGCCCGCAAAGAAAAAAAGCTGATAGCCCGCAATCGTACCAATTGCAACCATCGTTGCCGAAAGCGGCCAACCTTGCAACCTCAGCTGTCGTCGTCCCAATGCAAAAAGCAGCAGCGCAGCGCCCCCGATCAACAGGCGCATGGCGCCGACCGCCAGCGGCGTGGCGCCTTCGGGCGCAAATGTCTGTGCCGTGCCGGTCGTCCCCCAACAAACGGCGGCGACCAGCACAAACCAGAAGCCGCGATTGGCGGCTGTCGCAGCAGGGTTCATTCTTCTCCGAATATCTTTTATGCTGGCGTCTGGTGGAAAATCGGCGCCAGCGCAGGGTAGAGCGCCCGATAGCGCGCATAGGCTTCGTCGTAGAGCGCTTGCTGCTCTGCGTTCGGTGCAGTCGAGCCGGTGACGTGGATCGTGCGCCGACACGCTGCGTCGACATCGGGCCAGACGCCGCCGCCCACGCCCGCCAGCAGCGCTGCACCATAGGCAGCGCCTTCGGTCGTGTTCACCGTAACCAATTCAGCATTGAACACGTCGGCCAGAATCTGGCGCCACAGCGGACTCTTGGCGCCGCCGCCGGAGACGCGCACCTGTTCGACCTGCACATTGCCGGCAGTCTTAATTAGTTCAAAGCTATCGCGCAGACCGAACGCCACCCCCTCCAACACGGCGCGGCTGAGGTGGGGCAGCGTGTGGCGCACCGTCAGCCCGACGAACGCGCCGCGCGCCAGTGGATCAGGATAGGGCGTGCGTTCGCCGGTCAGATAGGGCAGATAGAGCAACCCATCGCTGCCCGGCGGCACGTCTGCCGCTGGCGCCAGCAGATCGTCGAAGCCGACGCCCGGCGCGAAGGTGTCGCGATGCCAGCGCAGGCTGCCCGCGGCCGAAAGCATCACCCCCATGAAGTGCCAGCGCCCCGGCACGGAATGGCAGAAAGCATGCAGACGTCCTTCCGGCTCGACAAAAGGGCCGTCGGTCGTAGCAAAGACGACGCCCGAGGTGCCCAGCGCCAGCGAGATAATGCCGCTGCGCACCGCACCTACGCCCACCGCGCCAGCCGCCTGGTCGCCGCCGCCCGCCATCACCGGCAGACCGATGGGCAGACCAGTGGCATGCGCCGCTGCCTGTGAAAGGTAGCCGGTAATCACCGGCCCTTCGTGCGTTGTCGGCAACATCGTTTCGGGAATCTCCAACGCCGCCAGCATTTCAGGCGACCAGGTGCGCGCCTTGAGATCGAAAAGCAACATGCCAGCGCCGTCCGCCACGTCACAGGCGAAGCCATCGGTCAGTTTGTAGCGCACGTAGTCTTTGGGCAGCAGAATATGGCGCGCCCGCTGCCAGACCTCCGGCTCGTTCTCCTGCACCCACAGAATCTTGGGCGCCGTAAAGCCGGTCAGCGCGTCGTTGCCGGTGATCTCCACCAGCCGCGTCTTGCCCAGCCGTCGGCGGATTTCGTCGCACTGTGCGCCGGTGCGTTGATCATTCCACAAAATCGCCGGACGGAGCACCTTGCCGGCTTCGTCGAGCAGCACCAGCCCGTGCATCTGCCCGGTCAGCCCGATGCCGCCGACAGATTTGGGATCGATACCCGATTTTGCCAGCACGGCTCGAATACTCTGCACTGCGCCGTTCCACCACAGGTCAGGGTCTTGCTCGCTCCACAGCGGGCGCGGCGTGACGAAATCATATTCGGCGGCAGCGACTGCAATCACGGCGCCCTGTTCGTCGATCAGCAGCGCCTTGGTGGCTGTCGTCGAAGAATCGATGCCGATAAAGTAGTGCATAGTTTCTCCTGAATTTTATACAAGTCCGCCGTAGGGCGAACAGAATGGTGAATTGCGCAATCCGCCAGCTTCTCGAACAAAGTCATTATATATGATGAATACACGGTCGTCCACGCGCGGGCGAATCGCCTGCCCGCCGGTAAATACGCCAAACGCTGGCAGGATCGCAACCTGCCGACCGACGTGAAAACATGGAAAGCGGTGGCGCGTCCCATCCACATCGCGCAGCACTGCGACCGGGTGAAGGTGACCGGCAAGCACATAGCCATAAGCGGTCTGGCGGTCTGCATCTGACGGTTCGACGGGCGGGTGGTGGCGACAGATGAACGGCGGCAGTTCATACGGCTCGTCAACGCAGGCGATGCTCAGGTCAGGCGGGGGCGCGCCGGCGTAGCGGTCATGGTTGCCAGGCACAAGAATGATCTCTAGCGACGTGTGCTGTGTGCGCCAAGCTGCCAGCGCCGCCAGCGTCTGCGCGCTCTGGCTGGCGTGCGTGTGAAAAAAGTCGCCAAGGATGACCAGCCGCGTTGCACCCGTCGCCATGATGCAGGCGGACAGTCGCGCCAGGTCCGCATCAGTCACACCGCCGGGGATCGGCACGCCGGCAGCTTGAAAGCTGTCGATCTTACCAAAGTGCGGGTCGGCAATGAAAAGCGTGGCCGCGCGCGGCCAGAAAAGCGCCCGGGATGGCAGCAGCGCCAATGTCTCCCCTCCAACCTTGACGTGCATCATGGTACAACCCCATCAGATTTACTGACAGGCTTGCGCATGGACAATCTCCTGATCTCCTACTTCCACCCGCTTGCTCACCGTTCCGAAGCGGCGTTGCGGCACACGCTCATCGAACTGACCCACTTTGTCAGGCGACATGTCGTCGTTGAAATAGAGCGGGATCGGCTTGATGCTGACGGGCTGGCGCGCCTTGCCGCGACCGAGCGACGGACAGCCCCACGCAGCATCGGGCGCATCGCGGCGCTGCTCTTTGAAGTAGCCGAGAATGCCGCACGAAAAGCAGTGCTCGCGACAGTCGTCGATTACTGCGCCTTCGTAGGTGTGAATATATTCGTCGACCAGGAATTGTTTTTTGAGACCCGCCGAGATGTGATCCCACGGCAGCACCTCGTCGAGCGGGCGCTGGCGGCGCGCGTACCAATCCATGTCCAGCCCCAACTCCTCGAAGGCAGCCTGCCACGCCGCAAAGTTGAAGTACTCGCCCCAGCCTTCGAGTTTGGCGCCCTTGCGCCACGCCAGCTCAATCACGTTCGCCATGCGTCGGTCGCCGCGCGTCAAGAACGCTTCGACCAACGTCTCTTCCGGGTTGTTCCACGAGAAATGAATGCCGGGGCCGCGCAGCTCACGCTGCAACAGCTCGATCTGCGCCTTGATCACCGCCTCGCTTTCCATCGGCGCCCATTGAAACGGCGTGTGCGGCTTGGGCACGAGCGTGCTGACGCCGATGCGCACGTTGGCTTTCTTGCCGAGCACGCGCCGCCCAACCGTCAGCACCTGCTTCGAGAGGTCGGCGATTGCCTGCACGTCTTCCAGCGTCTGTGTGGGATGGCCGATCATGAAATACATCTTGATCGTCGTCCAGCCGCGTTTATAGACCTCCTCGGCGGTGGCGAGCAGCTCGGCGGAGGCAATCGGTTTGTTGATCACGTCGCGCATACGGTCGGTGGCGGCTTCAGGTGCAAAGGTGAAGCCAGAACGCCGCCGCCCCTTTTCGAGCAAATCCATCAGATCGACGCTAAAACTTTCAATGCGCAGGCTGGGCAGACCAACGCTGAGCCGACGCGCGCCGTGGCGCTCCATTGTGCGCCGCACCAACTCCTCGACGTAGGTGTAGTCGCTGCTGCTCAAGCTGAGAAAGCTGACTTCCTCGAAACCGCAGCGCCGGATCATCTCATCGACCGCCTGCAACACCTCCTCGACCGGACGTTCGCGCACCGGGCGGAAGATCATGCCGGCCTGGCAAAAGCGACAGCCGCGCGTGCAGCCGCGCATGATCTCGATGGCGGCGCGGTTGTGGACGACGTTGATGTAGGGCACGATGAAACGCGTCACTGGCGGCGGCAGCACCGTCACCACGCGCTTGAGCACCTCGGCAGGCGCAGCAGGGTGATTGGGAACAACCGCAGCGATCGTCCCGTCGGCGGCATAGCTCACATCGTAGAATGACGGCACATAGACGCCTGGAATGGCGGCAAGTTTCTCCAGAAGAGAGAAGCGACTAGGAGATTGAGAGATTGGGAGATTGGAGATTGGAGATTGGAGATTGGCGTCAAATCTCCAATCTCCACTCTCCACTCTCCAGTTTTCATACGCCGCGATCACCTCGAAGATCACCTCTTCGCCCTCGCCGACGATCATGGCATCGAAGAAGGCGCTCATCGGTTCGGGGTTGTAGCAGCCGGAACCGCCAGCGATCACAAGCGGGTCGGCGGCGGTGCGTTCGGCGGCGCGCAGCGGAACGCCTGCCAGGTCGAGCATAGTGAGCACGTTGGTGTACAGCTGCTCGTAGGGCAGGCTAAAGCCGATGATGTTGAAGTCGCGCAAAGGGTGGCGCGTCTCCAGGCTATAGAGCGGGATGTCGTCGCGACGCATATAGTATTCGAAATCGGGCCATGGACAGTAAACGCGCTCTGCCAGCAAGTCTACGCGGCGGTTGATCAAGTCGTAGAGCACCATCAGCCCCAGGTTGCTTCCGCCAAGTTCGTAGATATCGGGGAAAGCCAGCGCCATTTTTGTCTTGATGACAGGATCATCCCAGTTCTTGACGATGGAGTTTAGCTCGCCGCCAGTGTAGCGCGCCGGTTTTTCGACTTTGTGCAGAATACGGTCGAGCGCGCGTGTAATCTGGCGGGGCGTCTTGTTCGCCGCTGGTTTTTTCACGGTCAGAAGTTCCTTTCTTCGCATCTACCGGGCGCTGTGCGCCGCAGGTGGGGTTCGAACCCACAACAAGATAGAGCTCAAATTGTACCATAATGCATCGGCGGGTGGGTTATGATCGTTTTGAGGTTTTGAGGTTTTGAGGTAATGTATCCTGTTTCAGTTGAAATTGTGAACTGGCGTCACTCTCACCAAAGTTAGTGTTCGTCACGAAACCAAATTTCAACCAAACAAGATACACTACCAACTTCGTCAAATTGGCGCTCCCATGCTACACTTTGGGTGTTCAGCGGAGAATCCAAATCGAAACGACATGTGCAATGCTGGCTGCTCCGAATGGCGGCCGGGTGACAGTAAGAATCGAGATATGTGCAGATTTTAACATCACGGCATCGTTGGCGCGTTAGAAAGCCAAATATCCGCCTGATACGCTAGACTCGATTGTCCCATACGCCAAGTTGCTCTATGCGTGTGTCACACAGACAACAGAAATAGCCGAACAGTGAATGGTGAGGAAAGGCTAATGTCAGTTCCATCTATCTGCATCGTCGGTTCGATCAACTTGGATATGAACGCCTACGTCGAGCGTTTTCCGCGTCCTGGCGAAACGCTGCACGGACGGCGTTTCACCACGGGCTATGGCGGCAAGGGCGCCAACCAGGCAGTGATGGTGGCGCGCATGGGCGGCGCAGTAAGCATGGTCGGACGCGTGGGCGACGACATCTTTGGGCAAGATATGCGCCGCAATCTGGCGGGCGAGGGCATCCGCACCGATTTTGTGCTGGAGACCCCAGGTGTGTCGTCCGGCGTGGCGGTGATTACGATTGAAGAGACGGGACAGAACAACATCGTCGTCATCGCAGGCGCCAACGGATTGGTGACTGCGGCGGATGTTGAAGCCGCCAGCGCCGCGATCACCGGAGCGCAGGTATTGCTCTGCCAGATGGAAGTGCCAATGGCAGCGAATCTGGCGGCGTTGCGCATTGCCCGCGCCGCCGGTGTGACGACCATTTTCAATTCGGCGCCGGTCAGCAGTGACGTGCCGGAGGAAGTCTATCCCCTGACCGACATCTTCTGCCCGAACGAAACGGAAGCGGAACTGGTCACCGGCGTCGCCGTGCACACGCTCGACGACGCACGGCTTGCCGCCGCAGTGATCTTGGAACGGGGCGCAAAAGCCGCCTTGATTACGCTCGGCCCGCGCGGCGCGCTCTATGTCAGCGCCGACAAGGAGATGCATATTCTTGCGCCCGAAGTCACCGCCGTAGACACGACCGGCGCTGGCGACGCCTTCGTTGGCAGCCTTGCCTACTTCCTGGCGGGCGGACATCCGTTGCAAACCGCCATCGCCCGCGCCAATGCCATCGCCGCCATCAGCGTCCAGTCACCAGGCACGCAGGCAAGCTACCCGCGGCGCGCAGAATTGCCGGAAGAGTTGAGAGATTAGGAGAGTGGAGATTAGGAGAGTGGAGATTAGGAGAGTGGAGATTAGGAGAGTGGAGATTAGGAGAGTGGAGATTAGGAGAGTGGAGATTAGGTCTTCGTCATTCGCAGCGCAATCTCCAATCTCCAATCTCTTAATCTCTTAATCTCTTAATCTCTTAATCTCTCAATCTCTCAATCTCTCAATCTCCACAACTCATACGCCTTCTCGATCACTTTGCGCGAGTCGAGGTGCAGGTGGTAGTCGTCGAGTGCGTCAATCGGCGCCCAGGCGATGGCGGCGGCGTCATCGTGCGGATGCGCTTCGCCGCTCAGCCAGCTTGCCCAGAAGTCGATGACGATGTAGTGATATTCAACGCGCCCCTCTTCGTCGCGCGTGATCGGCTCGAAGACGCCCGCGACATCTCCGACGGCGATCTCGACGCCGCACTCCTCGCGCACCTCGCGCTGCACACCCGCCACCAGCGATTCACCCACTTCCAGCAGCCCGCCCGGCAGCCCCCACGAACCTGCGCGTGGTGGTCGCCCGCGCTGCACCAGCAGCACGCGTCCCGCCGCATCGAACACTGCCGCCGCCACGCCCACCAACGGCGCGTCAGGATAGCGACGGCGGACAGGGTTCGAGGTTGGCGGCAACTGTGGTTTTGTATCGGCCATATCGGTTCTGTTGTATCTGCGCTGTGAATCGTGAACTGTGAACTGTGAACTGTGAATTGTGAATTGTGAACTGTGAACTGTGAACTGTGAACTGTGAATTGTGAACTGTGAACTGTAAATTGTGAAGTTCGGGGCGTCATTCCCTCGCCTCTCGCAATTCGTCCCCCGACCCTCTCTCCCGCCTACGTCCATTCGCGAACGATGGCGGGCAGCGCACTCAGCTCGTCGATGGCGGCGTCCGGGATGATCTCGGCGGCAAGGCGTTGGTTGTCAAGGATCACCTGTGGATGGGTGGCGCCGCGCACGAGCACGGTCTGCGCGCCTAGTTCGATGCCGCCGCGGATGTCCTCGTGCAGGCTGTCGCCGACAACGACCACTTCGTAGGGCAGGCAATCCCATTGATCGAGTGCGATCTGCAAAAAGCCTGGGTCGGGCTTGCGATACTCGACGGCAGCGCTGCTCAGGCAGAGATCAAAATAGCGCCGCAGACCAAGATAATCGACCGTGCGCTGAAAGACGCGGTCGCAGTTGTAGTTGGTGAACAGGGCAAGCTTGTAGCCCGCTGCACGCAGCGCATCGAGCACGGCGTGGACACCGGGACGCAACTTCCATGCCGTCATCTCCGGCGCGTAGAAAATGTCGACGGCGCGCTGCAAAACAGCCGGCTCCATGCGGCTAGCGGGATAGCCGAAGAATTGCAGCAGAAAGCTCATGGCGTCGTCGGCGAGGTGTTCCTCCTGCTCTTCCGCCGATTTTTCCTCGGCAAAGCGCCGCGCCTCGATAATTTTGATATCGAACGCTTCGGGCAGCGTCATGCCGGTCGAGCGCATGTAGGCGTCAGCCGCGCGCGCGCCTTCCGCCATTAGCTCGTCGAGTAGGCGAGTGCGAACAGCGAGCGTGTCATCCAAATCAAAGATGACGCCGCGCACCAGCGGCGGTCGCATAGGAGCAGCATCGCCCCATTCGTGGAAGAAATCTCGTGCAAGCCTTGTCAACCGGTCTTCGTCAAGCTG
The DNA here is from genome assembly GCA_937981885.1 of uncultured Caldilinea sp. Lineage (GTDB taxonomy): Bacteria > Chloroflexota > Anaerolineae > Caldilineales > Caldilineaceae > Caldilinea. Next base: position 83,998 of record CALJMI010000017.1, read on the forward strand.
CGCCGCTTCCATCTCTGCTACGTCTTCGTAGGTGGGCGCTGCGATCGTTGGTTCCGGGGGCGGCCCGAAGATCGCATACATCTCCTCGGAAGTGAGCGTGCGACCTTCCCCGCGCACGCGCGCCAGAAGGCGTTCCTTCTCTTCTGGCGTCAATGGCTCCTGACCGGGACGCAGCCCGGCTTTGTCAAAGTCTGGTTGATCCGATTGCATCGTGTTGCGTGTCAAGTGTTGCGTGTCAAGATGTTGGAGAGTTACACCACACGCAACACGAACCACGCAACACGAACCACGCAACACATTCGATTCTACCGTTTTCGATCATGCCGCGCACGCGCTACGGCGAACAGATAAACTGTACTATACGCAATCACCAGGAAGGAAGAAAACAGCAGCGTGACGACAATTGCTCTAGGATACGCCCACGGATTCAGCAGCCCATGCACGATATCCGCCGCCAGGTCGATTGGATTGACGAACAGGTCCCAGCTGTTCCAGCGTTGAAAGCGGCCGAGATAGACGCCAAATCCGGCGGCAAGCAACGAAGTCATCGCAAATAGCCAGCCGGCGATTAAGCCGAATCGTTCGGCGATGACTTGCTGCACCAACCACAGCGATGCAAACCCGAGCAGCAGCCCATTCCAGGCGTAGGAGAAGATCAGGATAGCATCATACCAGAGCGGCGCGTCATGCCGGGGCGACAGGTGCATCAGGTCGCTGATGATGTAGGGTGCATTGGGAAAGAAGATCAGCCACGCGCTGAACAGCATCACCAGCAGCAGGCGCAGGCGCGAGCGACGGCGCGCCAGCACTGCCAGCACTGACGCCAGCACAAAGGGAACCCATGCCAGGAACAGATTCCAGTTGAGGAAAAAGAAGACAAGCGAGTCCGTATACCACGCTCGCGCCAGAAACATTGCGACGCTCAATGCCGAGGACAACACAAGCGGCAACAGCCACAGACAGCCATTTGTCCAGGAGGTCGAGAGTTCAATCGGTTGAAGCGTGTATTCTGCTCGCTGCATCGGGCGTCGCACCTCAATCAGGTTAAGTCGGATTCAGTTATGGTCGGTATCATATCATAACGTCGTCAGAATCGGATGGGGTTCCTCTTGCGCACTACTTTCACAAAGATGAAAGCTCAACACCCAGACCAGCATCAATTCGGGCAGGGCATAACTGACGTCGATCAGCCCGTGCGCCACTCCAGCCGCTGCCGCCGCCAGCAATCCCAACGCCAGCGCCGCGTCATTGCCGTGACCTGCCGTGCGCCGCAGCCAGCGCCAGATTGTCCACACGCCAGCGCCAAGCCAGCCCATCCCAAGCCCAAGCCCAACCAGTCCAAGCCGCGTCCACCAGTCGAGCAACAAATTGTGCGGATGGTTGAGATTTGGCTCCTGCCATGCAGTGGGCAACAGGTAACCGCTGCGATAATGATAGAGAAATTGATCCGGCCCGACGCCCAGCAGCGGATGGTCGAGCGCCATCTGCCACGCGCTGCGCCAGAGTTGGAGGCGCAAAAAACCGGTGCCCTGCTCAAAATCGAGCAGCCGCTGAAAACGCTCGGCGCCGATGAAGGGCGTCAGCGCCAATCCGCCAATGACGACAACACCGACGAGCAACAGCAGCGGTTTTGCCGATTGGTTGCCACGGCGCAGCAGCCACAAACCGCCGCCGCCCAGCGCCAACATCATTGCTGGCGCAGCCAGAAAGAACGCGCCTTTACTGAAAGTGAGCAGCCACGCCAATCCTTGCACCGCAGCCAGCGCTGCCCACCGCGCCTGTTGACGCCGCCCACGTACAAAGATCGTCAGCGCCAGCGTCACCGCCAGCGTGCGGTCGAGATAGAGCGCCAGATTGTTGGCAGAATCGTAGAGCGCCTGCACGCGGCGCACACCCTCCGCCGCCGAGACAAAGCCCTGTCCGCTTGCAAAGCCCCACAGCCCGATCACTGCCACGGTCGTTGCGCCGAGCAACCACCCGGCAACCAGCAGCCAGCGATCCGCCTCCGAGGTATGCGCGTTGCGGAGCAGACCAGCCAGCGTTGCTGCAAAGATCGACGCATAGAGAAAGATTACTCGCCACTCACGCAGCGCCAGCGCCGGATAGCGCACGTCGAGGCTGGCGACGAGCGCCCAACTGACGAGCAGCGTTAATAGGATCAATACAGCGAGCTGCCAGCGGTCGAACGCAACTGCAGTCATCGATTGCTCCTCGCCAGCCAACCATTGCCACGTCAGATGCCCAACCAACAGCGCTGCCCCGCCCAACACGCCGACATCTACGATCCCCAACGCTCGCCCTGGCAGCAGTGGCAGATCGATGGCGTAGGCGAAGGGCAATGCAAAGAGCAGAGCCGCCAGCCACAGCGCCGGTCGCAACAGCCCGGCCACGCCGAGCAACCCTACGCCGAGCAGCGCCAACAGCCAGATGTGGCTTGCCGTTCCTGTTGCAACCAGCACCGCGCCGGTTGCCAACGTGCTCCAACCGACGCGCTGTACTGCCAATTCTGGCATACGCAGCCACGTGATCTTGGGTGAGGAAATCGTGCTCACTTGTCGCACTCGGCGATCCACTATCAGTGCACTGATTGCCAGCCACAGGCCAGCCAACACCAACGATGCGCCGGGCCACAGCGGTGCATTCCACAGCGGACGCCGCGCATCGGGACGTTCCAGCGCATTTTTCGGCGGATCGACAGCGACAGCGCGTAGCGGCGTCTGTCCCCACCCGCGCCACAATTCCAGGCGGACAGTGTGTTCATCTTCCAGGAAACGGCGATCTTCCTGGAAGCTTGACGAGCGATGCACTTCGATCCAACGCAATCGCTTTTCTGCTGGCAGTCCAGCCAGTTCCGGCGCCAGCAGCGTCGTGTAACCGGTCGCTGCGCCCGTGCCGTCACGATTGCCAGCGATGTTCGCCAGGCGATTGGCTGGCTGGCCGTCCACCGTGGCGTATAGATACGCCCAATAGTCGCCCGGCGCCACCAGCAGCCAGAGTGCATCGCCTGTGTAGGTGAAGGTGATGACGCCCGCCGGCTCGGCGAAGGCGTCGGCCGGCTCGGCCGGATCAGCGCCGTCCGCACTTACGCTCCAGCCAGGGGAGTAGGTAAAGATCGGGCTGTCCATCGTTGCCACAACGCCGGGCGTCAACGTCGTCGCCGGCTCTGGCGTTGCGCCGCACTGAGCACATGGCTGGTTGGGGAAGGTCAATAGCAGCCAGAACAGGCCAGCGGCAATCACCAACGCACTGGCAAGCAATCGCCATCGACCAAGTATCGCCGGCATTCAGGTTGTGCGCCCTGGCGACTTGATCCTGCGCGTGCGTAACCTCCTACTTGATTTGACTTGAACCAGTTTTTCTTGCATTTGCTTGCAACTCCTCTAGTAGGGCTGTGTACTGCGCCCGATCAACCGGAAACTCCACCGGCGCCCCGGTGCGGCTGGATAACGTAATGGCGTTGGCGACTTCAAGCGACATGCGCGCCGATTCGCCATCAGCCAACAGCGGCGCGCCTTCACGGATGGCAGCGTAGACGTTGGCGTAGATGTCATCGTGGCTGCCGGTTGAAGCAGGCAGCGTCACTTCGACTGGCTGCTGCTTGGGGCCACTGTAGATTTCCTCCGTAGTCGGGAAGAATTCACGCAGATCCTGCTCGAAGCGATCGAAGCGCAGCCCGCCTTGCACGATCTCCAGACGGCCCGCAGTGCCAAGAATTTCGACGCGCTCTGGTTGGCCCGACTCGGCAGTGCTGGCGTGCAATGAGCCGATGGCGCCGTTGGGCCACTCAAACATCGCCTGCACAGTGTCTTCGGTTTCGATCGGGTGCAACGTCGTGCGCGCCCAGGCGACCAGCCGGCTGGGCAAGCCGAGCAAATGACAGATCAGATCGAGATTGTGCGGGGACTGGTTGAGCAGCACGCCGCCGCCTTCGCCGTTCCATGTACCGCGCCAGGTGGACATGCGGAAGTACTTGTGCGAGCGCGGCCAGACTACGATCATGTTGGCAAATTGAAACTCACCCAGCGCACCGCGTTGGATCAGGTCGTAGGCAGCGCGCACTTCGGGCCGCGAACGTTGCTGAAAGTTGACGGCAAGCAGCCGGTTGCAGCGTTTAGATGCAGCGATCATCGCATCAGCGTCAGCCACTTGAATCGCCATTGGCTTTTCAACAAGCACATGCGCGCCCGCCTCCATCGCATCGATGGCGATCTCTGGGTGCGAGGTGTGCGGCGTCATCACCACCACAAGCTCGGGCTGCGTTTCGGCGATTAACGTGCGGTGGTCGGTGAAGAAGGGAGCGCCATGCGCATCGGCGCGCGCTTTGGCGTCGGGGTTGATATCCGCCATACCGACCAACGCAAAGCGCGCCGGGTCTGCCGCATGTTCATGTAGCGAGTAGATGAAGGCGCCGTTGCCGACGAAGACGGTGCGGATCGGCTGTACAGGTGAGCGTTGTCCAGTCATGAAGATACTCCTCATTTCATAGAGATTGGTGGATATTCTATTGCTGAACTTCCCGGAAAGCTTCCCATTGCGCCGAAAGATTGCGTGTTATGTATTGCGTGTCTCGTGTACAATATGCAACATGTGACACGCAACACGGCTCAATGCTTTAGCGCCTTCGGCGTCACCAACAGCTTCAACTGCCCGCCGCCCCAGCGCAGCATGCTCCAGTGTTCGGCCTCAATCACCACATGAGCAAGGGCGGCGGTTGGCATACGCACGAAGACATCTTCCGGCGCCGAGCCGCACAGCCCGGACGCCAGCTCCTCCAGCCCGGGGTTGTGCCCGACGAGCACGACATGGCGAACATTTTCAGGCAGCGCCTTCAGGAGCGAAAGCAGCGTGTCGGCGGTTGCCAGATAGATTGCCTCGTTCCAAAGCGGATTGATAGCGCCTTTGATCTGAGCGCTCAACGCCTGCACGGTCTGCGCCGTGCGCGCCGACGGCGAACTCAGAATCAGATCGACTGTTGGCTCAAGATGCGCGATCAAAGCAGACATGCGCGCAGCGTCCTTAAGACCGCGTTCGGTCAAGGGCCGCTCGAAGTCGCTGCTATAATGCTCGGGTCGTTCAGCTTTGGCGTGCCGCCATATCGAAATATACTTCACAAGCGCACCTCCCCCTTACCAAATCAAGATGCATGGTCAGCAAATTGTGGCGATGTCAGGCGAAAGACTCGAATCGCCGCACGGTAATACTCCACCAGTTGATCCATCGTCGCCCGCCACGACCGGCTGCGCGCATGGGTCAGCGCGTTCTCTGCCAACTGCTCGCGCAGACGCGAGTCGTTGCGCAGGCGCTCGATCAGCCCGCCAATCTCGCCGGGGTGCGCCGGATCATAGAACAGACCGTTGTAGCCGTCGATCACCGTATCGAGCACGCCGCCGGTGCGCGCCGCGATCACAGGCAGGCGGCACGCCATCGCCTCCAATGCCACCAGCCCAAAGGTCTCAGTCGTGGAAGGAAAGATGAAGGCGTCGGCGGCGCGATAGGCGTCGACCAGCGCCTGCCCACGTAAATAGCCGGTCATCACCGTCGGCGTGTCAGCAAAGACCTTGCGCAGATGTGGATGGCTCGGCCCATCGCCGATCAGGGCAAGTCGCACGCCGGGCAGCGGCGACACCGTCTCGCGCAAGATTTCCAGTTGCTTCTCCGGCGCCTGTCGCCCGACGTTGACCACCAAAAAGTCATCAGGATGCCCATCGGTCAGCCAGTTGCGCACCTCAGCGTTAACTACGCCCGGCGTGAACAGCTCGGTGTCGATGCCGCGCTTCCACCAGCGCACGCGGCGAAAGCCATGCTGCTGCAGCTCGCCGCGCACCGCCGTGGACGGACAGAGGTTGACATTCGCCTGGTTGTGCAAGGTGCGCAGATATGAACGCACCGCCGGCACGACAAAGCCTGCACCGTAGAACTGCACATAGCGCGGCAAGTCGGTGTGAAACGAAGCTACGGTCGGCGTCTTGAGCCAGCGCGCAAAGAGCAGCCCAAATGGGCCCAGCACCACCGGATTGACCACGTGAATCAGGTCGGGCTGAAACGCCTTCACTCGCTCCCACACAAAGCGCCGCGGAAGGTTGATGCGCAGCTCCGGGTAGAACGGCACGCGCGGCCCCCCAACGCCGACAATTTCTGCGCCGGCATATTCTGACGGCCCCCCGGGTGGACCGAACAGGATCACGCGATGTCCCTGTTCCTGCAGGCGCTGAAGCAGCAAACACAAAATACTAACGATACCATCGATCTTTGGAAGAAATGTTTCCGTGAAGATAGCGATCCGCATTCTTTCCGGTACGGGCGACATGGTCTCCTCGGCAAGTACTGTGAGCGCATCATTGTTCAGCACTGCTATCTTACCACGCAGCGCACTGTACAGGCGCATCTTGTGTTGATGTAGGGTGCACTTACCAGTTAGAGCAGGGACTATTTTGTAGGTCATCGCCTCCGGCGTGACATGGCGCCCGTCACGCCGGAGGCGATGACCTACGACACGCACGGTCGCACGCACGTTGCGCAGCGCCCGTCACGCCGGAGGCGATGACCTACGACACGCACCCCAAACTGTGAAGTACACCCCTTGATTTACGAAGCATTGGGAGGGACTTGCCACATTGCATTCGCTCGTTTATGCTCTCCCATGAACAACCGGTGCACTGCGAACAGTCGGCGAGCAGCGCTGCACGACAACAGTATGGCTCGTCGGCGGTCTTTGTTTCCATGAGATAGAGCAGGAGAAAATTGAATCTATGACAAGTCAAGAGCGAATCATCGTCCTCGGCGGCGACGGTTTTTGCGGCTGGCCCACTTCATTGCGGTTGTCGCGCGAGGGGTATGACGTGTTGATCGTGGACAATCTATCACGGCGCAAGATTGATGTGGAGTTGGGCTGCCAGTCGCTCACCCCCATTCAGCCAATTGAACGGCGGCTGCGCACGTGGAAGGAACTGACCGGGCGCACCATCGACTTTTATAACCTGAATATCGCCGAAGATTACAACGAACTCGAACGCCTGATCGAAACCGTGCGCCCGAAGGCAATTGTGCATTTCGCCGAACAGCGCGCCGCCCCCTACTCGATGAAATCCCCGCGCCACAAACGCTACACTGTCGACAACAACATCAACGGCACGCACAATGTGCTGTGCGCCATCGTCGAGTCCGGGCTGGATGTGCATCTGGTGCATCTCGGCACGATGGGCGTCTATGGCTACGGCACGGCGGGGCTGTCGATCCCGGAGGGCTACCTGACCGTGAAGGTGGAGATCGACGGCGTCGACCGCGAGATCGAGATTCCCTATCCGCCGCATCCGGGCAGCATCTACCACATGACCAAGACGCTCGATGCACTACTTTTTTACTATTACAACAAGAATGACGACGTGCGCATCACCGACCTGCATCAGGGCGTGGTGTGGGGCACCAACACCGAGGAGACGCTGATGCACCCCGACCTGATCAACCGCTTCGACTGGGAAGGCGACTACGGCACGGTGCTCAATCGCTTCTTGGTCGAGGCGGCGGTCGGTCATCCGCTCACAGTGCACGGCACCGGCGGGCAGACGCGCGCCTTCATCCACATCCGCGACACGGTGCGCTGCATCTCGCTTGCCATTCAGCATCCGCCCAAACGCAAGGAGCGCGTCAAGATTTTCAACCAGGCGACCGAAACCCATCGCGTGCGCGACCTGGCGGCGCTGGTGGCGCGGTTGACCGGCGCCGAGGTGCGCAACTACATCAACCCGCGCAACGAAGCTGCCGACAACGAACTGGTGATCCACAACGAGCAGTTTCTGGAATTGGGCCTCAATCCGATCACGCTGAGCGAAGGGCTGCTGCAGGAGGTGATCGAGGTGGCGGCGCGCTACCAGGATCGCGTCGACCGGAGCAAGATCATCGCTGACTCGCGCTGGCGCGCCGACATACCGCTCGACCGCGAGGGCAGGGCGCTGCAGACACCGTCGCCAGTTGCGCAGACCGTCAATGGACATTGAGAGGAGATCAAGATGCGAATTGCCGATATGAACTGGATGCAGGTCGAAGCCTATCTGCGCAGCGACGACCGCGCCGTGCTGCCGCTGGGCAGCACCGAACAGCACGCCTATCTGAGCCTGAGCGTGGACAGCATCCTTGCCGAACGCGTCGCTGTCGAAGCGGCGGCGCCGCTCGGCGTGCCCGTCTTCCCCGTCGTCAGCTATGGCTTGACGCCCTACTTCCAGGCGTATCCGGGCACGGTGACGTTGCGCATGGCGACCTATCTGGCGCTGGTGCGCGACCTCCTCGACAGCCTGCACCACAGCGGTTTCCGACGCATCGTCGTCGTCAACGGGCACGGCGGCAACAGTCCGGCCGCCGCGCTTGCCGTGGAGTGGATGGCGGATCATCCCGGTGCGCAGGTGAAGTTCCATAACTGGTGGAACGCGCCGGCAACGTGGGCAAAGGCAATGGCGATCGATCCCGTCGCCAGCCATGCCTCGTGGCTGGAAAACTTTGCGTGGACGCGGCTGCCCGGCGTGACAATGCCGGCGGAACAGAAGCGCCTGCCCGAACGACCGGGCGCGGCAGCGCTGGTCGGCGACGCCGCGCGCGCGTTCTATGGCGACGGCAACTTCAACGGCTACTATCAGCGCAGCGACGACGAGATGCAAGCGCTCTGGGAAGTCGCCGTCGAGGAGACGCGCGCGCTGATCGCTGCGAACTGGGAGTAGACGGCGATGCACATTGCGTTCGACGGCAAAACCGTGATCGTGACGGGCGCGGCGCATGGCTTTGGCCGCGCCATCGCGCTGGCTTTTGCCGAACGTGGCGCCAGCGTGTGGATTTGCGACATCCTGCACGACGAGCTGACGGAGACGGCGCAGCGCTGCCGAGCTGTGGGCGCAGCGTGCGAGCCGCGTCAAGTCGATGTCACAGATCGTGATGCAGTGTTCGGCTTTGTGCATGAGGCTGAAGCAGCGCACGGGCGCATCGACGTGCTCGTCAACAACGCCGGCGGCGTGCTGGGACAGGTCGGACAGCCGCTCGAAGCCGTGACGCCGGAGCAGTGGAACAGCATCATCGCCGTCAACCTGAGCGCGGCGTTCTACTTTGCGCAGGCGGTTGCGCCCGGTATGAAGGCGGCGCGGGCGGGCCGCATCGTCAATATCTCCAGCGGCGCCGGGCTGGGCATCAGCCTCACCGGCATTCAGGCCTACGCCGCCGCCAAAGCCGGACAGATCAACCTGACGCGGCAGCTCTGCCACGAATTGGGGCCGTACAACATCACGGTGAACAATATCGCGCCCGGGTTTGTGCGCTCCAATCCGGCCACCGAACGACAGTGGCAGGCGTATGGCGAGCGTGGGCAGCAGGCGCTGATCGAAAGCATCGCCCTGCGTCGCCTGGGCCAGCCAGAGGACATCGCCCACGGCGTGCTCTTTCTGGCTTCCGACTACGCCGGCTGGATCAGCGGGCAGGTGCTGTCAATCGACGGGGGGAAGT
>CALJMI010000018.1 GCA_937981885.1 uncultured Caldilinea sp.
CGAAGCCGCCGCACCACACCACAAAAGAAGACAAGTACCGCTCTGCCGAAGGCAAAAAGATCTGTCATGCGGCTCGTCCGTGAGGCGACCGCGTAACTCGTGTCATCTGACAGGCGTCGGTGCAACGCAACGCGGGTTGGAACGGTATCTATGGGAGAGATGTTGTCGATCAGCGTCTCTCCCGCATCTCCGCAGTCGCTCGTTACTGAAAGAAACTGAAGGAGGACGCACATCTATGAACGTTCGCGTACGCAACTGGAATCCTTTTTCGGCGTTCGTGTCGGGGCTGATTGCAGTGGCAATCGGTCTGGGTGTGCTATATCTGGGACAATTGTGGCGCACGCATACGCAACAGCAGATCGCCACAATGGTCAAGGCGCAGGGTACGGTCGTGGAAGTGGTTTCACGCACAAAACTCCGGGATGGAGAACGAAAAACGCTTTTCTACCCGATTGTGGAGTTTCGCACAGCGAACGACGAAGCGGTTCGCTTTGAGGACGCCATGGGCAGCAACCCCGCAACCTATCGCGTGGGTGATACGGTTGAGGTGCTGTACGATCCGCAAACGCCGCAGTCAGCGATGATCGACTCCTGGATGATCTGGCTCCCTTCGACGATTGTGATGGGGTTTGGCGGTTTTATTGCGGTGATGGGCGGTCTCACACTGCTCGACACGCTCTTCAGGCTGCTCAAACTCGGCGGTCTGCTGGGGTTGCTTGGCGTTCTCCTGCTGCGCCGGAAACGTGAGCAGCACATGTAGCGGGCGCTTGTTCACTCAATAGTGTGCAACGTCTGATTGATCTCTCTCTAATAGGAAGATCAACCAGATATTGGACCATCTCGTGCTCGGCGTTGGCTTCGACAGCCTCAGCCAACGCCGGGTGAGCCGGGCGACCCAGCGCCAACCGCTCCACAGGTGCAGGCTCGCCTGTCCAGGTGTTTTGGATCTCCCTATAAGGGTTAGGGGGGCAGGCATCCAGCCCTGTCAGCGAGTCGGTCACTGGCGCCTGCGCCAGCACGGTGCGATACAGGCTCACCTCACCTGATGCGCCGCTGTCGGCGCAAGCGATCGTTCACGCACCAGAAATGACCACCCCAGCGGTTCGAGGACCACGCTTCCATCATCATTCAGGGTCAACACGGCGCGCTCGAAGACCTGTTGCACGCGCCGTTCGCCGCCGGCGGCGTATGTCGTCACCTCGTCGCTGAGCGGGACGCCGAACGTCTGAGTTCCGCCATGGCGCTCCCAGTACGCAGCGAAAGCGCCGCGTATTGCGTAGGGCGTCTCCGTGAACCGGAGACACACAGGCGGCGCGCAATCGTTCTGCGGCGCAGCGCCAACCGGCGCGTAGGATCGTCCAAGCGGCGCAACCTGCACCAGGTACGGGGTGTCGGCCCATTCGGGATGCAGTTCGAGCACGGCACGCTCGAATATCTGACGAGTGACCCCATTCTCGACAACGGCGGGCGCCAGCGGCGGACCGAACAGGTCATTGCCGCCATGCATGCGCCAGAAGCGCCAGAGGATTGCCGGCACGACAATGCCGTTCTCAACTCGATCTTCCGGCGCAGGGAGCAGTTCTGCCGCACCTGCCAGCACCGCCTGGACGCCTGCCAGGTTTTGCTCGAACTCCGGTTCCGTGCCGGTAACCAGTTCGGGGATGATCGCGGCAATTCCCAGACCGGCTGCCCAATCGTGCATGCCGCCGGTGATGACGTACTGTTCCCAGAAGCGTGTGTAGCGGTAACCGCTGGCGGCGGCATAGATCTGCGCCATGTCGATCGATGGCGCATGTTCACAGAACGCAGGAAACACATTGCCAGCCGCCGAGTGCAGGAATATCGCACCCCAGGCGTCGAGCAGGAAACTGCGCAGCACACGACTCTCGACCTCCGAGTCGGGGGAGGGTCCGCCGGTGTCGGACACAATGCCATACGCGCCGAACACCGTCACGCGCCAGTCGTTGTCGGGGCAGGCGTCGAGATTGGTGTTCATGTTGCGGTTGAGATCGACGCTGCGTGCATTGAACCGCGTCCCAAGCGCCAGTCCATCGGGGTTGATGGTAGGGATGATGTAGAGACGCACCGCAGGCGGAACCTCGTGCGGATTGGCGCGGAAATAGTCGGCGAGCATGGTTGCCAGCGCATACGTATTGGCTTCCGGCGCGCCATGCGTATTGCCGACGATCACCAGTTTGATTGGACCATCGCCGATGCGCAGCGCAGAGATCGGGCGCCCCTGCGCCGACGCGCCGATGGTCAGTTCCGCCACGGACAGTTGGCGCGCCGGCGCGGCGTGGAGCGGCGTAGCAAAGAAGACGAGCAGGAGCAGAATGAGCGAACGTTGAACGTTGAACGTTGAACGTTGAACGGTATGCAATGCCTCACCCAAACAGCGCCTCCACATCATCGCGCGTGAGTGATTTGAGCATGCTGGCATCGGCGGTGATCAGTTGTTCGACAAGCTCGCGTTTGCGCTGTTGGAGGTGCAGGATTTTCTCTTCGACCGAGTTGCGGGTGATGAGTTTGTAGACGAAGACCGGCTTCTCCTGGCCAATGCGGTGGGTGCGGTCGGTCGCCTGCATTTCGACAGCCGGGTTCCACCAGGGATCGACGTGAATGACATAGTCGGCGGAGGTCAGGTTCAGCCCGACGCCCCCAGCTTTCAGGCTGATCAGGAAGAACGACAGGGTCTCATCGTTCTGGAAGCGATCCACCTCCTGCTGGCGCTGGCGGGTCTGGCCATCGAGATAGGCGTACCGGATGGAACGCGCATCGAGCGCTTCGCGGATGAGGGTCAGCATCTGAACGAACTGTGAGAAGATCAGCGCCTTGTGCCCTTCGGCAGCCAGGGTTTCGAGCGTTTCCAGGAGCAGTTCGAACTTGCCCGACGATCCGCGGAAGCCGGAGTCGACCAGTCTGGGGTGGTTGCAGATCTGGCGCAGGCGCAGCAACCCTTCGAGCACCTTCATGCGCGCGTTGTTGATCCCTTCATTGTCGATCAATCCCAGCAACAACGCACGGTAGTAGTCGCGCTGTTTGACGTACAGGCGACGCTGCGCCGGTTCCATGTCGGTTTCGAGCAACCGTTCGCTGCGCGGCGGCAATTCCGGCGCAACCTGGTCCTTGGTGCGGCGCAGGATGAAAGGGTAGACCATTTTGCGCAGAAACTGCGCCGTGTCTTGATCCTGCTTCTTTTCGATGGGGGTAACGAACTCCTCACGGAAATAGTCCAGATTGCCGAGCAGTCCGGGGTTGAGGAACGCGAACTGGCTCCAGAGTTCGAGCGCCGAGTTTTCAACCGGCGTGCCGGTGAGCGCCAGGCGACGTTCGGCGTTGAGCAGACGCGCCGCTTTCGAGGTTTCCGCCAGCGGATTCTTGATCGCCTGCGATTCGTCGAGAATGGCGTAGCGGAAGCGGTAGCGACGCAACAACTGGATGTCGCGCAGCATGGTGCTGTAGGTGGTCAACACCAGATCGTAACGGTCGAACAGCGCCGGATCGCCGATGCGGTCAGTATCGTGGTGAACATAGACGCGCAGATCGGGCGTGAATGTTGCGGCTTCGCGCTCCCAGTTGAACAACAGCGAGCGCGGCATCACAATCAGGCTGGCAGGTCCATCGGGGCGGCGTTCTTCGAGTGATTGCAGAAACGCCAGCGTGCAGACTGTCTTGCCGGTGCCCATATCATCCGCCAGGCACCCGCCGAAGCCATACTCGTTGAGGAAGTGGAGCCATTCATACGCAGCGCGCTGATAGTGGCGCAGTTCGCCATGGAAGCCATGTGGCAACGGTTGCGTCTGAATGCGCTCGAACGAACGCAAGCGTTCACGACGCCGCTCGAACTCAGCGTCGGTCTGCGCGCGGTCGGCGTCAGCGAGAAGTTGATCGATGAGGGTCAGGTGACTCTGCGACAGGCGCACGCCTGTGTCGGTCTCTTCACCGAGG
>CALJMI010000019.1 GCA_937981885.1 uncultured Caldilinea sp.
TCGGCCACCCAGAAGCTCTCTCCCTTCAGCAACGTCCCCACTGCGCTCAGGCCGTCGTTCCAGTCGTGGTCGCCCATCAGCGGAACCCCACGCGGAGAGAAGCGAGAGAAAGAGCGCTCGATGGCGCGCTTACAATGATCGTAGAGCGGCTCCGCCGGTCCGTTCAGATAAGGAACCGGCTCGTCTAGGATGCTGTAGTCCGCCGTCTCCTTCAGATAGGCGTCCAGGATGAAGGGCAGCCAGAGCAGGTCATCCGAACAGTTGGTGCGCGGACCGCCGCCTCGAATCGAAAACCACCAGTGGAGCACGTCGCCCTCGATAAATTGTTGCGAAGCATGGAGCAGCAACTGCCGCCGCGCGTACTCCGGCTCGCTTGCCAAAAAAATCTGGCTATCCTGCAACTGATCGCGAAAACCGTATCCCGCCGAAACCTGATAAAACGCCGACTTGCCCCACACCCGGCAGGAGATCGCCTGATACTTGGCCCAAACGTTGGTCATCACATTTAAGGCTTCGTCCGGCGTCTCCACCTGTTCGGCGTCTAGAAAGCGCGACCAAAAGGCATGCACTTCTTGCAGCGCGCGCTCGCTTGCCTCCACCGAGGTATAGCGACGGATCAGCTCGGCAGCATCTTCCCGACCTTCCTCCACTGCGCCCAGGGTGAAGACAAGTGTATGCGACGCCCCTGACGGCAACGTCACCGCCGCCTGCAGCGCGGCAATGGCGTCCGTAAAGCGACCGACTCGCCGCTCCAGCGTCGGCTCGGTCATGGCCCTGGGGTGGTCATCGTTGCGGTAGAGGCCGAGAAAGGACTCTTTGTCGCCGTCGTACGACTTGAGCGGCTCACTGACCGCCATAAAAGCAGTGTACGGCCAGTCGATGTTGTTGTGGCGCCCGTGCTCGTCAGGAAAGCCCCACAGATACTTGCGCGCAAAGAGAGCATTCAGCTTCTCATCCACCGCAACATCGATGAAGAGCTTATGGAACTCGCGATGCTCGTCGGGGGCGAAGCCAAGCAGCCATTCGACGTAGGAGGTCACGTCCAGCCTACGCATCTCGTCGCCGAGGTTGGTCAGCCGCAATTGTAAAAATTCGATCGGCGCGTCCACCGCTACGAACACGGTCAAGACGCTTTCGATCTCCTCGATTTGCTGCGTAAAGCGCGAATACCCTGGGCCGTGGGCTGCCTCGTAGCGTTGGAAGGGGCGCATCACCGGCTTGTAGGTCGCCGACCAGTGCACCTGACGCTCCAGGTCGCGAATGTAGAGGTATTTCCCCCAGTTATCCTTGATCAAATCTTGAAACGAACGCGTGATACGGTTCTGGCCGGCGTTGCCGCGCCAACTGTAGCCCGATCCGTTCTGAGAGATCATCAGGCTGTAGTCGCCGTTGCTGATGACGTTGCCCCACGGTCGCGGGGTGAACGGCGTCGTGATGACGTACTCTCGGCCATCTTCAGAGAACTGGCCGTAGGCGCTCTTAAATTTTCGGTTCAATTTTCACCTCGGAAAATTTCTCAGAAAATTTACTGCGCGGGAGTGAAACGTTTCACTATTATCAAAATAGCATAGCCATTTATGGTTGTCAATATGCAAAAATCTGATGATTCGAGCGATTTCACGTTGCAGAGATCAGTTTGGGCAATGCCTCCACCACAACCAAACATTGCGCTGGAGGCATTGCTTCCGATTCTGCTATTGGGCCGGCGCGGCGCCAGCCACAACCTCACCATCCACCTCCGCCCACACGGCGTTGGTGACGGCGTCGTAGCGGAAGGTCACGGTAGCGGCGCGGTCGAGCGAGAGCGGAATGTTTGGGCCATCCTTGACGCCGCCTAGCCCGTAGTTGATCGCCCACGATCCGTCGATAGCCGCCTTGAACTCGTAGTCGCCAGCGGGCAGATCGCCGGTCAGCGACCAGATGCCATCACCCTCGCCGATCGCCTGCACCGCAGGGTCGTCGGGCGCCCAATCACTGCCGCCCAACGCTGAGCCGATTGTGCCAGGAAAGCTGACGGAGTTTGGCGGCGCTGCCTCGGTTGGTTCAGGAGCAGCGGCGCCTGGTTCGCTGCCGGCAACGACTTCGCCGTCCACCGTTGCCCACACGGCGTTGGTGGCGCGGTCGTAGTGGAAGGTCACTTCAGCGTCGGCAGCCAGTGACAATGTAATGTTGGCGCCGCCCGGCTCGCCGTTGAGACCGTAGTTCTCGTCCCACGATCCATTGATCGCTACCTTGAACTCGTAATTACCGGCGGGAAGGTCGCCCGTGAGCGTCCACGTCCCGTCGCCCTGGTCGGCGGCTTGCACGGCGTTGTCGTCGGGCGCCCAATCATTGCCGCCCAACGCTGAACCAATCGTGCCGGGGAAGCTGACCGACTCAGGCGCAGGGTGATCAGCGGCAGCAGCGGCAGTTTCGGCTGCCTTGATCGCCTCCAAAGAGGGCTGTTCAGCGCGGATGCTCTGCAACTGCGCGTCCAACGCGGCGAAGCGGTCAACTATATCCTCGGCGACTTCCGCCGCCACGAAGACAGTGGCGCTGCGCGCGGGCACAGAGAACGCTCCCGTTTCGGCCTCGTAACTGACCGCGACGTAGCGGTCATCGCTGCGCGCGGCCAGCACTGGATGCAGCGCCAGCCCCATGTCCGCCAGCGCGTCATCGGTGAAAGTGACGCGTTCCGGTCGTGCGTTGAAAAGTACGACCGCCAGCTCGTAGTCCGGGTCCACGTCGTTCTCGCCCTCGCCGATGTCGGCGATGCTCATCACGATCACGCCAGGGATGGCGGCGGGGCCGGCGTTGTGGAAGTGCAACATTGACATGACCTGGTCGTCGGTGCGCAAACGGAAGAGCGGCGAGCTGTAGCGAATTTGCAGGAAGTCGGCGAAGTTGGCAATGGTCGCCTGGATCAGTTCTTCGCCGGGGTGTAGATTCATGTCCGCCAGCAGCGGTTGCATGATCGGCCAGTCGCCTGCGTTCTTCTCGGCGGCAGGGAGACCGCGGCCAAAACCGTTGTCTTGATAGGTGAAGTCGAGGGAGTTGAACCAGTCGCCCGAATTGTAGGAGTCACGGTCGAAGCTCTTGGAACGCAGCATCTCTGTGCCTGCTTGCTGGAAGGGCACGCCCTGGCTCAATAGCACGATGGCGTGGCCTAGCTGCGCCATTGCTGCACGGTCTGCAATCGTGGCATCGGCGGGCGCAGCAAACTGCACCACGTCGAAGAGCGTCTGGTTATCGTGCTTGTCGGCGTAGACAATGTTCTCCTGTGGATCCATGGTGTAGCCCGCAGGCGCGCCGTTGTAGTCGATCTCGGCGCCCAGCAGCGCATAGCCCCGATGGTCGAGCAGCAGATACTCTTTAAGGTTGCCCGCCAGCCCGACCTTGATCCAGTCGGTGAGCAAGCCCAAACGTGCAGCGGCTTTTTCCTCGCCGCCCCAGTCATACGTATTGGGCTGGATGCTCAGGCCGGAAATGAAGCCCTGGCGCAGAAGATTCTTGCCGCTGTCGAAGGGGCCGACGCCGCGCACGGCGTCGCGCAGGCGGTCGTTGAACGTCCCGATGCCAACGCCGCCCAGGTTGAGCTGTGTGGCGTTGACTCCGCGCGCATTGTTGGCGACCTCGCCAAAATTCCAACCCTCGCCATAGATGAAGATGCCGCTGCCGTCTACGCCATCGTTCTCCAACGTCAGGCTATCGAGCAATTCGCGCACGGCAATCATATCGTCGACCATGTGATGCCCCATCAGATCGAAGCGGAAGGCGTCGATCTTGTACTCGGTCGCCCACACTTTGAGCGCATCGAGCATCAACTTGCGCATCATGTTGTGTTCGGTCGCCGTGTTCTGGCAGCAGGTGCTGGTCTCGACAAAGCCGTCGGGGCTGAGGCGATGATAATAGCCAGGCACGACTCGGTCGAGCACCGATTTCTCACTCTGGCCGCTGGCGTTGGTGTGGTTGAAGACCACGTCGGCGACGACGCGCAGCCCCATTTCGTTGATCGACTGCACCATCTGGCGGTATTCCAGGATGCGCGCAACGCTGTTTGGGTCGCTGGCGTAGGAGCCTTCGGGCGCAAAGAAATGGAAGGGGTCGTAGCCCCAGTTGTAGGGATCGACGTCTTTTGTCTCGGCGATCAGCGCCTGCTGCTCTTCAGAATCGGGCGGCAGCGCAGCAAGCACGGCGGGATCGGGTGTTTCCCAGGTCGTCTTGTCCTCGTCGATGGTGGCGATGTCGAAGGTAGGCAGCAGGTGCAGGTGCGTCAGCCCGGCGTCAGCCAACCTCTGGAGATGCTGCATTCCGGCGGTTGTAGGATCGGTGAATGCAAGATATGTCCCGCGCAAATCCGCAGGAACGCTTTCGTCTAGTGCGCTGAAATCGCGGATATGAAGCTCCCACACTGTAATGTCTTCGGGAGCATCGAGCGCCGGCTTGACCAGATCGTCCCATCCGTCAGGCTTAAGCGCCGGGTCGGCAAGATCGACGATCTGGCTGCGACGGCTGTTCATCGACAGGTTCAGCGAGTATGGATCGGTGACGAAATTCACCTCCACTGCGCCGGTGGTGGGTGCAAAGACGCGCACTTCGTAGAGATAGTACTTGTTCTTCCATTCTGGCTCGCCAGTCACGCTCCACACGCCATTTTCGCTCCTGAGATTGATGATTTCGGAAGGCTCAGGCGAGTCGCTTTCATCGAAGAGAAAGAGGCGTACGCGCTTTGCGGTCGGCGCCCACAATCGCAACGTCGGCGTCCCATCTTCCCATGTTACACCGAGCGGCCCATTGTAGGTGTAAAGCTCGTCGAGCACGCCGGGAAGCTGAACGCCCGTGGCGTCGAGCAATGCGCCGTCCGCCGTCGTGACCTGTACGGCAAGCTGTCCCTTGAGCAGCGAAGGCACACTGCGCAGTTCATTCTCAGGCAACTTGAGCGCCATGTATCCGGATAGGTGGGGGAACTTTGCCAGCGCTTCCGCCGGCAATCCTGCATCGTCTACAGCCAGGCGTGTGCGGGTAATGCCGCCGCCGAGAATGCCTTCGATGCTCAGTTGCATTCCACCGTTGGATGCGTAGAAGAGCTCGAAGATTGCATCGTCAGGCAGATCGCCGGTGGGATAAGCAATTGTATCGAGCGTGAGCCAGTGTGCGCGCAGCTTGTTGAGATCGCCGGCTGGCCGTGCGCTGGGGTCTGGCTGCTCGGTGTAGACAAGCAGATCGCCAGAGATGACCCATGCAGTTTTGGATTTGGTCAGATCGAGGAATTGATCGGGGCCAGGGTCTTTTTCGTCGCCTTTGTGAACGATAAAGCCCAGCCGTGTAGCGTCCGGTTTGATCGGCACCTCCCAAAAGATGCCAAAATCATCCTCTCCGCTCGGTTCAAGCGGGTTCGCCCATTCGACGGTGACGGCGGCGCCATCCCAGGCGTGCAATCCCCAGCCGGTGTACTCGCCGTCGGGACGGAAATAGTGGATGGTGGCGATGTCCTGCGCCAGTGCGGCGGGGGCGACTGGCAACAGAAAAGACAACACCAACGTTAGAACAATCAACAGGCGTGCATTTCGACGCGTGTATTGCATCATAGTTGCTCCTTGTAGTCTAGAAATGATCGAACCAGGGTGCTTTTGGGTGATCTTTATCTTTGTTGTCCGGCGACAACATTGTGATCACATTGCCATTGTACATGTAGCAGTCGTCATTCACCCATTTGCGAATGAACATCCTAACGCCGAAAGAACGAAGAACGCAGTCGTTTTGGTGTAGAGAAAGCTTTGGATCGTCGATATGGATGGCGTGCTCGTGCGATATCGATGGACAGCTTTCGAGATCGCGTGTTACCATTATCCATGCTGCGCGCCGAGTGAAAGGCATCTAACGGACTACGTAGCACGCAAGAATCTCACCCACAGACAGATCAGGAGAGCTACTGCCATGACCTTTCAACTCAACCAACGCATCGTCACCTGCACCGCCGTCAACCTGCGCGTGGCGCCCGGCTATCTGGGCGATGCGCCGCCGCGGGTGGCGGCGCTGATGGCGGAAGGCACGGCATGTGTAGTCACCGGTCTCGCCATGTTGGTCGATGGGCTGACGTGGTGGCCCGTGCGCGTGACGTTGGCGGAAGGTCAAGTGTTGGAAGGCTGGGCCGCTGAACGCGTGGGCGAGGTGCAGTTGCTGACCGGCGCAACTGAAATTGAGCCGTCGCCCGTGAAGCCGGAGCCGGTGACGCCTGTGTCTCCAATCACGACCCACGTTGCGCGCGCCAATCGCCTCGGTTTCTATCTCCATTCGACCGACAATCAGAACGGTCTGTGGGATGCCGTCAGTCGCGTGCAGCCGCCGGTGATCTTGATCCACGAGGACGCCGCCAACGATATGCTGCTGCGCGAGATGCGCGACTGGCGCGCGCCGGATGCGTTCGTGATCGGGCGTTTCTACGTGACCAACGACGCTCAGCGCGCCATGCTGGAGAGCAGCGACCCCGAAGGCGAGGGACGCCGCTTCGCCGAGCGCATCCTCACCTACGACTTTGGCAAGTTCACACGGCGGAGCAGCAGCGGACGTCTTTTCATCGACGCGTGGATGAGCCTCAACGAGTGTCTACCAGGCCCTGCATCGAGCAGCTATCGCGAAAATCCGACGCACTATCAGCGCCTCTACGACGCCTACGACCGCTTTCAAGTTGCGTTTCGCAATCGGTTGATCGACGCCGGAATCGAAGCGGTCGCCTTCAACTTTGCGGCCGGCAACTTCAGCGAACCGGCGCACTATCTCGACTTCTTTCCGCGCACGCTTGCGAGTTATGTCTACCTCGGCTTTCATGAATACGGCTGGCCCGCGCTGATTCCGGGACGCAGGACGCACACCGGCGCCGGCCTCTATCGCAGCGTGCTTGACGCAGCGCTCCGGCGCTACGGCATGCGCCACCGCATCGTCATCACCGAAGCCGGACTGACGCGCGCTTACGGTCATCCACACAACCCCGACGAGGGCTGGCTCAACCTGCATGAGACGCTCGAGGAGTCGTACTATTGGGAGTCGCTGGCGTGGTACAACACGCTGCTCGACCAGGACGATGCGCTCGGTGCATGTCTCTATCAGGTCGGGCATCGCGGTGACTGGGCGACCTTCCGTCATCTCGGACAAGACAACGCCGGGCGTCCGCTGCACCTGATCGACCGCCTTGTGGCGCTGCGCGAAAGCGCTCTCCAGCGTTCGCTGCAACCCACCTCCGCGCCTGCTGCGCAACCGACGCCGACGCAGCCCGCCAGAGTGTCCGGTAGGGTGATGCTCAACCGGCGGCCTGTCGCTGGCGCTGCCGTGCGGCTGGTGGGCGATCTTGCTCAGCTTGGCAGCGCGCGCAAAGCTGCGCTCGACGCCGGAGAAGTAAATCCGCCGGTCATCGTATGGGATCGTACGGCGGCAGGCTATCGCGGAACGCTCTATCAAGCGTGGCTCGACCTGGTGCGCAACAAAGTCGTCGGCATGGAGTACGCTGCGTTTCGGCGTCAGTTCGTCGCCTACAACCCGCTCGCCGCACTTTCCGGGCGCAGGCTGATGGCGGATCAGCAGTATCTGCTACCGCGCGTTGTCGGCGCCGATCGCTGCGTGCTCACGACGGCTGCATCACGGCGCGGACGCTTTCGCTTTCAGAAGATGCCGGCTGGCGTCTACACGTTGGAGGTTGATGCGGAGGGTGCACACCCCTACCGTGCAACCCTTACCCTGGAGGGCGAAGTGGACATCGAGATCGCGCTTGACGCAGACAGGGTTACAGCGAATTCAGACGGGAGCTGAATCGGTTTGATCTGCAGATTGCGCAGAAGTTGGTCAGTCCTGACTTCTCTGCGAAATCTGCGCAATCTGCGGATCAAGATATCAGTTGGCTGCTCCGCAGATTATACAAGTTACGCAGAAGGACGCAGCGTTTCACCCCTTAACTCGCCCCTGTTTCAAGCCTTCATGCGCTCGCTATGCGGGTCGAAGAGTGGTTCGGTGGTGACGGTGGCGGGATAGCGGCGACCGAAGTACTGCACCTCGACTTTGGTGCGCGGGGCGGCGTATTCGTGGGGTAAATAGCCGTAGACGATATATTTGCCGACGCTGTAGCCGTAGTTGGCGCTGGTGACGTAGCCGAGCACCCGTCCATCCGCCAGGATCGGCTCCCTGCCCAGTGCGACCGCGTCTGGGTCATCGAGCGTCATGCAACAAAGTCTGCGCTGCACGTGGTCTTTGATTTTGGTCAGCGCATCACGACCGAGAAAATAGCCTTTGTGCAGTTGCACGTGGCGTCCCAACCCTGCCTCATAGGGGTTGTACTCGCTGTGAACATCCTGTCCCCACAATCGATGCCCCTTTTCCAGGCGCAGTGAGTCCAGGGCGCCGGCGCCGCCGACAATGAGGCCATACGGGCGCCCGGCCTCCCACAGCAGATCCCACAGGCGCAAGCCATATTCGCTGGGTGTATAGACCTCCCACCCCAGTTCACCGACGTAGGAGATGCGCAGCGCGATCGTCGGTACGCATTCGATGTTCAGGGCGCGTACAGTGTAGAAGGGGAATGCCTCGTTGGAAATGTCCTCCTCCACCAACGGCTGTAGAATGTCGCGCGCACGCGGTCCCCACAACCCCAACGTCGTGTATTGCCCGCCCATGTTGCGAATCGTCACTGCACCCTGGATCGGTGCATGTTGGCGGATCCATGCAAAATCGCGCGGCCCGACGCCGCCGCCGGTGAGAACCCAAAAGCGATCCTCCTCCAACCGGCTGACCGTCAGATCCGCCATGATGCCGCCGCGACTGTTGCACAGCGAGGTGTAGATGATCTTGCCGACCGGGCGATCGATCCGATTGGCGCAGATCGATTCAAGAAAGCTGAGCGCGCCGGGTCCACTCACCTCGAGTTTGGTGAAGGCGTCCAGGTTGTAGAGACCGGCGCGATCGCGCGTTGCCAGGTGCTCGGCGCCCTGGATGCGCGACCAATGGCGTGCAGCCCAGCCTTCGCGGTGAGGAATGTGGGCGTCATACTCTTCCAGGAGCAACGCATTCGTCTCGTACCACTGTGGCGCTTCCCAACCGGCGTTGGTGAAAAAGACAGCCTGCTGCTCCACCAGACGCGGGTGAAACGGCGCCTGACGCACATTACGCGGCGTCTCCAGCGGTTGTAGCGGATGAGCAATATACCGAAGCTCCTGGCGCTGACGTTCGATGCGAGCGCGCATGTAAGCACGCGTGTAGTCGTGTGGATGGAAGCGGTTGATGTCCACCTCGCGTAAGTCCCACTCGGTCTCACCATGCACCATCAGTTCGGCGATCGACTTGCCGACGCCCCCGGCATGTGTGATCCACGATCCCAACGCCACCCATAGCCCGCGCACCGACGTCTGCCCAACAATTGGAAAGAGATCGCTGCTGAAGGCGATGAAGCCGCTGACCTGGCGTGCATACCTGGCGCCAGCGAGCGCGGGCAACAGCTCCTCACTGGCGCGCCGACATTCCTCCCAAGAGTCGGGCGCAAACGCAGATTCAGCCGGCGTTGCGCCTGCTTGACCGTCGAAGATCAGCGAATCGTGGCGAAGATTGACGATGGCAAAGCGGTCATGAAGTTGGCGCAGCTCAATTGCGGCGTCTTGATGGCGCAGGATCGGGTGTTGCGTCCCCTTTCCTCCTTCCCCTCTTTTTTGCTCACCAATCATCGAGGACAATGGTTCAGTGATGACAAAACGATGTTCGACGCCGAGCAAGGGGAAGCGCACGCCAACCTGACGAGCCAGCGCTGACGCCCAGATATTCGTGCACAAGAGCACATGTTCGCACTCTATTTCACCAGCGCCGGTGAGGACGCGACGTACGCGCCCGTTCTGCGCGTGGATGCCTGTCACCTCGATGTTGCCGACAAACTCGACGCCCTGCGCCGTCGCCAGCTCTGCCAGCGCTGTGGCGCTCTGCCATCCGTCTACGGCAGCGTCGCTGGGCGCAAAAAAGCCGCCCAGGATCGCGTGTTCGTCAATCAGCGGCGCGCAGGCTTTGACTTCCTGCGGCGTGAGCAAATGCGCCTCGACGCCGTAACTCAACGCCAGTCCCTGCTTGCGCTTAAGGTCAAGCCAGCGTTCGGCGGTGCAGGCGATCTCGATGCCACCGATTGGGTGCAGACATGGTTCGTCATGGTGGCGCAGCGGTGCAAGCAGGTTGATCGTGTAACACGCAAAGTTGGTCATCAACTGCGAGTTGTGCGTCTGAAAGATCAAGCCGGGCGCCAGACTGGTCGAACCGCCGGTCTCGAAGAGCGGCCCCTTGTCGATGACCAGAATATCCTTCCATCCAAGCTGCGCCAGATGATAAGCGGCGCTGCAACCAACAATCCCTGCGCCAACGATCACAACACGAGCTTGAGTGCGCATAACGCCGTGCTCTCTTTTCAACCAATGCGGGTTCACTAACGCTGCGAACCAACTCCCAGAAAACGACGCACAAAAACGTGCACCGACGCGCTGCATCATAACAGAGTTTGGCGTTTTCGACCAGTCGAGAGAAATCGACGGCCTACTTCTGATTCCGACTGACTACCGTTTTTGCAGACCGATGCACCTGCACTATACTTATCGGCAATAGTTGAACAACATTGCACCGGAGGAGTACCTGCCGCGCCAGCGCCAGAGAGGGGAGGCCAGCGGCTGAAAGCCTCGCCCGCACAGGCAACAGGGAAGGTCGCCGGGAAGGTTGGGAGCGTGAACGCATAGTAGCGCTCTCCGTGTAGCGCCCGTTACTGCGCTTCGAGCGATACACTGGCTGGATGGCCTGTGTGTAATCAAGGTGGTACCGCGAAGCCGCTTCGTCCTTGAATGACGAGGCGGTTTTTTGTTGGAGGAACGATCGAAACGAGGCGACAACATGACTGAGCGAGCGACAACCGAACTGACAATGCCCAAAACCTATGATCCGCATCTGGCGGAGGAGCGCCTCTATGAGTGGTGGGAGCGGCAAGAATTTTTCCGCCCTGAACAGCAGATCGCCAGTGGGCTGGCGGACCCAGCGCGGCGTCCGTTTGTTATCTCTATGCCTCCACCCAATGTCACCGGCGCGTTGCATCTAGGCCACGCCATCACCAGCAGCATCGAGGACATGCTGATCCGCTACCATCGCATGCTTGGCGACCCGACGCTGTGGGTGCCAGGCACCGACCACGCCGGCATCGCTACGCAAAATGTAGTGGAGCGCCAGCTCGAAAAGCAGGGAATCACCCGCCACGACCTGGGGCGTGAACGCTTTGTCGATGAAGTGTGGGGTTGGAAAGTCGAGTATCACGGTCGCATCAGCGCACAGCAACGGCGCATGGGCATTTCCTGTGACTGGACGCGCGAGCGCTTTACGCTCGACGAGGGGCTGAGCAGAGCCGTACTCGAAGCCTTTGTGCAGTTGTACGACGAAGGGTTGATCTACAAGGGCAACTATCTGGTCAACTGGTGCCCGCGCTGCCAAAGTGCGATCAGCGATTTGGAAGTGGACTACGACGAGGTCAACGGACGCTTCTACACCTTCCGCTACCCGCTCAAGGAAGGCAGCTTCCTGGAGGTGAGCACCACGCGCCCGGAGACGATCCTGGGCGACACCGCCGTGGCCGTGCATCCCGAGGACGCACGCTACACGCATGTCATCGGCAAGACCGCGCTTGTGCCGATGCTCAACCGTGAGATTCCAGTGATCGCCGACGACTATGTCGATCCGGAATTTGGCACCGGCGCGCTCAAAGTGACGCCGGGCCACGACCCCAACGACTACGAGATCGGCAAGCGCCATGGCCTGACAATGATCAACATTATGAACGAGGACGGCACTCTCAACGCCAACGCTGGCCCCTACGTCGGGCTGGATCGCTTTGACGCGCGTAAAAAGTTATGGGCGGATATGCGCGCCGCCGGGCTGGCGGTGGGCGACCGCGAGCACAATCATCAGGTTGGGCACTGCCAGCGCTGCGGCACGGTTGTCGAGCCATTGCTCAGTGAACAGTGGTGGGTGAAGATGGAGCCGCTGGCAAAGCCGGCGCTGGCTGCAGTGGCAAATGGCGACATCCAGATCGTGCCGCAGCGCTTCGAACGCGTCTACAACCACTGGCTGGAAAACATCCGCGACTGGTGCATCAGCCGCCAGCTCTGGTGGGGACATCGCATCCCGGTCTGGTATGGACCCGATGGCGCCGCCTTTGCTGGGCGCAGCGAAGCCGAGGCGCACGCCAAAGCGACGGCGCATTACGGTCGCGAAGTCAATCTGCAGCAAGACCCCGACGTGCTCGACACCTGGTTTAGCAGCGGGCTGTGGCCCTTCAGCACGCTCGGCTGGCCTACACACACGCAGGACCTGGCGACCTACTATCCAACCACCGTGCTGGAGACCGGCTACGACATCCTCTTCTTCTGGGTTGCGCGCATGATCATGATGGGGCTGAAGTTTACGGGTCAGGCTCCTTTCAGCGTGGTCTACCTACATGGGCTGGTGCGTGACGAGCAAGGGCGCAAAATGAGTAAAAGCCTGGGCAACGCGCTCGACCCGCTTGACCTGATCGCTGAGTACGGCACCGATGCGCTGCGTTTCACTCTGCTTACGGGTGGAACTCCGGGCAACGATCTCAAGCTAAGCACAAGCCGCATCGAGGCGAACCGCAATTTTGCCAATAAAATCTGGAATGCAGCGCGTTTCGTGGTCATGAAGTTGCAAGACGGTGAACTGGCAATTGATGCGTCGGACCCAAACAGCCCGACCTATACGTTGCCCGACTCAACACAGCTTAGCCTGCCCGACCGCTGGATCCTGAGCCGCTATGAAAGCGTGCGTCGTGAGGTGAATCGGCTGATCGAGGCGTGGCAGCTTGGCGAAGCAGGCCGCCAACTCTACGAGTTTCTCTGGAATGAGTATTGCGACTGGTACATCGAAGCGTCTAAAGTGCGGCTGAACGACGCGGAGAGCGCTGAAGCGCGGGCTACGCGCCAGGTGCTTGCCTACGTGCTTGAGCGCAGCTTGCGTCTGCTGCATCCATATATGCCTTTCGTCACCGAGGCGATCTGGCAGAACCTGCCGGGCATGGCGGGCGATGGTCGTTCGATCATGGTGACGCGCTGGCCGGCAGAGAGCGGCCAATTCGATGCACTGGTGGAAGATCAGTTCAGCCGCTTGCAAGAGGTGATTCGCGGAATTCGCAACGTGCGCAGCGAATACGATGTGCCGGCCGGTCGTCGCATCGCGGCAGCGATCAGCGCCGGTGAATTTACATCGCTGGTGACGAACAATCTCCCCATTATTGCCATGTTGGCGCGGCTGGACAGTGAAGCTGTGGAAGTGGGGCCAGACCTGAATGCCCCCGACAAGGCTGCAACGTTGGCGGCAGGGGGAATGACCGTTTACCTTCCATTGGCTAATCTGATCGATCTGGCTGCCGAACGTAAACGTATTCAGGGCGAGATCGACAACGTTGACAAACAGGTGCAACGTATCGAAGGGATGCTTGGCAATCCCGGCTTTACATCAAAAGCCCCAGCGCAAGTGATCGAACGCGAGCAGGCGCGATTGGAAGAGCTTCGAGAGCGTCGCGCTCAGCTCATGCAACGCATTGCTGAGTTGGCGAATTGATTTGTTTCGAGGCATGTAGAGCTGATTCTTTACATGCCTCGAAGCTGTGCAGCCTGGCTTGCTTCTCTTCGTCGCAGCAAAGCATCCCAATGCGCAAGAAGCACCCATTTTGAGGTTTCAATTGGGGAGATTGCATCTGCGCCAGCGCGCAAAGTGGCGACAACCATATCCTGTTCGACCTTAGGAGCCAACACGATGATGGGCGCACCGCTCAGAAAGCGCGCACGCTTGATGGCTTTGATCAAGCCCACCAACTGAGCGCCGGGCGCTGCTTCCAAAACAATCAGATCATAACGCCAGAACGGGATGCGAGACAGACAGTTGAGTGCATAAACATCTAGCGCCATGCCAGCGCGTCGCATACCTGAAATAATGGCGTGTGCTGGCTGGCGAGATTCACCCGTCATCCGCAACCAGACCCCGTATGTATGTCGAAAATGACTCAGCAAAGCCGTGGCTGGCGTAAGTGGAAAGGTTGTTGTTTCAAGCATCGGCGACATAAGCCCACTTTCTTTTGCATCGCATCTCGACAACGCCGGAACAGCAATGTATCATCAGCGGCAACGAATGGGAGAGGCGTCCTTCAATGCTCCAGTTTGCGGCAAACTGCGTTTTCTAGTCTGCTCTCTTCTACATTCCATAGTGCAAGATTGGCGCCAATCTGATACATAAGGATTCGAGAATGCAAAGCTCAGTTGTGAAAAATAGCACAAAGATTACACAATCATTCGGCAAATGTGCTATACTGATAGCATAGTTACGAATATGTTGATATTTTGATTTCTATACTTTAGAAAGGGATGCGCTGTCGATAATTTCGATTGTTCAATTATATCATGCTCAGAGGGAGATGCCAATCTAAGGCGCACTCCTGAACGCAAGGAAAATTGATTCTGTCACTCAAAAGATCATGCCGGATTTGAACGCCGGAAATTTGTGATAATTTTGACAAGCTTAATACCGTATGCTATAGTCCACGCAATTTGTTGTCTGGTCAGAGAATCACCCTCAAAAAGTATTCTGGCTCCGATTAACCGAGTGGAGCGTCTAGAGACGTTCGGCAAAGTTGTGAGATCATTCAGGTGTGTGAATAAGGAGGCTGCGTCCCAATGGCAGAGAAGGTGGCAGACCTGAGCGGTGAAGAGCGCGAAAAGCGAATTGCCGAGTTAAAAGCGAAAATGCAGGCTTCCGCCAAGAAAGCGAAAGCAGGGGCGGAAGAGCCAGGTGTTCAGACTGTTAGAGTCGAAGCAGTAAAAACTGTAGCACCCAGTGTGGAAGCGCCGACTGCTATGGTTGTCGAAAAGACGGCGACGTCAACTGTGGCTGTAGAAAGCAGTGCGCCGATCAAGAGCGCCACAAACGGCGCCGCCACAAATGGTGCTGCAGAGATTGCGCGGGCAACGACCGTTGCAACTCCTGAGCCGGTCTTTGTCGAAGATCCCCCCGAAGTCAAGGCGCGCAAAGAGATGAATCGCCGTGAGTTTCTCACCTATGCATGGGGCGGCGTGTTGGGGTTGGTGACGCTTCAGTCAGCTGTTGGCTTGTTCCAATTTATGATGCCGCGTTTTAAGGCGGGCGAATTTGGCGGTGTCTTTTATTTGGGTCCTGAAACGGCGCTGCCTCAGATAGGCGCATCGCCGGAAGCTGTTACATCTGGCAAGTTTTGGCTTGTCAATACGGAAGATCAGGGGCCAATAGCGCTTTATATGGTTTGTACGCATCTCGGCTGCCTGTACAAATGGGAGCAAGCCAACAACCGCTTCGAATGCCCGTGTCATGGATCAAAATTTACGCGTGAGGGGTTCTTCATCGAGGGCCCAGCGCCGCGCTCGCTGGATCAATTTGTGGTCACGATTGAAAATGGCGAGGTTGCCGTCAATACAGGCCGCCGCATCAATGGCGCCCCCGCTGCAGAGTCGCCTGCGCGCGTGATTCCGACCTGATCACCTTGTTCTACTCATCGTTGAAAGAATATCCCGGCTTTTTGCATTGCTTCCACTGCGAGAAGGAGTCTTATGGCTGTACAACCGGAAATCGAAAAGAAAAGCTTTGTGCAGACGGTGCTTGACACGGCAGACGATGTATTCACCCGCATTACGGCAGGCATCCCAGCGGGCGAAGTCCGTCGGATGATCCGCGGCGAAGCGCCCGGGCGTCCAAATCCCAGGCTCAAACCGCATTCCGAAGCATTTCTGCTTCACATCAAACCGACGTATTACCATGAAAGCGTCACCAAGTTTACGCACACGTTCCGTCTTGGCCTGTTATCGACCTATCTGTTTTTTGTCGAGACGATCACCGGATTGATCCTGATGATCTGGTATGCGCCGACGCCTGAGCGCGCATATGAAGATATGATTCGCCTGTTGAGTAACGTGCCATTTGGTCAGTTCATGCGCGACATGCACCGGCTTGGGGCAGAGCTGATGGTGCTGATAGTCACAGCGCACATGGTGAGGACATATCTCACTGGCAGTTACAAAGCGCCGCGCCAGTTCACCTGGTTCACGGGCGTGATCTTGTTGGTTGTCACGCTCTTCTTAAGTTTTTCCGGTTATCTATTGCCGTGGGATCAGCTGGCATTCTGGGCGGTGACGATCGGTACGTCGATGGCGGAGGCGGTGCCTCCTGCGATTGTTGGCGAGACGGTCAACCTACTTGCCCGAGGCGCACCGGACATTGGCGCAAATGGTTTGTTGCGCTTCTATCTGTTGCATGTGCTGTTCCTGCCGCTGCTTCTTTTCCTCTTCTTCTTCGTGCACTATTATAAGGTTGTGCACTTCGGCATCAGCCTGCCTTCCAATGAAGAAGAGGTCGGTCAGGACACCGCCAACAAAGTGCCGGCTGACCGCCGCGTCTATTTCCTGCCCGATGTCATGATCGATGAGGCGTCCTTCCTGATCGGTTTCACAGCGCTAATGGTGCTGCTCACGGCGTTCTTCTTCTCCGCGCCATTGGAGTCTATTGCCAATCCGCAGTCAACGCCGCTGCACACTGTGGCGCCCTGGTACTTCTATTGGCTGCAGGGCCTGTTGAAGATCGCCGATAAGATGATTGCGGGTGTGATCGTGCCAGGCGTCTTGCTGGTTCTGCTCGCAGCAATTCCTTATCTGGATCGCAACCCGAGTCGTCGTGGTCGCGACCGCCGCGTAGCGATCATCAGCGGCATTGTGGCTGGCATCGTGATGATTATCTTGAGCTGGATGGGAACGCCATACTATGCTGTGCAGGGCGCACCCGCAGTTGAGATTGTTCAGGAATTGATGCCCGAAGAAGGCGCCGGACATGTGCGTGAGGCGGGTTACCAGCATCTCCCACTCGGCGTCTACGACACGCGCGAGCATCCAACCACGAGCGATGCGAAGTTCAACCACATTCTCCATGAATTTGAAGCCGGTATTGCTCGATTCGAGGAACAGGATCCAAGCTTCAATAATGCCTACGGCATCCTGAAGGTCACGCAAGAGCAGCCCAGTTTGAAGCGAATCACTTGGGAAATCTACTGGCTCAGCGCAGAAGGCGTCGAGGATAGGTTCGTGCGCACGTTCTTCCTACACGAAGATTCCCTTTACTGGGAGCAGTATGGGCTGAGAGACTTCAGTTTCCTTCGCCTGCCAGGACAGGAGTAAATTATCACCATGAAGCGACCATGGTACAGTTTCTTATATATCCGTTCGCCGATCGTTAAGATTGGGCTGGGTATTGCATCTCTGTTATTGACGATTGTGCTGCTGCTCTTTTTGGGAATTATTGAGGAGCAGCGAATGGAGGCGCAGACCGCCAACTGGGCCGGCCGCGCGATTGAAACAGGCGCTGACCTGTACGCCAACAATTGCTATAACTGTCATGGCGTCGATGGCAAAGGGCTGCCAGGCGTTGCGCCAGCGTTGCACAGCAAATACTTTTTCACACAGCGCCTGAACGATATCGGTTGGAGCGGTTCGCTGCACGACTATGTGGCGCTAACCGTTGCTGCTGGTCGTCCCTCGAAGGTGAATACACAGTGGGCGCAAATGATGCCTACGTGGAGCCATCGATATGGCGGGCCATTCCGCGACGATCAGGTGCTGGCTGTGACAGATTTCGTGCTCAACTGGGAGCAGGACGCGCTGACTCAGGGCACACCGGACAACCCTGACCCGTGGGTGCACTTCCTGGATGCACCGTCGCGCGCTGTCGCCGATGGAGAGGGGGGCGCTCCAGCCGCCGTTGCGGCTGAACCAACCGGCCCCCGTCCGCCACAAGAATTGTTCAATGTCATGGGCTGTTTGGGTTGTCATAATCTTGATCAACCACAGACGCCGAACAACCGTGGACCGGTCGGTCCCAATTTGGGCAACCTGCATGAAACCGCAGGCACGCACGGTGAAGATGCAGCAACCTATGTGCACAACAGCATTGTCAACCCGAACGCATACATCTCCGAAGGCTACATGGCTGGCATCATGCCGGCAAACTTCGGTGAACGTATGAGCGAGGAAGAGATCAATTCGCTGGTCGATTGGCTGCTCGACCCGAACCGTCAACGGTAGTAGTCAGACAACGGCGATTTGCCCGATAAATATGCTTCCATCGATGGGGCGGCTGGTTGCCAGCCGCCCCATTCTTGTGTCCCAACATCCAGTATGTTGGCGAGGGGGTGCATGAACCAGGAATACCGTTTAACACGTGACCCTATTTTTTGGACAATGGGCGCCTTCTTTGCATTGCTGACCACAGCGATGCCTGCGCTGTTCGGGCAGATGCGCTTCATGCCGATCAGCCAGACGGTCGTGTTGTCGATCTTCATAGGTATTGCTGTCCGTCGCCGTGACCTGCGCAGTGCACTGACGGTGGTTTTCACGTGGCTGCTTGTCTCGATGACATCGCTGATTGGGTTGATGCTCCTTGTCCCTGGTCAGGTCGAACGCGCCTTCGACGACGGCTTCATGGTGCGCGCAATGACATCGGAATGGTATTTCACCAACTCGCCGCTGCCCGCCAGCTTTGCCGCCGAACCGATCCCAGCCGCATTGGAGATCGCAGGCGTCACAGTTGGCGCACTCTTCACCGGCGGTGTGGTCGGCGTCTGGTCGTTGGTGCGCATGGCGAACCTGGCGGCGTTCACTGCGGGCCACCTGCTTGGCGTTTTGGGCAGCCCGTTCTGGATCGTCGTCGCGCTGCCAGTCTGGAATTTTCTACAGATAGTAGGCGCGGGTGGACTGGTCGTGCTTTTTGCCGAGCCGTTGCTGGTCGACCGCTTTGATTTGGGGCGTTGGTTTGCGCGCCGCCGTCGCGTGCTGGCGATCTTTGGCGCGATCTACACTGCGGGCGTGCTGGCGGAATTGATCCTGCCCGCATTTTGGCATTTTCACAGTTGATGGTTGACCCGTCAGGTAATTGAGACGCTATGCGGATCAAGCGTGTTTCAATCCAAGGCTTCAAGACCTTTGCACGGCGCACCGAGTTCATTTTCGACCCGGGTATGACCGCCGTCGTGGGTCCCAACGGCAGCGGCAAGAGCAATATCGTCGACGCCGTGCGCTGGTGCCTGGGCGAGCAGAGCTTTAGCCTGCTGCGTTCGCGCAAGACGAGCGATGTAATCTTCTCCGGCAGCGACAAAAAGGCGCGCCTCAACCTTGCCGAAGTGACGATTACACTCGATAACAGCGCTGGCGAGATTCCACTTGACTACACTGAGGTCGAGATCACCCGCCGCGCTTATCGCGACGGCGACAACGAGTACATCATCAACGGTCAACGCGTGCGTTTGCAGGATATCATCGATCTGCTGGCGCAGACCGGGCTGGGCAAGCGCACCTACTCCGTCATTGGTCAGGGGTTGATCGACCGCGCCCTGAGCATGGCGCCCGAGGAGCGGCGTTCGCTCTTCGAGGAAGCGGCCGGCATCAGCGGCTATCAGATCAAGCGCGCCACTGCCGTGCGCCGGCTCGAAGCCACGCAACAGAACCTGACGCGCGTGCGCGACATCGTCGCCGAACTCAGCCCACGCCTCGGCTATTTGCGCCGCCAGGCCGAGCGCGCCCAGGAGCGTGAACAGATTGCACGGGATTTGCAGGCGTTGCTGCGTGAATGGTATGGCTATCGCTGGCACACCACGCTGCGGTTGGTTGAGCAGCACCACGTCGTCGAAAACGCGCAACGCCGTGAGGTCGAGGCGCGCCAACAGCAGCTTGGCGCCATCGGCGCAACGATTGGGGAACTGCGCAGCAGCCAGGGCGACCGGCGCGCTCATCTCGTTGCGCTGCACGCCGAAAGCGGCGAGTTGCACCGCCAGGCGGAAGCCATCGGCCGCGATCTGGCGGTCGCGCAGGAGCGGTTGCGCCAGCTCCACGCCCGTCGTGAAGATGCGGCGCGTGAGTTGGCGCCGCTCGATGTACAGCAATCCACCCTCGCTGAACGGCTGGAAGAGCTGCGGCGTCTGGTGCAGGAATCCGAATATGAGCTGCGCAACCGGCTCCAGGCTGTTGAGACCGTCCAGGCTGAGGTTGGTCTGCGCCAGCAAGAACGCAGTCGGCTTTTGGCGCAACAGGAAACCATGCGCAAGTCGCTGGCGCTGCGGCAACAACAGCGCGCCGAGATCGCCAGCCGCCTGCGTCAGATCGTCGAGCGCCGCGCCGTGCTTACTGCCGAACAGGAGCAGCAGCAGCTTGCGCTTCAGAGCGCCGAAGAGACGGCGACCACAGCCGAACATGCGCTGGTGCACGCTGAACAGATTTCCCGGTCGCTAGAAGAGGAGGGGCGCGCCGTACAATCTCAGCTTGCCGCGCTGGAGGCGTCGGTTGCGGCGCTTCAACAGGAGTTGCGCAGCGCCGAAAGCAGACGACAGGAAGCTGACCGCACGCTCGACCGTCTGCAGACGCGCCAGGAAATGTTGCAACGGCTGCAGCGTGAGGGCGCAGGCTATGCCAGCGGTGTGCGCACCGTGCTCCAGGCGCAAAGCGCGGGCCGTCTACGCGGCGTCATCGGCACGGTTGCATCGCAACTGCGCGTGCCAGCGCACCTTGATAAAGCCATCGAAACTGCGCTCGGCGGCGCGCTGCAGAACATCGTCGCTGCTTCGTGGGATGACGCCTCGAACGCCATTCAGTTTCTCAAAGAGCATCGCAGCGGGCGCGCAACTTTTCTGCCGCTCGACCGCCTGCATGTCCAGCCAGCGATTCAGGCGCCGCGCCGGGCTGGCGTCCTTGGCAACGCTGTCGATCTGGTCGAATACGAACCGCGCATTGAGGAGGCGGCGCAACAGCTTCTTAACCGTGTTTGGGTGGCGCAAGACCTGCCCGCGGCGCGCGCTGCGCTCGACGAGTTCAAAGGCGGCGCACGCCCTACCGTCGTGACGCTCGACGGTGAGATCATCCGCCCAGGCGGCGCTGTGACCGGCGGCAGCGAAGGTGGGCGCGGCGACGACTCTTTGCTTGCCCGCGAACGCGAACTGCGCGAGCTGCCTGCCCACATCGATCGCGCATCAGCAGCCCTGCGCGATCAGGTTGCCGCCTGTTCGACGATCAACGCACAGATCGAAGCACAGCGGGTCGAAATTGTGCGGATGCAGCAGAATCTGGCTGACCTGGCGCAGCGCGAGCGCCAACAGCGCAGCCAGGTTGAGGAGTTGCGTCGTCAAGTCGACCGCAGCCGCCAGGCGCAGCGCTGGCGCGCCGAGCAGATCAGCCAGACCGAAGCCGAGCTCCGCACACTTGTCGAGCGCGAAGCTGCCTTGCTTACTGAAGCGGCGACCATTGAGCAGCAAGAACACTCGACCGCAACGGCGTTGGCTCAACTCGATGCGCAAGTTGCTGGCGCAGGCGCCGACTCCCTGTTACAGGAACTTGCCAATCGGCGCGCTGCCGCTGCCGAAATGCAGGCAAACCTGCGCAGCCAGCAGGCGCTGGTCGAATCGACGACGCGCACGTTGCAGAGCGTCGGCGACCAGCTGCGCGCCAAACAGCAGCAGATTGTCGCGCTGGGCGGCGAGATCGATGCGCTTGGCAGCCGCGTCGAAGAGTTAAGCCAGGCCGAAAGTGCAGTCAGTCGGCAGATCGACGCGCTTCAACAGCGCATCATACCGCTGGAGCAGGAATTGAGCTGGCTGGAGACGCAACAAGCCGCCGAGGAACAGCGCGAGCGCGCGCTGCAACAGTCACTGCGTCAGGCAGAGAGCTTGCTCAACCAGGCGTTGCTGCAGCTTCAGCGTAGTGAGGACGCACTGCAGCAACTGCGCGGCGAGATCGAGGCGGATTTGGGGCTGGTGGTGCTCGAAGAAAGCGCCGAAGTCGCCTATCAGCCGCCGCTGCCGTGGGATGCCGTAGTGCAGCAGCTGCCAGTAGTGGAAAGTGTGCCCGACTCGCTGGAAGGCGAGGTGCGCGAGCTGCGCAACCGCCTGGCGCGGCTAGGCAACGTCAACCCGGAAGCGCCGCGAGAATATGAGGAGGCGGCGGGTCGCTATGAGTTTCTCTTCACGCAGTCGCAAGATTTGGAGGCCGCTTCCGCCGATCTGCAGAAAGTGATCAAAGAGCTGGACGATCGCATGGAGATCGAGCTGCGTCGCACCTACGATGCAGTCGGCAAAGAATTTACGCGCTTCTTCCAACAGTTGTTCAACGGCGGCACGGCGCATCTAGAATTAACCGACCCCGATAACATCAGTCAGAGCGGCGTGGAGATCATCGCCCGACCACCTGGCAAGCGACCGCAGAGCCTGGCGTTGCTGTCGGGCGGCGAGCGCTCGCTGGCGGCGTGCGCCTTGATCTTCGCCATCCTTCACGTCAGCCCGACGCCCTTCTGCGTGCTTGACGAGGTCGATGCTGCGCTCGACGAGGCGAACGTTGATCGATTCCGCATGACAGTGGAGGATTTGAGCCGTGACACGCAGTTCATCATCGTCACGCACAACCGGCGGACGCTCGAGGGCGCCAATGCTATCTACGGTGTGACGATGGGCAACGACGGCGTCAGCCGTGTGATCAGTCTGCGTCTGGAAGGAGACCGCATCGTAAAGCAGGGCGATGGTGCGGAAACCGGCGACGGCGCCGATCTTCAGGCAATTCAAGAGGAAGTGCAATTGTAAGTCATCGTCTCCGGCGTGACAGAGCCGCCGTCACGCCGGAGACGATGACTTACATCAAGGAACTGCTATCTTCGTTGTCGGGGAGATCGGGGAAAGAAATCTCGTAACGCACACCGAGCGCCAGATCGTGGGCGTAGCCAGGCAGCGGGTCGCCCAAATAATAGAGCGCCATGGCCGCAGCCTGTTGTGAGGCGTCTTGCTTGCTGCGTCCTTCGCCAATGCCGTAAGGCTTGCCGTTGATCTGCACCACCATCACAAAATACTTGTCGTGATCAGGACCCTTGCTGTCAATCTGCTTGTAGCGTGGTGTGAAGCCAAGCCGCTCCTGCGCCAGCTCCTGCAGACGACTCTTGGCGTCCTTATTGATAAGCGAGTGATCGAGCGCCTCCAGCTCCGCCGCAAACAGCTTCATCACAACGGAACGGCAGACCTCAATTTTTTGGTCGAGATAAAGCGCGCCGATAAGCGCCTCGAAGGTGGCGCACAGCGTCGCCGGTCGTTGGCGCCCGCCGCTTTCTTCTTCGCCGTGACCGAGCAACAGATAGTTGCCAAGCTGCAACTGCGTCGCCAGCCGCGCCAGCGTCTCGCGGCGCACCAGCGCTGAGCGCAAAGTGGTTAGCCCGCCTTCTTTCTGGTCGGGATAGCGCTGATAAAGCAGTTCGCTGAAGACGTAGCTCAACACCGAGTCGCCCAGAAATTCGAGCCGCTCATTGTCGAGCAACTGGGCGTCGTTGCTGAGCATCTCATTGAGATAGCTGCGATGCACAAAAGCTTGCTGTAGCAACTGCCTGTCGCAAAATTTTACGCCAAGCTGCTCTTCAAGTGTGGAAAGGTCTGGCGCGGTCATGGCGGCTTAGAGTCTTGGTGGTTTCTTCAGCCCGTGTCCGGTAAGGATGCCGACGACCAGTTCATCCGGTCGGATTAACTCTTTGGGCGCTTTCTGCAATGCGGCTGCAATTGTGGCGCTTGTTGGTTCGACGAAGACGCCGCGCGTGGCGAGTTCCGTGTGCGCAGCCACGACTTCGCGCTCGTTTACCGCCATCGCCACCCCGCGTGAGAAGCGGATGGCGTCGAGTAGCGCACGCCAGCGCACCGGATAGCTGATGGCGATGCCGTCGGCGCTGATTGTCTGCACGTGCGGCGTTGGTTCGACCGCGCTTGCACCGCTGACAAAGGCATCGTAGAGCGGCGTGTACGGCTCAGCCTGCACTGCAAGCAGCCGTGGCAGTCGGTTGGTGACGCCGGAAACGCGCAGATGCTGAAAGCCGCGCCATGCGCCGAGCAATGTGCCGCCATGACCGGCTGGCGCAACCAGCCAGTCGGGCACAGCGCCGCCGAGCTGTTCCCAGATTTCCCAGGCCACAGTCATCTGACCAAGCAGAAACGCCGGATGCCAGGCATGGGAGGCATACGCCATTTCGCGGCTGTTGCTGGTGGCAACTTCGACGGCGCGTGTCGCTTCCGAACGTGGGCCGGGCACCTCGACCAGCTCGGCGCCGTAGACCATGATCTGCGCTTTCTTGGGTTCAGGTGCGGAGGCGGGCGCAAAGATCACCGAACGCAGCCCGGCGCGCCCGGCGTAGCAGGCCAGGCTGGCGCCAGCGTTGCCGCTGGTGTCGTCAGCCAACGCCTCGTAGCCGAGACCGCGCAGCCAGTTCACCATCACACTGACGCCGCGATCTTTGTAGCTGCCGGTGGGCATCAGCGCGTCGAACTTCCAGAAGACGCTGCGTCCCGCCCATTGCTCGGCAATCAGCGGCGTCCAGCCCTCACCCAGGGTGACGCGACGTGCGCCGTTATGGATCACGGGTAACATAGCCGCGTATCGCCACATGCCAGCCATAGTTGGCTCGATGCTTGCCGGGTCGAAGAGCGGCATATCGGTGAATTCAAGCGGAGCCCCGGTCATTGGGCAGCGGAGCGGACTTTGCTCCGCTTTGCTGCGAAATCTGCTGGAAGGACAATATGCAATCAAACAAGCAACCTCTTTGCTCACGAGCAACGCGCCAGGCGGCTGTAGTCTCGCATTACTCTGCAATGTTGTCAAAGCGCCGGTGAATCCGGATTGCAATATGAGAAAAGTATACCGATGCCCGATTCCAGATGAGTTATAGCGCCGTTCCGAAACGGACGACACTTATAACGCATCTGGGAGATGGATCACAGATTCTGCACCCAATGCCCGTATATGGTTTGTA
This sequence comes from uncultured Caldilinea sp., assembly GCA_937981885.1. Lineage (GTDB taxonomy): Bacteria > Chloroflexota > Anaerolineae > Caldilineales > Caldilineaceae > Caldilinea. The sequence continues at coordinate 24,868 of CALJMI010000019.1, forward strand.
GCCAGAGGCGTCGATTTGGCAGCACTCTCTTTCATATCGAACATCACAAGGAGGATTGATTATGCCTGTTCGCAAGGCCAACGCAATTTGGAATGGAACGCTGAAAGAAGGCTCGGGTGTGATGAAGTTGGGCAGCGGCGCGTATGATGGGCCGTACAGCTATCAATCGCGCTTTGAGGATGGCGCTGGAACCAACCCGGAAGAGTTGATCGGCGCCGCCCATGCAGGCTGCTTCTCGATGTTTCTCTCTGCGCTGCTGAGCAAGGACGGCTTTACGCCGGAAAGCATTGAGACAACAGCCAAAGTCTATCTTGAAGCGGGCCCCACCATTGCCAAGATCGAGCTGAACAGCACAGTGAATGTGCCAGGACTTGACGCTGCCAAGCTGCAAGAATATGCTGAGGCCGCCAAAGCAAATTGCCCGGTCTCTAAGGCGCTTGCCAGCGTCGAGATTGTATTGAACGCGGCGTTGGCTTGAAGTCAGACAGCCATCTTCCAGGAAGGCGTCATGCCTGGCGGCAAGCCTTCCTGGAAAGATCATCAGGAGGTGATTTTTATGGGTGAACAAGGCTGGAGTGTGAAGGATAAAGTTGTGCTGGTGACCGGCGCCACCAACGGCATCGGCAAAGTGACGGCGCATCAACTGGCGGCGCAGGGCGCCCGGGTCGTCATCATTAGCCGCAACGCCGAGAAGTGTAAAACCACGGCTGAAGAAATTCGCACGCAGACCGGCGCAACGGTCGATTGGATTGCCGCCGATCTATCGCTGCTGGCCGGCATCGAAGACGCTTCGGCGGAATTTCGCGCCCGTTACGACAGGCTGCATGTGCTGGTCAACAATGCCGGCGCCTTCTTCGCCGAGCGGATTGTCACGGCAGACGGCTATGAAGCCACCTTTGCGCTCAATCACCTCAATTACTTCCTGTTGACGGAACGGCTACGCGATTTGCTGCTGGCAAGTGCACCAGCGCGCATTGTCAACGTCTCGTCTGATGCTCATTACGGGGGGGCAATCAATTTCGATGACTTGATGGGCGAGCGCAAATATAGCGGCTGGAGCGCCTACAGCCAATCCAAGCTGGCGAACGTAATGTTCACCTATGCGTTGGCGCGGCGACTCGAAGGTGCGAACGTCACGGCAAATGTGTTGCACCCGGGCTTTGTGGCGACTGGCTTTGGTCGCAACAACGGCGGCGTTGTGGGCATGTTTATGCCGATTGCGCAGATGTTTGCAAAGAAGCCGGACAAAGGCGCTGAAACGAGTGTATTCCTGGCTGCTTCCCCTACAGTTGAAGGTGTGACCGGCAAATACTTTGCCGACAACAAGGCGAAAGAATCATCGAAACTTTCCTACGATGTGGCGGCGCAGGAACGGTTATGGGAAGTGAGCGAACAGCTTGTCCGACTCGCAAAACCTGTCACCGCTGCGCAGCCCGTGTAATCACGAAAAATGTCTGATTGTGTGCAGGCGTGGTTTGCAGCCGCACGTTCTGGTAGGAAAGAGACGCGCGGCTGTGAACCACATCTACGCTGATGAACATTCGGCGTCGCCTGATTGCGTACGGTTGCGAGCCGCATCTACTCCGTATCAGACACCGTCCGGTCTGGAGCGGTTTTCACGTAATCGCCCCACAATTTCTCGACCAGTTGGCGTGCGTTGCATCCCACGCCCTGCTGCGCAAAATACTCACACACCCGTTGTACGTCGCGCTGAAAGATGCGATATGCGTTGTGGTTGCTCTCGCTCAACGTGACCTGCGGAAAGTCGATCAGCGTGACCGTCCCTTCCCAATACAGGATGTTGTAGGCTGAGAGATCGCCATGGATCATGCCGTGCTGCAACATTAGCTCGACGTTGCGCATGACCTCGGTGAAGTGGTGGCATGCTTCGCTCAATGGAAGGCTAAGCCCGTGCAACACCGGCGCCGGCTGTCCGGGCGCGCCGATGAAGTCCATCAAGATGGCGTTGTCGCCGGCGCCGATGGGCAAGGGAACTGCTGCGCCGAGCTGGTGCAGCCGCTGCAAGGTCATATATTCGTGCATCAACCACGAAATGTGCGTCAGCTCGGCGCCAAAGCTGGTCTTGTTGCGGATGGCGCGCATCTCGCGATTGTCGCGATCCTTGATCGGCGTGCCCAGGCTGTTGAGCAGTTCGCGTCCCTCGCGGTACATCTTGTCGTTGCGCAGGTTGCGAAACTGGCGCGGCCGATAGACCTTCGCTGCAATGTAGCGGACAGGCAGCTGCGGCGTCGCCCTACACAGATAGACGTTTGCCTCCTTGCCGCCTTTCACCAGCGCCAACACATCCTCGATTAGCGTCTGCGTGAAAAATGGCTCGAGCGACGCCTGCAGCCAGATTGCCTCATAGCGCGCCGGCTTGTAGGTGATTTTGAATGAACCTTCGCTCACATGGGATGCATCGGCAAGTTCAGCGACAACCTGCTGCGTGGACTTTTTAGGTTTGCGCACTTTCCCGCCTGTGCGCCGGTTTTCCTCCTCCTCCGTCTTAATTTGAAAGCGCGCCGGAATCTGGTTGTACTCTTCATAAGCGTCAAAACGCTGAGACTTAGGGTCGAAAGACACGGTTGAGAGTCTCCTGAGAACTCTTGCTGCAGAACGACGCAGTCGTAGTGCAGCGATGGATTGACAATCTCCCCCGCGATCGTTTCTGTTTCTGGCGTTTGGAGCGCTGCTGGCGAGAGCACAGTTTTCCGCCGACAGAAAAGCCGCGGTTCGATTTCCGCCGCGGCCTGGCTTGCGCGCGTATGTAAGGGCGCAAAACAAAAAGCCGCAGGTCTCTGCACCTACGGCTTTGGCAGTCCAAAACAGGTTGGATCGGACGTTATGCGCGCAGAAGGTGCAAAGGAGAACGGTTCGAGACAGTGTTGACAACTGCGTTGACAACAGTGTTGACAATGGGATTGACTTGCATCGAACTCCTCCTTTCCTTCCATCAACGTGGAGAATTTGTAACGAATCCAACCAACGAATGCAATGATACCATGTTGTCGGTCTATCTCCAAATCTCCAAATCGACGCTTGGTGCGTTTGCGGCTTTGATGTATAGTAGCTGGTGACCATAGTCTCCTGCCTTGTAGCTTGATTTCCTCCGGTGTATACGCTGTATTTGCCAGCGTATGGCTTTGCGCGACTGATCGATCGTATGTAAATTTGCACAAATGCGCAATTTGAGAAAAAACGTGCATGTGTGATATACTATAGTCGCTCGGCATGATTTGATCGATATACTCGTCGTCACAAGAGTGGCGCACAGCTTCTCACAAGAGTGGTCAGCAATCTGTGCTGATCGTCCAGTTCAGCAAAAAATAAATACTTGTAATCGTTTTCTCAATTGATATGCAGGAGTATAACGATGAAGAAAATTCTGAACCAGCCTGCGGATTTTGTGCCAGAGATGCTCGAAGGGCTTTTTTTGGCGCATCCTGATCAGCTTACCCACGCTGGCGACGACCTGCACTGCGTTGTGCGCGCCGATTCTCCGGTCGAAGGTAAAGTGGCGTTGGCGACAGGTGGGGGCTCGGGGCATCTTCCGGTCTTTCTCGGCTATGTCGGCAAGGGAATGCTCGACGGCTGTGCAGTCGGTGATGTCTTTGCTTCACCCAGCGCCGACCAGATGCTCGAAGTGACGCGGCGCATTCATGGCGGCAAGGGCGTCGTTTACATCTATGGCAACTACGGCGGCGACGTGATGAACATTGACATGGCGGCGGAAATGGCGTCGTTTGAGGACATCGAAGTGCGCACCGTGTTGGTCAAAGATGACGTGGCGTCGGCGCCGCCGGAGGAGGCCGGGCGACGGCGCGGGGTGGCGGGCATGGTCTTCGCCTTCAAGTGTGCAGGCGCCAAAGCCGACATGGGCGGCTCACTTGATGAGGTAGTGGCGGCGGCGGAAAAGGCGCTCGCCAACACGCGCACGATGGGCGTGGCGCTCTCGCCGTGTACAGTGCCGCGTGCCGGCAAGCCTACCTTCACCATCGGCGAAGATGAGATGGAGATCGGCATGGGCATCCATGGCGAGCCAGGCATGAAGCGCGAGAAGCTGCAGAGCGCCGACGAGATCACCGAACGCATGATGACCGCAATTCTCGATGACTTACAGCCAGCCGCTGGCGATAAGCTGGCGGTAATGGTCAACGGCCTGGGCGCCACGCCGCCGGAAGAGCTGTACATTATCTATCGCAAGGCGCATAAGATGCTGGCTGAGCGTGGGATCGGCGTGCATCGCGCCTACGTGGGCGAGTATGCGACGAGTATGGAGATGGCGGGCGCATCGATCACGCTGATGCGCGTCGATGACGAACTGGCGACGCTGCTAGATCATCCGGCGCATACGCCCTTCTTTGTACAGGTGTAGCGATGAGTGAAACAGTAACCAGTGAGGCTGTCGTCGCCGCGGTGCAGCGCGTTGGCGCCGAGTTGGTGGCGCAAGAAGGCTATCTCACCTCGCTCGACCAGCAGATGGGCGACGGCGACCTCGGCATCACCTTGAGCAAGATCGGGCTGGCGTTGCAGGAATTTGCCGCGGCGACGCCGGTCGAGGACGACATCGGCAAATGGTTGGGCAAGGCAGGCATGGCAGCCAATAAGGCTGGCTCTTCTTCTTTTGGCACATTGCTGGCGACCGCGCTTATGCGGGGCGGCAGGGCGGTGACGGGCAAGGTCACCTTGACCGGCGCAGACCTGGCCGCCATGTTCGCCGCCGCCGACGCGGGCGTGCAAGAGCGCGGCAAGGCGCAGCCTGGCGACAAAACTGTGATCGACGCCCTGCATCCGGCGGCACAGGCGTTTGCAGCGGCCATCGACGCCGGGCAGTCGCTGCGTGAAGCCGGGGAAGCGGCGCTTGCCGCCGCCGAGGTGGGTCGTGACAGCGTGACGCCGCTACGCAGCAGAATCGGTCGCGCCAGTTGGGTCGGTGAACGCACCGAAGGCAAGGTCGATCCTGGCTGCGAGGCGTTTGTGGTGATGCTGCGTACAGTGCTGGCGTAATGCGTGTTTCGTGTTTCGTGTTTCGTGTTTCGTGTTTCGTGTGGAGGTTCACATCATGCACGCAAACATACAAACACGCAACACGCAACACGAAACACGTTCTACAGAACTGATCGGGCGTCCTGCCCGCAGTTGATAAATTCGTGTCATATCAACCGTTTTTCACTATCATCAAGGAGCAAATACGTATGAAGCGAGTACAGTTTGTCGTCGTCTTTCTCCTGCTGACTGCACTGGTTGCTGCCTGCGCCGCGCCGGTCGCACCGGCGCCGGCTGCTCAGGCGCCAGCCGCTGAAGCGCCAGCCGCCGCTGCTCCCAGCGACCTGACCTTCACTACTGTCGTGAAGATCGCTGGCATCAACTGGTTCAACCGTATGGAGGAAGGCGTCAAGAAGTTCGGCGCTGAGACCGGCGTCAACGCATCGCTTGTCGGGCCTGCTCAGGCGGATGCGGCGCAGCAGATTCCAATCATCGAAGACTTGATTGCGCAGGGCGTAGATGCGCTGTGCGTGATCCCAATGGACCCGACGCAGCTCGACCCGGTGCTCAAGAAAGCGATGGACGCCGGCATCGTTGTCATCACCCACGAGGCTTCCAACCAGATCAACATGCACTGGGACATTGAAGCCTTTGATAACAAAGCCTTCGGCGCTGGTCTGATGGATCGCCTGGCTGCGGCGATGGGCGAAGAAGGCGAGTATGCCGTGTTTGTCGGCAGCCTCGGCTCGAAGACGCACAATGAGTGGGTCGATGGCGGCATCGAGCGCCAGCTTGAGGCGTATCCGAACATGAAGATGGTCGGTGACAAGAACGAGAGCTTCGACGACGCCGAGATCGCCTACCAAAAGGCAAAGGAAATCCTGGCCGCCTATCCGAACATCAAGGGCTTCCAGGGCAGCGCTTCGACGGATGTGGCTGGCATTGGCCGCGCCGTTGAGGAAGCGGGCTTGCAGGATGAGGTCTCCGTGGTTGGCACCAGTCTGCCTTCGATTGCGGGCGACCTGTTGACCACCGGCGCCATCGACGCCATCGGCTTCTGGGATCCGGCTGTGGCGGGCGAAGCCTGCAACAAGCTGGCGTTGATGCAGTTGAATGGCGAGCCGATTGGTGAGGGGACTGACCTGGGCATCCCAGGGTATGACAACCTGAAACTGGTCGGCGAGAATGTGCTGTACGGCAACGCGCCGGTCTATGTCGACGGCACGACTGCGGGCGACTATCCGTTCTAAAGTGTGTTTGTTGGGGTAAGGGGGTAATAGGGTCGTAGGGTCTTGGGGTGGTGAGGATATTGTTGCCTAGAGCGGTTGCGCATCTTCCAGGCAACTCTTGAGCTTGCTGGAAGATTGTCGAGGCGCTTTACCACAATCCTGCCACCCCACAACCTCGCCCACCCCATTCCCCCAATCCATCGTTGCTTCACTGAATGTCCTTATTCACGCAAGGCGGTTCAGCTGAATCGCCCTATGGCTGCCAGGGCAACCCATACATGGCCGATGAGATCATTCGCCTCACTGGAATTCACAAATCTTTCGCCGGTGTGCGCGCATTGCAGGATGTTAGCCTGACTCTCGAACGAGGTAAGATTCATTGTCTGGTCGGAGAAAACGGCTGCGGCAAATCGACGCTCATCAAGATCATAGCCGGCGTTTATCAGCGCGACAGCGGGTCGGTGCAGATCAACGGCAAGGAATATGAACAACTGCATCCGATTGACTCGATCCGCGAAGGCATCCAGGTCATCTATCAGGATTTCTCACTGTTCCCCAACCTGACCGTTGCAGAGAACATTGCACTCAACGAGCAGTTGGCGGAAGGGCGACGCTTTGTCAATTGGAAGCATGTGCGCCACGTGGCGGAGGATGCGATTGCACAGATCGAAGTGCAGATGCCGCTCGATGCGCGCGTCGAGGATATGTCGGTCGCTAATAAGCAGTTGATCGCAATTGCCAAGGCGATGCGCCAGAACGCCCAGCTCATCATCATGGATGAGCCGACCAGCGCCTTGACTGAGCGCGAAATTCGCGTACTCTTCACCGTCATCCACAAATTGCAACAGCGCGGAATCGCCTTCCTTTTTGTTAGCCACAAGCTCAATGAAGTGCTGGAAATCTCTGAAGCGATCATTGTCATGCGCAATGGCAAGGTTGTCAGCACCGGTCTTGCAGATGAATACAACACAACGCGTCTGGTGTATGAGATGACGGGGCAGAGCATTGCCGAAAAGTCGTATGAGTTTACGCCTGATCTCAGCCAGCCGGCGCTGCTGCGCGTGGAAAACCTCACCGTGCCGGGCGCATTACATAACGTTTCGTTCGAGATGCGCCGCAGCGAAATTGTCGGCGTCACTGGATTGTTGGGATCAGGGCGCACCGAACTGGCGTTGGCGCTCTTTGGCATGTTGCCCATCACCGCCGGACAGATCGAAATCGATGAAACACCGGTCAAGATTCGCTCGGTGCAGGATGCCATCGCCCATGGCATCGGGTATGTGCCGGAGGATCGGCTCACCGAAGGGCTGTTTCTAGAGCAGTCGATTGGGCGCAACATTGTCGTGCGCACAATCGACAGGCTGCGCGGCGCCTTTGGATTAACCGACCCGGCGCGGGTGAAGCAGCAGGTGGACGAATGGGTGACGTCGCTGCGCATCAAAACGTCGAACCCTGAACTGCCGGTCAAGACGCTTTCTGGCGGCAACCAGCAGCGCGTTGTGGTCGCCAAATGGCTTGCCAGCAACCCGCGCCTGATGATCCTCAACGGCCCGACCATGGGTGTGGACATTGGCTCCAAGAATGAACTCCACGAACTGATCAAGCGATTGGCGGGTGAAGGCATGGGGCTGCTGGTGATCTCGGACGATATTCCTGAACTGTTGCAGACCTGTAACCGCATTTTATTGATGCGCAACGGTTCTATTGCGCAAGAAATTTTGCCACGCGAGACCAACGAAAACGAGTTGGCTGCCAAGTTGATTGAGGACTAACGCCGTGAGCCGAATCTTCCGCAGCAACGAAGCGCTGGTGGCGGTGACAATCGTACTTCTGTCGCTGATCATCGGCTTCAACAATCCCACGTTCTTTTCGGTGGGCAACCTTTTTGACCTTCTTCGCAGCAGCATCGTCATGGGCATCTTTGCAATGGGTGTGCTGATCGTGATCGTGTCAGGGGGGATCGACGTTTCGTTTACGGCGATTGGCGTTTTCGCGCTCTACTCGACCACGCGCATCATGAAGGAATTCATGCCAGACGCCTCTATCTGGATCGGATTTGCGATCGCCGCAGCGATCGGGTTGGGGCTGGGCATGATCAACGCCTTTTTCATCGCCCGCTTCCGGTTGCCGACGCTGATCGTCACGCTTGGCACGCTGAGCATGTTTCATGGCTTTTTGCTCTTTGCCATCGGCAACCAGATCATTCGTGATGTGCCGCCAGCGATGGACGCCTTTGCGCGCTCGGCGCTGGTGCGCATTCCGCTCGAACGCGGCGTCGCCAACCTGCACCCAGCCATTTTGATTACGCTCACCGTGACGATCGTCGTCTGGCTGTTGTTGAGATACACGATGCTCGGGCGCGGCATTTATGCGTTGGGCGGCGCCCGAGAAGCAGCTGAACGCGCCGGCTTCAACGTGCCGCGCATCCAATACTTCATCTATGGCTTTGTCGGTCTGCTGTCTGGCATTGCGGGCATGACTTTTGGCTCGATGGCGCGGCAGGCAAATCCGCAGGACATCGTTGGCACGGAACTAAACGTAATTGCCGCTGTCGTGCTCGGCGGTGCACAGTTGACCGGCGGGCGCGGCACAGTGATCGGCACAGTGCTGGGCGTAATGCTCGTGGTGATCGCCAACAACAGTCTGGTGCTGGTCGGCGTGCCGACAGTGTGGCAGCGAGTTGTTATCGGTCTGATCATCATCATCGGCACAGGATTGCCCGCGATTCAGGCGAAGCGCGCCAGTAAACACAGCGCACGGCTGGCGCAAGCGTAGGAGGGCGATATGCAACAGACATTGCAACGCAATTCGTTTATGAACCGGCTGATGGGCGAGAGCCAGACGTTGCGCCTGTTTATCATCACACTGCTGATCTTTATTGGCTTCAGTCTGGTGCTGGGCGACAGATTCTTGAGTATTCGCAATTTGCAGTCGATGGCTGTGCAATTTCCCGAGTTTGGCATTTTGGCGTTTGCGATCATGATCACAATGCTCACCGGCGGAATCGACCTGTCCATTGTGGGCACAGCCAACCTGTCGGCGATTGCGGCAGCGTTGGTGTTGACGCGGTTGTCGGGCGAAGGCGGCGCGGGTTTGCCGCTGGAAGCGACGATCCCGCTGGCGATGCTGGCGGCGCTGACGGTGGCTTCATTGTGCGGTCTGTTCAACGGTCTTCTCGTCTCGAAGGTGGGCATTACGCCGATTCTGGCGACGTTGGGCACCGGTTCGCTCTACACCGGCCTTTCCTATGTGATCACAGGCGGGCCAGCGATCACGACGACACAGCTTGCGTTCATCGGCAACGGCTCGATCGCGGGCGTGCCGATCCCGGTGATTGTCTTCATTGTGCTGGCGCTTGTCTTTGCGGTGATTCTCAATCGCACAACGCTGGGCTTCAATATCTACATGTTGGGCACCAACACGCGCGCTGCACTCTTCTCTGGCATCAACGATGTCAAGGTGCTTGTGCGCACTTACTGGCTGGCGGGTCTGGTGGCGGGCATTGCTGGCATCATCTTTTTGGCACGCGCCAATTCCGCCAAGCCTGATTACGGCGCTACATTTATCCTGCTGACTGTGCTGATCGCGATCCTGGGCGGCGTTCGCTATACCGGCGGCTTTGGCACAGTTTTGGGTCTGGTGCTCTCCGTGCTCAGCATTCAGTTCCTCTCCACCGGCCTCAACATGCTCATGCTCCAGCTTTCCGGCTCCAGCGCGGCGATCTTCTTCCGCCAGTTTGCCTGGGGCGCGCTGCTCTTGTTAGTGATGGTTGTCAACTACTATGTGGAGCAACGTAGACAGAGAACGACGTAGATCGCTTGATATGGTGCAGAGTGGTGCGCCGGTCAGCACTCCAAAAGCGATGCTGACTGCTTATGTTGGCCGGCTATCCTATGCCAAACAGGCAGAGCAAAACCGGGCGCTGAAACCGGCGCTTGATTTCGACAGTTAAACCCAAAAATCAACAGGAGAAACAAATTATGACCAATATTGCCTATCTCGGTCTCGGCATCATGGGCCGGGGCATGGCTGCCAATTTGCTCAAAGTTGGACACAACGTCGCTGTCTGGAATCGTACGCCGGAGCGCTGCGCATCGCTGGTGGCGCAGGGTGCGAAACAGGCCATTACGCCTGCTGAAGCGGTTGCCGGCGCTGAGGTGATCATGTACTGCCTGAGCGACGACAAGGCGGTTGAAGACCTGGTCTGGGGCGAGGGTCGCCTGCTTGACGCGGTCAAACCCGGTCAGATCGTGCTCGACATGACAACGTTGCATCCAGACACTAGCCGCAAGGAGTACGCTGCGTTCACGGCAAAGGGCGCCGAGTTCCTCGATGCGCCGGTCTTCGGCTCCAAGAACGAGGCGGCGAACGGCGGGCTGTGGATTGTCGTCGGCGGCAAGCGCGAAATCTACGACAAGGTGTTGCCGCTGCTCGAACCGCTCAGCAAGACGACGCACTACATGGGCGAAAACCCGATGGGCGCGTCGATGAAGCTGGTCGGCAACCTGATCGTCGCCTTTCAGCTCGAAGCGATCGGCGAGGCAATGGTGCTGGCGACCAAAGCTGGTCTCAACCCGCACGATGTGCTTGGCGTGCTGCACGTCACCGATTTCAAATCGCCGATCTTCGACGGCGTGGGTGCGGCATTGGTGCGCCGCGACTTCGATGTGAATTTTGCGCTCAAGCTGATGCTCAAAGACGCCAACCTGATCGCCAAATTTGCTCAAGACCTCAACGTGCCCGTGCCCGGCGTCGCTGCGATCCGCGAGAACATCAAGATCGGCGTCAACCGCGGTTGGGGCGAGGAGAATGCATCGGCGTTTATCAAGGTGATCGAAGAAGGCGCAGGTGTGCAGGTCAAGGGCTAGAGGATGTCTACTATGAATGTTTAGTTGGCACGGCAACAACGTAGGGGGGGCTTGGAATTCCCAGCCCCTTGGCGATATATCGCCTGGAAATGGCATGAAATTTCATGCCCATACGATTTGAAGCTATCGTATGAACACATACGCCCCGACAACTGCCGACCCCATATTACGATGCAAAGAAGATCAACTGTAGTGCAGAGAGCACGAGCAACACTTCGACCAGTGCGATGAACTTCGCTTTTGGCAGCTTTACGGCGATCTGCTTGCCTGTCCAGGAACCGGCGATCATGCCGACGCCGAGCAGCAGTCCATAGGCCAGCTCTTGCACGCCGATCAACGCGTAGCGCTGATAGACGATCGTCTTTGTCACGTGCATAGCAAGCGCTGTGACCGCTTCGCTGGCAATATAGGCAAGCGCCGGCAGATCCAAGCCAAGAAAAAAAGCCGCCCCTAAAGGGCCTGCGCTGCCCGCCAGCCCTGATAGAAAACCTGTCAAGGCGCCGCCGATCAACAGACCCTTCTCACCAAAGCCAAATCTCGTCACCTTCAAACGCCGAAGCGCAACAATGACGATGAGCAAGATCCCAATGCTGGCCATGATAGCTTGTTTCGGCAGATCGACAAACAACATGCCGCCGACAATGCTGAACGGAATAGCGGTGGCGATGAAATAGAGCACAGGACGCCACCTGATCTCGGTGCGACCAAACCAGACGCGTGAGGCGTTGCCCCAGAGTTGGGCAATGGTCAGTATCGGCACAGCCGCCTTGACGCCGACCAGGTTGGTCAGAACAGGCAATAGCAGCAATGCACCGCCAAATCCGGCCACGCCCGAAACCGTAGCAGCCAACCAACTGGTTGCAAACAATAAGGCGAGCGTCACCCACTGCGGAAAGTCCCCAATCGCTGGCATCACAGGCACATTTTATCATGCTATCGAAGTGTGACCAACACGATGTTGTTGGCGCTGTGCAAAGGGTCTGCAACACAAGCCAGCACCCGCCTATCTCGGCAAGACCGACAACCACGAACAGCGCCAGACTCCGCACGATCTCACCCATTCTCCACCTCTCGCTACAAGCGCGGAACCCTCATTTGCGTGCAGCCTGAAGTTGACGTTGGCCTCTCCGCATGCCATTGTAAACCTCTTCATCTTCACCATTAATCCTCACATGTGGGGACGACAACTCCCCACATACGCGGATAGAGTGTCTTCTTATTGAAGGCAAACAGGCAGCTATGCCGGGCGTCAAGCATTGGCGTTTGGCCGAGTTGCTCAACACAGAGGACAAACAATGAGCATCAATAACAAGATTACGGCCAGCGAAGTCGAAAAATCCGCACATGCCACGCGGCGCGCAGCAACCCAGACCAATAAGATGAAAATAACACCTGCCGGACTGATCCGCCGGGCAGGTCTGCCAGCAATGATAACAGGGATCATTTTCATAGGCATTCAGCCGATCCATCCGCCGGACGCACTTTCGTCAGTCACCACCACTGCATGGGTCATCATCCAATCGCTGAAATTCACCATGTGCCTCCTCGGTCTGCTTGGCATCACCGGGCTTTACGCCCGCCAGGTGGAAGCGGCTGGTTGGCTTGGGCTGACTGGCTATCTGCTATTCAGCCTCTTTTATGCGCTCACCGCGCCCTTCGTCTTTGCCGAAGCCTTCATCTTGCCACTGTTGGCGACCGAGGCGCCGAAATTTGTCGAGGGCTTCTTGGGGATCATCACCGGCGCGCCAGCGGAAGTCAGCCTCGGTGCGCTTCCAGCATTTTTTGCGCTGTCAGGGTTAGGGTATATGCTCGGCAGTCTGCTGTTTGGCATCGCCACCTTCCGTGCGGGCATCCTGCCGCGCGGGGCGGCTGTGCTGCTGGCCTGTTCAGGCCCATTGGCAATCCTCACCATGCAGGTGTTGGGCCACCCGCTCGACCGCATGGCGGCGGCGCCGATGGGCATTGCGCTGATCTGGCTGGGCTACGCGCTTTGGTCTGACCGGCGCGTGCAAGTTGCGGCATCCATGTCGGTCATGGGAAAGGCTCAGTCGGGCGAGACCGGAGCCGATTAAAGCCGCCGAAGATCGCCCCAGGTGGACAGGCGGCCAGATGGCCGTTTGTCCACCGTATGACTACTCCACCAGTTCGATCTGTGGCGATGACGTGGCGCCCCGTCACACAGTACGCCGCGTCCGTCCACGCGTCAATATCCGCGTTCGAGCTATGGCGATGACATGGCGCCCCGTCACACCGACGCAGATCACCGACAAATACGACCCCACCGCACCCACGAAATTGAGGCATCCCGTCCAAGTTGACGAAATTCGCTCCCTTCTTTATGCTTATTCTTTGCAGGTTGCGAAGACCAGTCTATCTGCCGCATGGAGGCGGCGCATTCTGGACATGAAGAGATAAGTATGAGCGAGCTACTGGCCGGGTTTCCGGTGACTATCGAGATTCCAGTCGCCTGGGGCGAGATGGACGCCTTTCAGCATGTCAACAACATCGTCTATTTCCGCTATTTTGAGAGCGGGCGCATCGCCTATCTGGAACGGATGGGGATGATGGAGGCGATGGCAGCGCATGGCGTCGGCCCAATCCTGGCTTCGGCTTCCTGCACGTTCAAGTTTCCACTGACCTATCCGGATCGTGTGTTGGTGGGTGTGCGCGTGGGCGAGATCGGCGAAGACCGCTTCGTCATGCGCTACCGCATCGTTAGCACACGCCATCACCGGATCGCTGCAGAAGGCGAAGGCGTCATCGTCTCCTACGACTATCAGAATCAACGCAAGGCGGCATTGCCCGCCGCGGTGCGCGCTCGCATCGAAGCGATCGAGGCGGGCGCAGTTCAGGATACACAAGGTACATGACGAATCCAAGTTTATTTCAATCACAAGGTTCGCTGGCGAGTGATGGACGCGGGCGCGACCGCATCGTGCGCGACGAGGCCGGTTTGGTCTCGACCGCGCCGGTCGAGGAGCGCGCCATTCTCGTCGGCGTCGAATTACAGAACCAACCGTCGCTGTTGGCGCTGGAAGACTCGCTCGACGAGCTGGCATTGTTGGCGAAGACTGCCGGCGTGCACGCCATCGCTCGCATCACACAGCGGCTGGAATCGCCCAACCCGGCGACGTTGATCGGCACGGGCAAGGTCGAAGAACTGCGCATGGCGGTCACCGAGTTGGGCGCCAATGTCGTGATCTTCGACGACGAACTCTCCCCTCGCCAACAGCGTGAGCTTGAAAAAGAGCTGGGCGAGGAAGTCAAGGTCGTGGATCGCACGGCGCTGATCCTCGACATATTCGCCCGCCATGCGCGCACGCGCGAAGGCGCAGTGCAGGTCGAGCTGGCGCAGTACGAGTATCGGCTGCCACGGCTGACGCGCGCCTGGACGCATCTGGCGCGGCAGGCGGGTGGACGTGCGGGTGGAGCGTCGGGCGGCGTCGGCGTGCGCGGCCCCGGTGAGACGCAGCTCGAGGTCGACCGACGCGAGATCAACCGGCGCATCGCCTTCCTCAAGCAGCAGTTGGCGGAGATCAGCAAGTATCGCCAGCATTATCGCAGCCAACGCCGCCAGTCGGCTATGCCGGTGGTGGCGGTGGTCGGCTACACTAACGCCGGCAAGAGCACGCTGCTCAATGCCATCGCCAATGCCGACGTGCTGGCGGAGGATCAGCTCTTCGCCACGCTCGATCCGACGACGCGGCGCGTCAAACTGCCCAGCGACCGGCTGGCGCTTTTCTCCGACACGGTCGGCTTCATCCAGAAACTGCCGACGCAGCTTGTGGCCGCCTTTCGCTCCACGCTGGAGGAGGTCAACGAGGCCGACCTGCTGCTGCATGTGGTCGATATCTCCCACGCCAACATGGAGGAGCAGATGGCCGCAGTTGAAGAAATTCTTGACGACCTCGGCGCAGCCGACAAACCGATGGTGGTTGCGCTCAACAAGATCGACCGTCTCGACCGCAGCGACCCCGACGATGCGCAGATGCTGGCGCAGGCGATTGCCGATAATCCGCACGCCGTGCTGATCAGCGCACTGCGCGGCGAGGGGCTGGATCGCCTGCTGGAGGTGGTCGACGCGGCGCTACGTGAGCGCATGGCGCTGATCGACACGCTGATCCCCTACAGCCGCGGCGATCTGGTGGCGATGATGCACGAGTATGGAACGGTGGAGACGGAGACGCACACCGAGCAAGGCACGCACGTCGTCGGACGGCTGCCGCTCGAACTGGTGGGGCGGTTGGAGCCGTATTGGACGGCAAATCAGGTGGCGGAGATATAGCAGTTTGGGCGGCTGACGCCAACAATCATCCAATGCAGGTGCGGCCTGCGGTCGTGCGCATTATTTATCTGATACGCACAGCCGCAGGCCGTATTCTATCGGGTTCACCTCATCGCCCGTAATAGAGACGGCAGTCGAGACACAAAGAGGCGTTGTTTACGGTGTCGCCGCATGAACAGGCTGCAGCGTCGCATCAACGGTGTGAGAATGGTCGGCGGGCAGGTGCTGGAGCAGCGAACGGCTCAAGCGCAAACCGGTCGGCGTATGCTCAGCCTGCACCGCCGCACCGTTGATGGTGAGCGTCGTCGGACGCGCCTGCGCCGCAGGCAGGCGCTGTGGGTTGTGATAGCGGATGTGCAGCCGACGCCCGGCAAAGAGCGTGTCGATCTCCGCCACGCCGTCGGCGTCGAACTGCGCAGGCTGCAACTGCGGCTCTAGCAGCAGATCGCCCAGATCGCCGCGCACGCCGAAAGCCCACTGCACCAGCGTGAGAATGTACCAGCTCGCCGAGCCGGTCAGCCAGGGATACATCCCGCGTCCGCGTGGGCTGAAGTATTCAGGGATGCCTGGGTACATGCGGCCAGCAGCGAAGTTTGCGCCTTGCTGGTAGATGCCCTCCAGCGTGCGCCAGCCAGCCTCCGCCCGTCTACGACGATAGAGCGCGTTGGCGAACATCACAGCCATGTGGCTGAACATCGCGCCATTTTCCTTGTGCCCGAAGGCAAATCCAAATGCCCGACCCAGGTCAAGCTTGACCTCGCCGAAATCGGTGTTGAGCCGATAGCCGCCCACGCCCGGATCGTACAAATAGCGGTCAGCGGCGGCTAACACTGCATCCACCTGCGCCTCGTCGGCGACGCCGCCCATCAGGGTGAACACCTGGCCCGTCAGGGTCATGCGCACATCTCTGCCCTGCACTCCCTCCACGCGGCGACCATGATCGTCGTAGTAACCGTTGAACCAGCCCCTGCCTTCGCTCTCTTTCTGCCACTCCTGGCGGCGGATGTGTTCTGCCAGCCAGTCAGCCATTTTGCGCAGCGTTGCAGCCAGCTCCGCTGCACGCAGACGCCGCTTCTGCCCAGATATGGCGCCAGCCACGGCATCGAAGTAGGCGTGCAGCCGCGCACGTTTGATCCCCACATCGTCCAGTCCATCGATTGTCAGCAGTGAGACCAATTCCGCCGCAAGCGCAATTTCGGCGACGCCGCGTGCAGACAAGGCATCGATCAAGTCGGCCAGTTGCCACAGATTCCAGGCGTACATGGCGGAGAACGCCACACTTTCCCCACGTTTGCGCGCCATGTCCAGTCCGTCATTCCAGTCTGCACCCTCGAGCAGGATCAAATTATGCTCGCCCACATGATGGAAGGCGGTGAGATGCTGCACCAGCAAATGCTCCAGCACCGTGCCCTGATAGGGCTTATCTGCCTGAGTTCGCTGCACGGCGTCCTGCTCTGGCGTCCAGCCTGCATCCAGTTGACGACAGCGGTGCGTATGCTGATCCTTGAAGTAGACCTGCTCGCGAAGCAGGAAATCCAGATCGCCGCTTTGATCGATGTACAATCTGACGGTCAGCAGAGGCCAGGCGCCATGATCCATCCAGACACGTGGGATGTTGTTGCGGTCAGCCTTGAACTCGCCCGGTTTGCTGCCGATGATCGTGGCATTCGAGCCGTCCAGCCGCACGCCAGCGAAGTGGCTCAGCAGCGTCTCCCCTACGTCGTCCCCTTCCAGCAGAAGGATGGCAAGGATGTCCTGCCACAAGTCGCGCCAGCCGCGACCGCCGCGGCCATAGTCGTGATAGGGCAGGAAGCTGTTGCCGAACAGACGGCGCAACGTCGGCTGCACAGCCACCCAACGCAGCCAGCCATCGAAACGAGGGTCACCGCTGCGCACTCGCAGCGTGTCGAGTTTTTGCGTCCAGCAATCGCTGGTGTGCGCCAGCCACTTCTGACATTGGGCGGCGGCGTAGCGTGTGAGCAGCGGCTCCACCTGATTCTCATCCTCCAGGATCGCCAGAATGAGCACGTAGCTGCGCGATTCGCCCGGCGCCAGCTCGACGGCTGCGAACTGCATACCGCCCAACGTCTCGTAGCCCTCCACCGCATCGCCTGCATGACTGGCAGGCGGCAGGTTCTGTACAATCGCCTGGGGCCAATCCAGCGATCCGCCTTCGCCGATGAAGTCCTCCACCACGGGCCAAAAGCCGACAGGCGGCGCACCATTTGCAGTGACGCCAAGCACGGCATAGGTGGTATGGTTCAGATGATGGCCGCGTTCGTCGAACGACATGGCAGGGCGCAGCAGGACGCCGTGCGCATGGCAGCGCACGCGGTGCAGCAGCGAGGTTACATGCCGATGGTCGCGCAGGTTGTCGGCGGAACGCCCGAACAACGGAATAGCGGCGGTTGGCGTCAGACGTAGGCTGCGGTCACCGATATTGGTCAGCGTCACCTGCATCAGCTCGACGCTGTCGTCGCTTGCCGGGACGAAGTTGAGTATCTCCGCCTGCAAACCGCAGTGACCATGCTGGCGGATGACCTTATGCCAGAGAAAACCGGCTTCCACTGTCACGTTGTCGGCGGCTTCACGCCAACGGTCAGCGATCTGCTGTGCGCTGTTGCCAGCCAACGACCACGGCCCGACGCCGTCGATGTACACCCAGAAATCGCGCGGGGAGCGGGTGTTGTGCAAGTCTTCGACCGAAACGGGCAGCATCAAGAAATGGTTCTGATCGCTCTTGATGTCGCCGTGCAGCGTCGGGGTGATAGCAGACATCATACCGACTTCGTTGACCAGCGGGAAGTATAGGTAGCTGGTGCGGTCGGCTTCCGGCAGGCGAAAAACGCCATTGTCGTCAAGAAAAACCCAGTCTGGCATCATGGCAACCTCCCAAAGTAAATCGAAATTCATTTCGACTTACAGTCAATCATTCGGTTTCGAAGAAGAGCTCCAATCGCGTCACCTGGCCGGCGCGCACGGCGGCGGCGTAGGGTGCGGGCGCGTCTGCGCCGTCGATGGTGTGCGCGCCGTCGGCGGTGTGCAATACGATCCGTCGGGCGGCGCCAGGAAACAGGTTGCGGCGCGCCGGGTTGTGCAGCATCACCTGGCAGCGCCCCAGGAACGTAAACTGGAAGCGTCCGTCCTGGGTGAAGAGCCAGCCGGGCAGCGCCGGACGCAGGCAAAGACGTGGTTCACCGTTCTCGCAGACAAACGGCTGCGCGCCCGCAGTCATCAGCGTCCACATGTCCAGGAACTCGGCGGTGGCGCCGCTCAGACGAGCGACGAAGCCCCGTCCGTGCAGCGATGCGTCCGGGTGCGCGCTGCTGACCAGGAACGAGCTGTTTTCGAGCGGGCTGCGTCCATATTGCTGCGCATCGCGGAATGGGATCAGCCCCGTGTGCAGCAATGCGTAGAACTCCTCGAACATCCCCTTTTGCAGCAGCCCCAACAGATATTTGTAGTGCATATGCAGCCAGATGCTCTCGTTTTCGAGCCAGCCTGGCGTAAACGCACAAGCCCGCCCGATGTCGTGCGGCTCGCCTGCCAGCGATGCATTGACCTTGAACATGCCCAGCGCTTCATCCCAGAGAGGCCCGGACAGCATTTTCTTGTGCAGATGGCGAGCTTCGCTATTGGAAAGGGTCTTCAAAGCACGGGTTGGCCCCTCCAAAAATAGCGGCAGCGGGCGCGGTCGAAAGTCACGGGCGTTCACCAGGAGACGCCCCTGCGCGTCTCGCCGCTCTCGCCCGTTCGAGTCTTTCTGAACATCGTAAGCTGTCATCTCCCAGGCAAAGTAAGTGAGCGGCAGGTTCTCACTTTGCGCATTCGCTCGTTCGATCCCCTGCGTCACGTCCTCGCACAGCCGGTCGAGGATGGCGATAGCCTCGGCAGCGGGCAACACGGCTGTGTCGCCATGCACGCCCGACTGCACACGCTGGCGATAGTGTTCGCGCACCGTTGCCAGCGCATCCCATCGCTCCATGTGGGCTTCGCGATAGTCGTCTAGAATGCGCATGACTTCACCCAGCAGCGCCTCCGCCTCGACCGGCAGGTGCAATGGCGCATCGCCGCCTGCCAGCGCTGTACGCAGGAAGTGCAGCAGCCGCAGCAGTTCGTAGCTTTCGGGCATGGAGGAGCCAAACAGAGCGGGCAGACCGTTGAGCGCATCATACCAGCCCGGCTTGCCCGCCTCCATCTCTACGCCCATGCCCCACGGGTCACGGGTTGCAACCTTGAGCAGGGCAAGCAGGAAGAGCTTCTCGATGACGCGTGATTGGAAGACGCCGCCGCGACCGTGTGCTGTGCGAAGCCAGCCCTCTCGCCGCGCATGATCGTGGTGAATCGCCCCATACTGCCGAGGCCCTGCTTCTGCCAGCACGTATTTCTCGCTGCGCGGCTGCACGACTGCCGGGCTGACGAAATAGGGCAATCGCGTCTCGAACAGCAGCGTCTGGAGCCGGTCAGGATAGATGGCGGCAAAGGACTCGATGAGATCGAGCAGATACGTCCAGTGGTCGATCCAGAAGCCCTCGCCAAACGTCGCCTGAATCTGCGGTTCGGCCTCGCACAGCGCCCGGCTCAGAAACTCGACCGGCGACGCATCCAGGGGAATGTCGTAGTCATTGATCGCCTTTAGCAGGCTGCCCGGGGTGAACGATGCAGCCAGCCAGGGCGCCAGCCGATCGGGCTGGCTGCTGTGGTTCAGCAGCGCTGACTGCGCGTATGGGGGCAGGACATAGCGCACTCCCTGCAATACCAGCGGGTTGTAGCCGTCGATCTGGATCAGGCTGAGGTGAAGGCGGATGTTGAAGTCGCCCACTTCGGGCCAGAACCAGACATCGCTGCGGCGGTTTTGCGCCACATCGCGGAAGTTGCCATTGCCTTGCGAGTAGGGTTCCGCAGCCAGGAAGAAGTCGTTGTAATCGCGCTCCAGGTCGCCATGCTTGCGCGAGTAGATGTAGTAAACCTGCGGCTGCGCCGGGTCGCCCAGCAACTCAGGCTTGCCGCCGCGCAGCACGTTGTCTAGAAAGCTCTGGCGGCTATAGCTGTCTAAGCGCGGATCGGCGCTGCACGTAGCGATTGGTGCGGTGAGCTGCTCTGCCAGCGCACGCGCTTCAGCGCGTTTGCGGGCGATGAGCGCCGGGTTGTGCAGCCGTCGAGCGTGGTCTGCCAGGCTTGCACGGCTGCCGGTGTGGCCGAAGATCGCAGTGAGAGTGAGACTCTGGCCTGGCCGCAGCAAAGTCTCGGCGGCAAACAAGGCGCAGGGCGTTTTGCCAACGGCGATCTGCGGCGTCGCAAGCAAATCAGCCAGCGACTTGTGAAGAAAGCCCTCTGGCGCCTGCAGATTGACATCGTTGAGGAAGATCGGGTCAGGATCGACCAACACCGGCAGCAGCGACGGCATGATATCCTGGACAACGCCGTCCTGTTCGAGCCAGGCAAAGGCGAAATGTCCGGCGCGGATGCTCGAAACCTCGGCGGTGTCGGCGGAGGAGGCGCGCAGCCGATAGAACGGCAGCTGTTCATCGTGCCCCTCCACCTGCATCCATGCTTCGATGGTGCGGCTGATGTGTTTGAGCGCGCCATTGTCTGCGCCGAAGGGGATGAGCGCAGGCAGCCCGTCGAGCATCTCAAGGTCGAGGGGCGACGTCCCGCAATTGGTCAACGTGAGCTGTCGCACCAGCGCAGCCACCGGCTCGCCGGGCAGGATGAAGTAATTCACGCGTGTCGTCAGGTTGATCTGTTCATTGTCCTCGACCAGCTCCAGCTCATTCAAGTCGATTCTCATGGTGCGCTGCGGTTTGCCCGGCGACCACGGAGCGAACGGCTCGCAGAACGGCAGCGCCGGGTGGTTGCGCAGCTTAAGAAAGGTGCGAAAGCCGAGCAATGGGGTCAGCCGATAGGCCTTGTTGGCAGGCTGGAACTCCAGGATCGGGCGATCTTTGTTCTCGACGCCAAAGCTGGCGATTGCCTGGCCGCGGTTGACGTAGAACGCCCACATTGGCACACCCAACGTACCGGCAATGCCTGGGAGAAAGCTGGCGAATGGGGGCGCCAGATCATAGGATTGCACAGAGAAGCGACCTGTATTGTTGAAGGATTCATCCACCATAGCGGTCATAAAACATGCAATTCTTGCTTGAGAGTAGCTCGATATGTCGCCATCCACCCTGGAAAGTGTACCCTCCACAGTGAATGGCGACAAGTTCATTCAACTACTGGCTGTTGGATGCCCTGCCAAAAATCAGAGGGAACCACCGCCGTTCAGCAAAGTTCAGTAGAGTGACCTGATCGATGTGGGCAGTAACCTGCGCCTGCGCAACGATGCTTTGACCGCCCCTGGGGAAGCGGAAGCCATAGCCGTTGACGCTGGTCAGGGTCAGCCCGTCATTTGGCGCGCCAGCCGGCTGCTCGGCGCTGCGGGTGAAGGCGGTGAAGGGCATCACGATCTTCCGCCACCCCGTGAAGTCGTCCACGAAGCTGGCTTGGAAGAGTTCCGCCTGGTTCGGCGCCTGATAGACCCGCACCCAGTCCACCAGCGTATCCTGCGGGAAGGTCATCTGATCCGAAATGGCGCCGCCAAAGTTGCCGCCGATCGCCACATTTAGCAGCAGGAAGAAGGGATGGTTGAACACCCACTCCTTGCCACTCAGGAAGGGCGAGGTGTTGCGCGCCTCATGGTATTTGACGCCATCCACATACCAGATGATGTGATTTTCGCGCCACTCGACCGTGTAGACGTGATAGTCATCCAGCAGGTTGGGGACGTTGATCGTGCTGCCAAAGGAGGCGCCGCCGGAGTAACCAGGACCGTGGATCGTGCCAAAGATTTCATTGGGCACGCGGCTGACGTACTCCATGACGTCGATCTCGCCAGACTGGGGCCAGCCCACGCCCAGATCGTTGATGTTGGTTCCGAGCGCCCAGAACGCAGGCCAGATGCCCGACTGATCCGTCGGCGGCAGCTTGATGCGCGCCTCGATCTTGCCATACTGGAACTCGGCGCGGTCTGCGCTGATCAGGCGGGCGGAGGTGTAGCGGCAGGGACCGTAATAACAGAGCAGATCGGTCGTCTCCGTGTTGACTTTGCTCATGCGCAGCACCAGGTTGCCGTTACCGTCGGTGGAGGCGTTGGCGGGGTCGTCGGTGTAGAACTGGAATTCGCTGTTGCCCCAGCCAGGGATGTTGTTCAGCGTGCCGTCGCCGATCTCGTGCCGCCAGTTGTTGGGGTTGGGCGGCGTGCCCGCCGGCTCGTTGAACTCGTCCGACCAGCGCAGCACCCACTCCGTGGTGGTTATGTTGTTCGTATTGGTGAGCTGATTGTCCCACAGCTCCACGGTGATGTCATTGCCCGTGTTGCCGCCGAAGTACCAGAAAGTCAGCCCATCTGCGCCGCTCCAGTCCTGCGGCTGCGTGAAGAAGTTGAAGATGCGATTGACGGTTGCGGCGGCGTTGTTGTACTGGACAGTCAGCACCTGCTCCCGCGCACCCTGGCCCGGCAGCGCGTTGGGATCGCCTGCTGCCAGTTGCGTGATGGAGAGCATCACATCGCCCACTTTCTGGAAGGGATGGAAGCCCTCGAAGTCATCCAGCTTGTTCGGGTCTGCCGAGTCGTTGTCCACGATCTCCAGCATCGCGCGCCGTTGGAACGCAAAGACTGCACCCTCCACACCGGTCAGGTTGACCATCAGCCGCTCGGTGGGTTCGTGCTTGTTATCGTCGATGGTGGGAACCTGAATGGTCTTGTGCTGTTCGCCCGGCGCAAAGACCAGCGCGCCGCTGACCGGTGTGTAATCGACGCCAGTCGTCGCCTGACCTTCCGCCGTGGCGTAGGTGACAGTGACCGGCGTGGTGGAGGTCATGTTCAGGCTGACGGTCATCACCGCGGTCGCGCCCTCGATCACGCTGAATCGGGCCGCGGAAAACGCCACTCTCAGCTCCTCCGGCAAGCCACCCTTGTTGCCATAAATGGTAAAGTCGTCGATGAAGTAGCTCTGATTGTTGATGGTGTTGAAGCCGCCGAAGGCGTAGCCCCACATCTCCTTGCCGTCGAAGCCGTCGTTGGGCGCGCCGTTGCCGATGTCCTTGCGGTTGAACTGGGTGAAGGGAATCTCAAAGTAGCGCCAGCCGGTGAAGTCATCGGGGATGTCCACGCTCCAGCGCTCGGCGTCGTCCCTGGTGGAGCCGGGGTTGCGG
>CALJMI010000020.1:0-2500 GCA_937981885.1 uncultured Caldilinea sp.
GTCTGGTTCGACTGGTGGATCGGCCACGCTGCATTTTCGGAATACCTCAAACGCTTCGCCGCGCACTACTACAACCGCGGCGAAGCGTGGGGCAAGGGCGTCGCCATCAACTACAAATACAACGCCTTCGAGGAGGGAACAGCCGTGCTTGACATCGAGCGCGGTCAACTCAGCGATATTCGCCCGCTGCTCTGGCAGAACGACACGTCGGTCTCCAAAAACTCCTGGAGTTATGTTGAGCCGCAAGATTACAAGAGCGCCGAATCGCTGATCCAGGACCTCGTCGATGTGGTCAGCAAGAACGGCGCGCTGTTGCTCAACATCGGCCCACGCGCCGACGGTGTGATCCCGGAGCCGGAGCAGGAAATCCTGCGCGAGATCGGGCGCTGGCTGACCGTCAACGGCGAGGCGATCTACGGCACGCGACCGTGGCGCGTCTACGGCGAAGGCCCGACCGAAGTGCAGGAAGGCGCCTTCACCGACACGCAGCGCGCCGCCTTCACGCCGGCGGATTTCCGCTTCACGACCAAAGGCGACGCACTCTACGCCATCTGCCTGGCCTGGCCCGGTGAGACGGCGACGATCCGGTCGCTGCGGGCGGGGTCACTGAACAGGCGCATTACTGAAGTAAGTCTGCTCGGCGCTGAAGGAGCGCGAGCATGGAGCGTCGATACAGACGGGCTGCATGTTGCACTGCCAGCGAAACGGCCGTGCGCACACGCCTACGCGCTGAAAATCACTTTACAATAAGCAGAACCCGCCAGGAAGCGATCGCTTCCTGGCGGGTTAGCGTAATTTATCAGAGAGGCGCCACGTTCAACGCCACAATACTGATTTCTAGGTTGACATTTTATGAACGCAATGGTGCGTGGTGCGTGGTGCGTAAGGGAGTCCGACACGCAGCACGTAGCACGCAACACTGAAAACATAAAAACTCTGCCTAGCAATCAGTAATCACAGCCAAGCTAACCATGAGCGTCATTGCAGCGCCTGCACACTACTTCTGCACGGCTGGCAAGTACAGCGGCGGCACGCCTTGCAGCGTCACCACCGCCTGGCTGATCTTCGGCTCGCTCTCCTTGCCGGTGTCTTCGACGACCAGCAGGATACGCTGCGCACCGAAACCGCCGTCCTTCCCCTCGAAGTCTTTGGCGGGGTCTGCGACGTAGTTCAGGATGCGTCCAGTGCCAAGTCGCGTCTCGTCGCTGACTTCGTTGAGATACCAGGCATAGGTGACTTCACCGGAGCCAAGCACGAAGTTGAGCGGGTCGTTGGCTGGGTCTGGATCGAGGCCAAGCTCCACCAGCGTCTTGGACGCATCGAGCGCCTCGAAGACGATTGTTGCGCCGGGCGTCACCGGAGCGTTCAGGTCGGCCGTGGTCGAGATGCGCGCCAGCGGCGCCATCAGGCTCGGCGCCACCGGGATGTAGGTGGTGCTCGACACGACGTAGGTCCCGCCCACAGTATCGGAGAGCGTGTTCTTCACCTCCAACGCATAGACCGGGATCAACTCGGTTTGGCCGAAGCCGATCGGTCCTTCCCAGTACGCCGTCGTGGTGGTCACGATGTCGCGACTGATCAGGTGTTCGGGCGACAACGGGATTTGATCGAGCGCCACATGCTTCTCGAAGTGCTTGAAAAGCTTGTCAATCGTCGTCTTCGGCAGCATCGACACCAGTTCAAGTTGCCCCTCTGCAGCCGCCTGCGCAGACGTCTGCAGCTGACGATAGCCGCCCATGCCGCCGATCACCGCCTGATTGACGAAATCGGCGAAGGAAGGAGTGACCGGCGCTTCGGTTGCTACGTAAATCTTGAACTTAGAACCGGGCCCCATCACCGAGAATTCCACAGGCTGGGTGACAGCCCCGGCGCTGACACTCGGCGAGTAGATGAATATGCGTGAATAGATCACCTGATAGTTGGTGATTCGTTCGTCGAAGGTGACAACCGTCTCGCCGCTCGCCGTGACCACCTGATCCATGGTCGTCAGTGTGTCCGCCGCCACCTCATAGAACTGCGCATCCTCGCGCGCCAGCCCGTGCTGTTGCAGAAATGCATCGGCAATGCGTTTGGCGGCGTCATTGTCGATAGCCTGCATCGCCGCGCCGGCCGCCGCCATCACGCTCAGCTCGCTCTCCGTCTTCCAGAGATTGGCTGTGTTGGTATAAAGGAAAAGACCATTTTCGACATCCATCTCCAACTCGCCGCCAAGACTGGAAGCGACATCGATAAGCGGCTTGTTGTCACTGATCGGGATCGAGACCGTGACGCCAAACGCAGCGCCCAACGTATCAGCCTGCTTCAGCGACTCATCCAGACTCAACGGCTGCACCCGCAACACTGGCATCTGATAGTTGAGCGCAGCGGCGTCGACATAGCGCGCCGGCTCGCTGCCGACAGTGTGCGTGCGATAGTACTTAGGCCAGTCCACGACGGTGTTTGCAGTGTGCTGTGCTGGCTTGTCATCGAAGTACGCCTGCTGCTCCGCCAATACACGCGC
>CALJMI010000020.1:12500-123631 GCA_937981885.1 uncultured Caldilinea sp.
CCCAACTTTGAGATGCTGCTTGTCGGGTTGTCGCGCTGAATGAAGCTGCCCGACACACACGCCTCATAGATCACCGTGATCTCATTGACCCCGCTTTCGGTTTCCAGTGTACGCAGCCAGGCGTCAAGCTCATCGGGCGTGATGCTGCTCCCAGGCGCGCAGCCGGTGACGCAGAAGCGGTTGGACAAGCCATGATCCATCATGTAGATAAAGAGCGGCTTTCCAGGCCCCACTTTGGTTTTCGCCCAAACCGTGATTGCCTGCTGAATGGCGGCGGGATTGAAGGTCGCAGCCTGGGTGTCGGGCGTTCCATCGCCGTCGGCGTCCTGCGCCACCGGCGCCAGGTAGTGAATGTCATCCGGGCTGAAGCCAGCGCCGCGGAAGATGCGATAGGCGCGGTTGGTCGAGTTGTAGATATTGGTCTGCAAGCCGAAGGTCTCGTTGTGACCGGCGATAATGATCACTGCGCCGGGGCTGTCGCCGAGACGACGGATCGTCAGCGTGCGCTCACCGACGTTGCCGGCGGCGTCAAAGACCTGCACGCGCACGGTGTTGTCCCCGCGCGCCAGCGGCAGGTCGGTCACACGAAACGTATCGCTGGCGCCTTCCAACGTGTAGTCCCAACGTTCGACGGCCGTGGTCATATTGCGCACGCTCGCCCGGCTGAGATTGCCGCTGGCGTCTGTAGCGAGGCCGCTCACTGTCACCTGCGTGGCGGTGGTGGTGAAGACGCCCGACGCCGCCGGCTGTTGGATCGTCACCTGCGGCGTCGTTGTGTCCTCTGGAACGCGCACTGTGCACTGCACCTGACCGGAAAGCGGGCTTTCGTTGTTGGAGAAGTCCAGCGCCTGCACGCGCAGCTGATAGGTGTCGTTGGGAGTGAGGCTGCCGAGCTGGTAGTAGGTCGTGTCGCCGCCAAGCACATCATCGCTGCCCGAGACAGTGCCGCCGACGTTGGCATAGTTGACGCGATAGCGCACAACGTCGCGCTCCGGGCTGCGCCGCCACTGCACAGCCAGCGTCGTGGCGTCAATGGCGATGCAGCGCGGGTTGGTCGGCGCCGACGGCGGCGTCTGATCGACGCGCACCGAGATGCGATAGCTGGCGTCGGCGCCAAAGAACGCCGGGTCGAACTGGCGAAGCTGGATGTAGTAGTCGCCGTTCCGGGTCGAGTCCCACTCGATGGTGACGGTTGATCCAAAGGCGTTGTTGTCGGCGGCGGCTGGCGCGTCGGCGCACGAATTGTAGAGGAAGACGACGGCGTCCGCCTTTGGCCCGACATTCTCGACCTGGATCACATAGGTGCGGTTGGCTTGGGCGGTGAAGCGAATCCAATCGACGTCGCCGGCGCGGTGGAAGGTGCGCTGCTGCGGGTTGCCATCGGCGGCAATCGGTTTTGCCTGCGCGCAGGTGTCATCCACCTCGAACGCGTCGGCGTGAGCGGCGTTCACGGTCGGTGTGGCAGTGGGCGTGAAGGTTGGCGTGGCCTGTGACAACGGCGTCGGTGTGTGCGTTGGCGTTGGCGTCGGCGTGGCTGTCGGATTGACGATGCCCGCCGCAAACCCGCTCTCGATGCGCATGTTGGCGCTCGTGGCGACGCCCGCAATCGGCTGCCCGGCGCTGTCGTGGATCACATAGCTGGCGGACTGGCGCGTCCCGCCCGCGCTGAAGCTCCACCAGCGCAGGTCGAAGTTGGTGGAAATCTGGGCGACAGCGTAGCCGGCGAATGCCAACCCAACCACGATGCCTATGAAGATGCCAAACAGTCTAGAGCGATTCAAGTGCTCATCCTATCTTGAGAGCGTCCCACGATCAAACAATACAGAACCACAGTCATCACTTGTGCAGCCGAAAACCGCTTTACTCCTGGATCGTCTGGAGCGTTGCCTGCGCCGCAGCATTCGCCGCCTTTTGCGCCTCTGTTGCAGCGACGCCAACGTCATACGTCGATGGCTGGTCGAGCGGGACACTGTGCAGTTTGGCGTCAAGACTGTAGCTGCGGTCGAGGCCATGGGCTTCGGGATGGAGCAGCGCGCCGCGCTCCTCGACCGGCTTGTTCACCTCCACCACGATCGGATTGGCTTTGGCGTAGGCGTCCTGGCGGATGCCGGTCACCTGCCACGAGACGCGCAGCCCGGGCGCACCGCCCGCGATCAGGAAGCGGTTGCCCTGCACTTCTTGTGCGATGTAGAGATTCGGGCCGGGCCCGCCGATCGGCGTCAACTGGTAGCGAAAGTCGCGGTTGAGCGCCTCGAAATAGGCGGGCAGATCGACCCACGCCGCACCGCTGTCATCGAGCGTGACGTTGCCGTTGTAGACATTCATCATGTCCGGGCTTTCGACAAAAGAGTGGTAGAGATATTTGTTCATTGGGTCGAGGGGGTGGTCGATCTTGAAGGAGCCGCTACCTTTACTGACGCTGCCAGTCACGTTGACATTGCCCGAGAAATAGCCGGCATAATTTCCTGTCCCCGCGCTGACTGTGCCATAAACACCGTATGAATTGGTAGCACCGGTCGATCTTCCGTACACTCCCCAACGCCCCGAACTGTCACCCCACACGCCCACATATGAACTATCTCCACGCACACCAGCACCATTGTTGGAGACATTCTGCCCATAGACGCCATAGGTTGCGCCTGTGGTTGCGCCTGCATAGCCGGAGACGCCGCGCCCGTCGGTCGAACTGCTGTTCCCATAGACGCCTTCCGCCGTGCCGGTGGCCGCCGAGTTGAAGCCGGCGACGCCGCGACCTGTGGGCGATGCACTTGTACCGACCACGCCCCATGAGGACCCTGTGGTCGCTGTATTGACGCCGCGGATGGCGTCGCTGCCTGCGCCATAAGAAAGTGCATAGACGCCGCCCCACTCACCCTCACCGCGAATGCCCCATGTGTTTGTGCTCCAACCATAGAGACCGTTGCTGTCGCGACTGACGCCGGTGACGCCGCGCCCGGTGTCGGACTGTCCCAAAACGCCGTACTGGCCGGTAATTGTGACGCCGGGCAATCCCGCCGAACCGCGTACGCCGGCGATGCCGTTGGCGCTGGATGCAGTTTCACCATGAACGCCATAGGAGGCGGTGCTGGTGAAGTAGCCGCCGGCGCCGGCGCCTGTCTGCGTGACCGACAATACGGGTCCCGCCGCCGACCCACTTATGGCGTCGCCCGTTGCGTTGACAAAGCGCGCGTCGGACTCCGCCTCGGTGAAGTAGCGGTCGTCATGATTGTGGCTTGCAGCCGCAAACGCTGTGCTGTCCTGCCCATCCAGCCGGTCGGCGTTGTCGCTGTAGAGCGCGTACGCGACGGCGGCGATGCGTTGCCGTGGGGTGGCCTCGGCGTCTGTCCCCACCTTGACGCCGAGCCACAAATTCTGGCCGTCGAAGATCGAGGTCGGCAGTGCGGTCACATCGCCGAGCAGTGTGGTGAACAGCCCGTTGCTGACGGCGATATCTTTGGTCTCCGTCCACAGCGCGGTTCCGCCTTCGGCGACATTGTAGAGCCGGAAGACAAAAGTGAAGGTTCCGTTCTGCGGCGCGCCGCTGGTTGGGTGGAGCAACCGTCCCTGATAGCTGATCGCTGGCGTGATGGCGGCGCTCTCGGCGGCAGGGGCGCGGCTAGGCGCGCCGGAGCCGATCTGGGGCGCCGCCAGCACAAACAATAACGCCACACCGGCCAACACCATCACGCCTGCCATCCTGCCGATTTGCGACAAAAAAAATCGATTGCGCATGATTACCCGTCCCTCTGGTGTAGAAGCCATCCGAAGCTTGTTCTAAAAGTTTGTTCTACTGATTTCTAGGCAGAGTTTTCATGTTTTCAGTGTTGCGTGTTGCGTGCTACGTGTCGGAAGCCCTCACGCAACACGTAATACGCAACACTGCGCTCATAAAATATCAACCTAGAAATCAGTAAAATGGTCGCCCCAAAGCTCAAAGCGACGGCAATGAATGGCGCCCCGACTCAACATCATGGTTGACGCCATCTTGCTCAATTGCCTGGCATGAGGTCTGAATGAAATCGACCAACGTATGCCAATCGCGAAAATAGTGCTGCTCTGAGCTGGCGACGTCTCTCACCTCACCGCGCCATTCGCGCACCCCATTTCCCAAATCCTCGTGCCATAGCCGGACAGTAAATAAATAAGAGGCAGCACGCCGTGTTGGTTTTCGCATTGATTCACCTGCAACGAAAGATGCGCTGATTCTGGTGTAGAAATGTGCGGCAAGGGTAATTTATAGATCAGTGTAGCAACAACAGCGCTTCACAGGCGCTGCATGATTGAAGTCCACAATATAGCAAAGCGGCAGTGGGGATCGTCGCTCAGTGCAGAGTTGAGCGCCAATCGTAAGGGCTGTCAGGTCAGCACCTTACGACGAGCGCCGTAAGAATGAGGCGCCGCCGGGATAGCTCTGCATGAACACCTTGTAAAAATCGGTGGTTTTCCTGATGTTGCCCGCCAGCGCATATTGTTCGGCGATCAGGTTGCCTTCATCGGCAAACACGCCATTCAGACCGACGGGAGTCAGCTCCGCCGTTGCCTCGGCGACGCGTTGGTGAAGATGGCGACGGCGCACACCGCTCAATTGGCGATAGATGACCTGGCGCACAAGCTCATGTCTGAACGCGTAGATGTCGTTGCCTGCCTCGACGATCAAACCGCAGCGCCACAACTCGTCCAACCCTTCAAGCAGCGCATTCACCGTCGTTCGTTCGACCCGACGTAAGAGCGCCAACGTAAATTGCGCACCGACGACAGCAGCGATTTCGAGTAGATGTCGCGCCGCCTGAGAGAGGCCAGACAGGCGACGTATGACCAGCGCCGATATGCTGGTAGGCAGCGCATCGTCGGTCAACAGACCCGACTTTACAGCCGGTGCATCATCCAACATCCTGACCAACTCAATCACGAAAAATGGGTTGCCAGCCGACACAGCAAAGAGGCGCTCGATCGTGCGCTCGTCCAGCGGCTGTGAACTTGCGCTCTGTACAAGACGAGCGGTCTCTACGAAGGAAAAAGGCGGTAGCTCGATCTGTCGGACATGACCTTTGGCGAACAGTGCGGCACTGGCGCGTTGAAATGGAATCTCCTCAAATCCGCCTTCGCCCACTGCCATCAGCACCAACAGGCGAGCAGTGGGTTCCATTGCAAACAGATAGTGCAGCCACTCGAAGCTCTGTTCGTCACACCATTGTGCGTCGTCAACCATGATCAGGGTTGGCGAGACGGGATCGGTCAAAAGCGCAGTCAATGCCTGATGGAGACGAAGTTGCTGCCATTGCGAAGGTAGCGCCTCTGCATGACGAACCGGGTGGCGACGACGCAGCGCTGGCGACAGCATTTGCAGAGAGGCCAGATCGGCGGCATCCAGACGTTCAATGCGATGCGCCAGGCAATTGGATGCCAAAAGCGACGCCAACGCTACATAGGCGACCGGCGCGCGCGCCTGTGGACAGATAGTCGAGAGAACAACAGCGCCCTGTGCGCTGCACCATTGACAAAATTCGTGCGCCAGATAGCTTTTGCCGGCGCCTGCCTCGCCCGTCAACATCACAATGTGCGCCGCTCCAGCGGATGCGCTGCGCCAGCTCTCGACCAGATTTCCCCATTGTTCGGCGCGCCCGATGGGGGTGTGGGCAACTTTGCCGGGGGACTCCTCATTGTGATGCGTTCCTGTTGCCCGCTCCGGTTCTTGCAGCAGGCGTCGATGCAACTCCTCAATCGCAGAGCCAGGTTCGACGCCCAACTCCTCGACAAGCAGTCTGGCGCACCTGGCGTATAGAGACAACGCCTGCGCCCGATCGCCGACAGAGGCATAGAGACGCATCAAGAGAAAAATCGACGTCTCGCGTAGTGGATCGGCCTGCCACAACAATTCTGCATACCGGATGGCTTCTTGGTTACGATCATTTTTTTCCAACAGATCGATCAGCCAGAGCAAAGCGTCGAGATAGGCTGTCTGTAGGCGCTGACGTTCCGCCAGCACCCAATCCTCGTAGCAAGCCGGCAACAGCTCACCCGTATATAGCGCAATCGCCTGCTTCAAGGCATCGATGAGAGTTTCGATCTTCTCCGCCTGCCCAAAGGTTGCGGCGCGTTCGAGCGCCGACTCAAATTCAGCGACGTCGATCACCTGCGTCGAATCGTTGCGCCAACAGAGATGCGTTTCATCCACGCGCAGACAGGCGGCAAGCATCGGCGCCTGTCTGCGCAGTGCAGTCAGCAAACTGCGCAGATTGGAACGCGCCTGCCCATCGGTGGAGTCTTTCCAAAAAAGATAGGCGATCTGTTCGCGACTCTGGCGGTGGTTGCGCTTCAATAGCAGATACGCCAGCAACAGCGACCTGCGCGTGGCGCTGTGACCCGACAACAATTCCTGCCCGTCTTTGGAGATCGAAAAATCGCCTAAAAGCTGGATGTGAAGATTCAGCGTCATTCTGTCAACCTCCGCCTGTATCCTGACATGCACACCCACCAGGTCAGGGAGATGACGGTGCGTTTTGATTAAAATATAGGTTTGTCTGTATGCAAAGCGCGCCTCTGGAGCCTTCCTCCAAAGAATTATTTTTATGTTATATTTGCTCAGGATGCAAAGTGCTGTGATCTGGCGCACAGCACTTGCGTGATCGCCGCTTCAGTCGGTCGTACGTCAATACAGAATGGCGCTCCAGCGGCGCTTCACCCAAAGTGACACAACTATCTCCATCTTTGCGGTGAATTCTCTATTGTCGGGCATTGGAGCCAGATTTATCCTACACGGAAAGCAACTGTCACCAATCTGACCTCTTTTTTTAAAATACACTCTCTATACCACGAAAAGATCGTTTGACATATCGAAACGATTGCGAGTATGATTGCAAATATCACCCATAACAAAGTTTCAGTCGAGACGCAGGCACGCGAATTCGTGGATTTATACAGACATTCCGCCGCTCCGTGTGGACGCAAGCCAGTATCTGATCAGTCCAGCACAATTCGCTGTCCATTCAATCCAAATTGAATCAAGAAAGGAAGACCTAGCCATGAACAAGAGTGGAATCAGCCGACGCCAATTTTTGCAGTGGGGCGCGATGACGGCAGGCGCAGTCGCTCTGGCAGCCTGTGCGCCCTCAGCTGCGCCGAGCGCTGCACCAAGCGGCGAAGGCGCCGCTCCGGCGGCCGCACCCGCAACGGTACAATATTGGTACGCCTGGGGCAACCTCGATCCCGCGATGGAAAAAATCCTTGCAACGGAAGAATTCCAGGCGCACATGGGAGGCGCCACGGTTGAGTACAAAGGCTCCACCAATAGCGAGGCGCTGCTGACGGCTGTGGCTGCCGGCACGCCGCCCGACGGCGCGTCCAACTACAGCTACGTCGAGTTGTTCACGCGCGGCGCCACCATCGACGTCACCGACATGGTTGCCGCCAGCTCCCTCATCGACGGCGACGACGTGCTCGAAGGTCTCTGGGACAGCGCCTTCTGGCAGGGCAAGATGATGGGTGTGCCCGGCATCGAAGGCTATCTGTGGTGGGGCTTGAACGCCAACATCGATGCTGCACAAAAGGTTGGTCTGGATACCTCGACGCTGCCCAAGACTTGGGACGAGGTGTTCGAGTGGCACAAGGCGCTGACCATCAAGGACGACGCCGGCAACCTGATTCAATTTGGACTTGATCCCTACGACGCCATGGCGAACGAGCCAGACTTCATTGCAGGCTCCTTCGGCTTCAAATGGTGGGACGAAGAAACCGGCGAGTTTGATCTGGCAAACCCGCGCATGGCAGAGGGGCTTGATGTGCTGGGCGAGTTTATCCGTTATGCCGGTCCCGACCAGTTTGCCGGTATGCGCCAGGTCGAGGGTCAGGGCACATGGGGCGCCGCATTCAATGCAGGCGTCCAGAATATGATCATGGAAGGCTACTGGCATCCCGGCGAGACGCAGATTCAGAAGCCTGAGGTCGCCCAATTCAACCGTGCTTCATGGGCGCCGGTGCCGGCCGATCGTAAAGATGCGAACATCATGGCGACCGGCGCGCACTTTGTGGTGATCTTCAATCAGTCCAAAAATAAAGAGGGTGGTTTCAAGATCGGTGAGTTCTTCAACACCAATATTGCACAGGATATCATCTTCCAGGAAGTTGGCTGGATTCACGGGCGCAAATCGTGGTTAGAAACCGTCGATAAGAACACCTATCCAGGGCTTGATTTCTACATCGACGCCGCCAGCAACGTCACCGAATGGACGGTTGGCCGCCGCTGCCCGATCAATGCATTCGTTATCACACAGTACACCGAACTGCGCGAGCAGGTCTTCCGCGACCTGATCAGCCCACAAGCCGCAGCCGAAGAACTGCAGAAGCGCGCCGTGGCTGAGTGGCAGGCGCAGGGTCTGGGATAACAGGCGACGTACTCACTCACCTTCCTGGAAGCTTCGAGCTTCCAGGAAGGTTTGAGAACCAGCCATTGATCCCAAGCCCTCAAGTTCCACGGAGGCACTATGACTGCAACTGCAAATGCACCCCGCGCACGAGGAATGAGCAAGGTCGAAAGACGCAACCAATTGATGGGAATGCTCTTTATTTCCCCGTGGCTGATCGGCTTTCTTCTCTTTGCGCTCTTCCCCTTGATCGCCTCGCTGTACTATAGCATGACCAACTATGATTTCATCCGGCAGCCGCAGTTCATCGGATTAACCAACTATGTGCGGTTGTTCACCATAGACCCCGACTTTTGGACGGTCATGTACAACACGCTGTATTACGTCGGATTTGGCGTGCCATTGGGGGTGGCTGTCGCCTTCCTGATCGCCAATCTGCTCAACAGCAATATCAAAGGTCGCACCCTCTTCCGCTCGGTGATCTACATCCCTTCGATCGTACCGGCGGTGTGCACGGCGATGGTCTGGCTTTTCATCTTGAATGTGCAGTTTGGTGCGATCAACGGCATCTTGAAAACACTTGGGATGTCCACGATTCCGTTTCTTTCCAGCCCGGCGTTGGCAAAGCCCTCGCTGATCCTGATCTATGTTTGGGCGCAAGGCACAGCGGTCGTGATCTTCCTGGCGGCGCTGCAAGATGTGCCGCGTTCGCTTTACGACGCCGCGCTCGTCGACGGCGCCAATGCCTGGGCGCGCTTCTGGAATGTCACGGTGCCGATGTGCACGCCCGTGATTCTGTTCAACTTTATCATGGGGATCATCGTGGCGTTTCAGGATTTCACACTGCCCTTCGTGCTTACCGGCGGCGGCCCCATGAAATCGACCGAATTCTACGTGGTCAGCCTCTATCGCAACGCCTTCGTCCAATTCAGCATCGGCAAGGCGTCGGCGATGGCCTGGATTCTGTTTTTGATCATCCTGCTTTTCTCAGTGCTCCTCTTCCGATCATCGGCGCGCTGGGTCTATTACGGAGGTGAGAAATGACGAGTGCGAGCCAGACCGTTTCAGCCAGACCCCAGGTCGAGCATCACACCCGCTATCGATCACAGACGGTTTCCAGACGCATCACAACTGCGCTGATCTACCTCACGCTGATCGTTCTTGGCATCACGTGGATCTTCCCGCTCTATTGGATGGCAACGTCTGCGCTGAAAGATGATCCACAAATTTATACAGTGCCGCCAATTTTGATCCCCAGCCCTGCATATTGGAACAATTTCTACGACGCCTGGACGCGCTTCGATTTTAACCGCGCGGCTTTCAATTCGGTCTTTCTCTATTCGTTGCCGGTGACGATTTTCACGCTCATCTCGTCGATGATCGTCGCCTATGGCTTTGCCAAGATTCAATGGCGTGGACGTGAACCGCTGTTCTGGATCTGTATCGCAACGATGATGCTGCCGTGGCAGGTGACGATGGTGCCGCTCTTTATCATCTTCAAAGAGCTTGGCTGGATCAACACCTACTGGCCCTTTGTGATTCCATCGCTTTTCGGCAACGCCTACTTTGTCTTTTTGTTGCGCCAATTCTTCCGCAGCATTCCAGAAGAGCTGTCGGACGCAGCACGCATCGATGGCGCCGGCGAATTTGGCATCTTGTGGCGAGTCATTCTGCCGCTCTCAAAACCGGCCATCGCCGTCGTGCTGCTCTTCCGCTTTCTCTGGTCATGGAACGATTATCTGGGGCCGCTGATCTACATCAACAGCGAGGCAATGCAACCGTTGGCATTGGCGATCTACCGTATGCGCACGTTGGCGCTGAGCATGGGAACAACGTCGATGGCGTATCCGCACCTGATGGCGGTCAGCACATTGGTGGCGCTGCCGATCATTCTGATCTTCATCTTTGCGCAGCGCACCTTCATCGAAGGCATTTCGACGACTGGTCTGAAAGGGTGACGATCTCGATGGCGCAGGAGGAAATGAATGCGCGCGAGCGCGTGCTTGCGGCCATCAATCGCCAGCCATTGGATCGAGTTCCAACCGACATCTGGGCAACGCCTGAAGTATGGGCGATCTTGTGCAGCCATTTCGGCAGCGAGACGCAAGTCTACGCCGAACTGCACATCGACGGCATGCGCAGCATCGGACCGCAGTACATTGGCCCGGCGCTGCCCGCCATGCCAGCTAACGAAAGCATCGATTTCTGGGGAATCCGCAGGCGGTGGGTGCACCACGTCGGCGGCAGGTACGACGAGCAGTACTTCTACCCACTCGCTTTTGCACGGTCAATCGAGGACTTAGATGCATATCCGTGGCCGAGCGCAGACTGGTTTGACTATTCCCAGATGCGGGCGCAGGCTGCAGCCGCACGCCGCACACACGTTGTCAAGGGCGGCTACATGGCGCCTTTCTACTATCACAATCTCCTGCGCGGGTTGGAGCAGTCCTTGATCGACCCACTCGACGATCCTCCGTTCACCCATGCATTGCTACAACGCATCTCTGACTTCTTCTATGAGCATCACCGGCGCATGTTTGAGGCGTGTGACGGACTGATCGACGTGGCGGAAGTGACCGACGACCTCGGCAGCCAGCGCGGGCCGCTGATCAGTCCCAAACTCTATCAGGAATTCTACGCCCCTCATCACAAGCGCTTTATCGACCTCTGCCACGAGTTTGGCGCCAAAGTCTTCCATCACGACGACGGCGCCATCCGGCCGTTTCTACCTTTGCTGGTGGAGATGGGAATCGACATCCTGAATCCGGTGCAATGGACCTGTCCGGGCATGGACATGGTCGAGCTGAAGCGGGAATTCGGAAGCAAGATTTGCTTCCATGGGGCAATCGATAATCAGTATGTTATGCCGTTTGGGACGACCGACGAAGTGCGCGCCGAGGTGCGCCACTGCATTGATGCGCTTGCCAGTGATAAGACCGGCTACATCCTGGCGCCATGCCATAACTTGCAGGGTCACACGCCGCTTGCAAACATCATCGCTATGTACGACGAAGCATGGCGTTACGGCAAATTCTAAGGGGTAGTAGCGCAGATGTGGAACGTTTCTTGGCTGCATCCCTTCAGTTTGTGCTGGCGAATAGCCATGTTTCTGTTGTGCGTGTGCTCGCTGGCTGGATGTGTTCCTGGCGCTTCACCGCCACAAACCGTAGTTGCAGCGGCTGCCACCGCGCCGCTTGCAGTGGAAACCATCGCACTGCCGTCGTCCGACCGCTGCGCCGGCGCCTTCGTCACCCACCGCCTTGATTTCACCACCGGCACGCGGCTGCGCGAAATCGGCACGTATGTCAGCAACGGCGCTGGCGTGGCTGTCAACGACCTCAACAATGATGGACTCCTCGACATCGTCTTTGCCAGCGTGGATGGTCAAAGCGTGATTCTATGGAATGAAGGCGATCTTGCTTTCGTGACCGAAACGCTCGACGCCCGCTTCACGCGCGGCGTCGCCATCGTCGACGTAGACGCCGATGGCTGGAACGACATCATCTTCACCCACCGTGGGCTGGAAAGCGTCTCCTACTGGCGCAATCTGGGCAGCGACAACGCTTCTCACACCTTACCTCTTACCCTTCGCCCCATCTTCGAACAACAATCTCTGCCTGGCATCGACCACTACGCCTACGCCATGGCCTGGGGCGACGTGAACGGCGACGGCCTGCTTGATCTGGTCACTGGCTCTTACGGCGCTGAGTTGATCCAGCGCGGCGTGGACCCGCCGGAGGATGATCCGAAGGCAGGCGTTGTGCTCCATGTTCAACAACCAGACGGCGGGTGGCGCTCTGAAGTGCTGGAGCGTCGCGCAGAAACACTTTCGATTGCGATCCTCGATCTGGACGGCGACGGTCAGCCCGAAATCTGGGCGGCCAACGACTTTGCGCTCGACGACAAGGTCTGGCAACGCAGCGGCGAGGTGTGGCAGGCGATTCACCCCTTCGCACAGACCTCGTACAGCACGATGACAACCGAATGGGGCGACATCGCCAACAACGGCAAGCTGGCGCTCTTCACGACAGACATGAACCCCTACGACATTGCTCCGCGCACCATTGCGGCCTGGGTGCCGGTGATCAACCAGTTGGTTCCACACCACCGCGCCGACGATGTGCAGATCATGTCGAACGTGCTGCTTATCAGAGATGGTCAGGGCCGCTGGCGCAACCAGGCGACCGCACGTGGGGTCGATGCGTCGGGCTGGAGCTGGGATGCGCGCTTCGGCGATCTGGACCAGGACGGCTATCTCGACCTGTACATCGTCAACGGCATGATCGCAACCGACCTGTTCGGCCACCTGCACAACAGTGAACTGGTCGAGGAGAATCAAGCCTATCGCAACCACGGCGATGGCAGCTTTGTGCGTGCACCGCAGTGGCAGCTCGGCTCGACGGCAAGCGGTCGCGGCATGGTGATGGCGGATATGGATAACGACGGCGACCTCGACATCGTCGTCAACAATCTGCGCGGGTTTGCGCATCTGCACGAGAACCAACTTTGCAGCGGCGCCAGTCTCCAGGTAGACTTGGCGTGGTCAGGAAGCCAGAATATCAATGCGATCGGCGCACAGCTTGCGTTGCACACCGACAAGGGCATCTTGCGGCGCGATGTGCGTGCATCGGGCGGCTATCTTTCCGGCGACCCGGTGCGCGTTCATTTCGGCTTTCCAGCGGAAGCACAATTGGACAGGCTGGAGATTGAGTGGCCTGATGGGGAAGTATCGCTCGTCGATGCGACGGTGCGCAACAGTTTGCTGAGGGTGACGCGATAGTATTCAAGAGAAGTTCACAGCCATGACGCATCAGACTCTTGCTACACCGCAAATGCTCGATATCCAGACCGCATTCCCGCTGCTGCGCCTGCTCAGCCCCAAGCAGCATACGCGCCTGGTGCTGGCGTCGCTGTTGATTGGGTTGATCATCAGCTATCTGGCGGTGGCGATGGGGTGGCTGCCGTTGTGGGGCGCAACCGCGCTGACGCTGGTCGTCCTGCTGCCGGCGGGCGTGCTCAAGTGGCGCGACGACTACCATCGCTACGGAGCGACGATCATGGGGCTATCGATCCTGGCCACGGCGCAGGGGCTGCACACAGTCGAGCACCTGGTGCAGTGGACGCAATACCATCTCTTCTACCTGACCATGCGTCAGTCCAACGGGCTGCTCTCGCCTGCCAACGCCGAGTGGGTGCATTTTGTGTGGAACTGGCTGGTGCTGATCGCGGTCGTAGCGCTGATGTTCGGTGGGATGCGCGGGGTCTGGATGTGGCTCCTTCTGGTTGTGGCTGCTTTCCACACCATCGAGCACAGCTACACTTTCATCCGCTATCAGATGATTTTGCGCGAGTTGACGGCGATGGACGTGCTCAACGTCACCGCGCAGGGGCTGCCCGGCATCGTTGGGCGTGACGGCTGGTTGGCGCGCAGCGAGTGGACGCGCGGCACCTGGATTTGTACGATTCCCGGCTTGACGACAGCAGTGCGACTCGACGTGCACTTCTGGTGGAACGCCATTGAAATGGCGTTTCTGGCGCTCGCCGGGCACTTCTACCTGCGCAAGCGCTTCAGTGATGCAGCCTGATCTGCCGTCGCCTTACGCTGAAGCGTTGCACGCCGCAGTCGACGATCTGTTGACGCACTACGAACCGTTCGCGATCATCGCCGCCGGCAGCATCCTGCGCGGGCAGGGCGGCCCTACCAGCGACATCGACCTCTACGTGTTGCACCACGCCCCCTTTCGCCAACGGCTACAGCGGCGCTATCATGGCGTCCCCTGCGAGATCTTCATCAACCCACCGCAGCAGGTGCGCCGCTATTTCGAGGAGGAGCACGCCGCCGCTTGTCCGATCACGGCGCACATTTTAACGACTGGGGTCGTCGTGCTGGATCGCGACCCGGCGCTCGCAGCGCTGCGCCAGGAGGCGGCGCAATGGCTGGCAAAGCCGCCGTCATCCGACGCCGACGCGCTGCGCTGGCGCAGTTATCTGATCGTCGATGCGCTTGACAATGCCCGCGACCTGATCGAGACCGACCCGGCATGCACATCGCTGATTCTGCACCAAGCCGTCAGCAACCTGGTCGAGTATGCGTTTCTGACGCATGGACAGCATCTGCCGCGCCAGAAGGCGCTGTTGGCTGCGCTCGACGAACTCGACGCACAGGCAGGAATGCTTGCACGCGCCTTCTATGCCGCCGCCGATGCGCCGACACAATTGAGGATGGCAACACAATTGGCGCAGCGTCTCACCGGTGCGGTCTCCTTTTTCGAGTGGGATTCAACACGATTGCCGGTTTGATCAGACATTCACCCTCCCCAGACTTCCAGCGCCTCTCCTTTATTCCTCCGCCGTCAAGGTGGTGATCCGCACCGCGCTTTCTTCACCTGTCACGATGATCAACTCCGGCGAGATCGCCAGCCACTGCGCCATGTTGGGTTCGTCGAGCAGATCGAAGTAGGCGTCGCTGCCAAACTCGACCGTCGTCACCTTCATCGCCTCATCGTATTGTGTATCCACCCACAACTCCAGACGGCTGCCGTCATCGGCAATAATGTATGCGCGCAGCGCAAAGGTCCGCCCGCCAACGTAGCGCATCTCCGACGGCGGCTGACGCACGGTCTCAGCTTGCAATAGTTCGATGCGCGCCTGACTGGCGACAACGGCGGCTTCGCCAGCGGCTGGCGCGGCGCGCATGGCGCTGGCGGCAACGGCGCCTAGCGTATGCAGTTGCTCGATGTCGGGCAAGGCAAAGGGCAGATCGCCTTCTGCAGACGGCGCTGCTGCAGACGACTCAATCAGCGCCGGCTCCAACACCAGATAGGAGGTGTAGGGCGTAACAATGCCGTACTGCAAGCTCAACTCGGTGACAGCCTGCACCAGCTCCGGGTTGGGGCCGCTGCGCCGAATCTGAGCGAGCAGATGGCCGATCTTGCGCGTCGCCCACAGCCGCGCCACGAAAGGCTCTCCGCCACGCTCAGCCAACATGCGATCTGGGTAACTATAAGTGCGCTCCTTGCCGTTGACCTGCCCGGTGAGCGTCACTTCCACCTCCCCGCCTTTGTCATAGCGCCCGACGGCGACGAGTTGACGACCGGCGAAGAGATCGGGCAGTGGATAAGGATAGAGATCGTCGAGCGTGATATCGACGCCAAAATCGATCGCAATGTCGACGAGCACCGGTGTGCTGACCTGCGCATAAAAGGCGCTCACCGCTTCATCGATCGGCTCGTCCGGCTTCACATATTGGCTGGCTCCGCGCAGGTCGGCGGCGAGCACGTCAAGCAAATCGGTGTTGACATCGTAGCCAACGCCAAAGGTGAAAAGACGCGGTGTGCGTTCGGCCGGCAGGTTGTTTCTGGCGTTGCGGAGGATAGCGTCGACATTCATCTCGCCCTGCGTGGGCTGACCATCGGTCAGGAAGAGGATGATCGCCGGGCGTGTTGATTCACCTTCGTCGAGCTGCGCCAGCGCCTCTAGCAGCGCACGGTTGATGTCGGTCGAACCGGCGGCGCGCAGGCCGCCGATCCAGCGAAGCGCACTTTTGGTTGACTGCTCCTCGACTGATTGCAGTTCATTCTTCCACAGTGAGACGCCGGTGCTGAAGGCAATCAGGTTAAAGCGATCCTCCGGATTGAGCTGCTCGACGATATAGCGCACAGCGCCCTTCGCCTGCTCGATCTTCTTTCCCTGCATCGAACCGGAGACGTCGAGCACGACGACGATGTCGCGCGCCACGATCGCGTCGGCGGCTGCCTCGATCGACGGCGCCGCCAGCAGCACAAAGTAGCCATCCTCGCCCGCTGGCTTGTAAGAGAGCAAGTCGATGCCGACGAGTCGGCTGTCGGCGCCAAAATAGAGGTCGAAATCGCTGGCCGGCTTGTCGGCAGGTGTGCTGTAGGTAATCAACGCGCGGTCGTCGGCGCTGCGTTCGACCGTGATCGGATAGTTCGGACTGTAGATCGTGCGCAAGCCGGGCAGATCGCGCACCTCGACGCGCACGTCGATCTCCTGCGCAGTGACGCCAAAGTGCGGCATGCGCAGCGGATAGTTGAAGTGATAGAGACCGTCCGATCGCTCAATCAGATGCGTGTAAGTCAGATCGACCGTGCGCGATTCGCCGGGCGGGATCGGAAAGATGCTGGTCTGGAAAAGACCGCGGTCAAGATACTCGAGGAGCGCCGGATCGCGTTGGCTGCGCACGATCTGTTCATAGATGCGCCGCGCCTCGGCACGGTCGAGCAATTTGCCTTCGAGCGCCTCGCCATCGACGGTCATCTGGAAGTCGCTTACGGCGGCGTCGGTGGGCAACGGGAAGATGTAGACGCCCTCCGCCACGCGTCCAGAGTGGTTACGCAGCACTTGCGTCACCTTCACCTGCGCCACCTGCCCCTCGATCACGGCATCGACGGCGTGGCGGGCAATCACGACCTGGCTGGGCGGCGCCGGCATGTCGAGCGGCGGCAGCGGGATCGGTTGCGGCATGGGCGGAAGCGGGTCAATGATCTGGGCGTGTAGCGGCGCATAGCCCGCCAACAAAATGACTAGAATGAACCAGAACGCGATACGGATGAAATTACGGCGGAAGGGTTGCATCTTTGCCTCCTTATGACAGCGAGTAGACGATTCGCTGCACCGGTGACGGTGTGGAGGCGGCAAATGTTCCGAGAAAAGAGTCGCTGTGCATTGCCAAGAAGCCGTCCGGCTTCTTGGCAATGCACAGCTGCCACACCTGCTAAACTCAGCGTATGATCGTGGGTAGATAAAGCTGCTGTTGAGCGGAGCCGCTCTCGATGGCAGCGATGGCTGGCGCACTGTTGCTTCCGGTCGTCACAGCGATGTTGGCAGGCGTGTTCGCCCCCAACTCATAGCCAGCCGGCAGCAGTACGGTGAGGGCGTATTGCCCTACGGGCAGGCCTGTCGTCTGATAGCTGCCTTCAGCGCTGGTCGTCAATTGTCGGCTCAACCCGCCGCCTGCCTGTTGGAGAATCACCCGTGCGTTGGCGAGACCAGGCTCATTGGCGTCGCGCACGTCGTTGCGGTTGCGATCGATAAAGACTACGCCGGACAAGGTAGCGCCGTTGGCTTCACCAAGTTCGCCGGCATTCTGACCAGCGCCAAAATTCTGCTTGCTGGTTGCGACCAGTGCATACGGCTGCGCGCCGAACGAAGCGTTGACTCGATGCGCCTGCACAGTGATCACGTAATTTCCTGCCGCCGGATTTTCGATGCGAATCGCTTCGACGTTGTTGCGCCGGTCGGCTGCACCGCCACCATTGGCAAAGACGCGACCGCCAGGCCCGTCAACAAACAAATCCAGGTCGTTGACCAACGTCTGTCCTGCTGCGCTCTGCGCTGGCGGATCAGTCCACACCAGCGTCACATAGAGACCTGCGCCGCTCACCGGCGTCTGCCCGCCGCCCGTCAACTCGAACTGCGCAGAGGCATTTAGCGTTCCTTGCGCAACAGAGAGCGTGTACTTACCCGGTGCAGCTTGGGTGGTTGTCTCAAGCGTGAGCGTAACTTTGCCGGCGGCGTCGATGTTCACCTGTCCCAACGCCTGACCATCGAGCGACACAATTGCTGGCTGACCAGCCGCAAAGTCGGTTGCAACAAAAGTGAAGAGCGAGCCTGGCGGGCCGGAAGTTGGCGTCACCGTGAGTTTGGGCGCACCCGATGCAACCGTTGTCACCGTAAAGACGGTGGTCGCGCTGCGAGAGCCGCTGTCGGTTGCGCGCACAGTGTACGCGCCTGCCAGCGTGTTGGAGGCGGTCTGGAGCGTGAACGCGATTTCGCCAGCATTGTTGCTGCCGACGCTGCCCAACACCTGACCGTTCAACGTGATCTCAATCGTCTGATCGCCGGGCAGATAATCGCTGCCGGTGAAGCCGAACTCCGCGCCAGCCGAGGCTGAGGTGGGCGTCACCACCAACGTCGGCTGTACAGCGCCAGAAATGGTCACTGCGGTTTCCGCAGTGCGGCCGCCAACATTGTAGGTTTGAATCGGATAGACGCCCGGCGCAATGCTCTCAGAACTGCGTAAGAAGGCAGCGATGTCACCGGCGGCATCCGCCCATGCAGTTGTGATATAGGTGGCATTGCTGCAAGGACTGATGCAGATGTCGACCCAGCCATAGGGCACATTGTACTTTCCCGTCAGCAGGAACGTCGTTCCCGGTGGGCCAGCGGGCGGCGTGATCGACGCCGTCACCGACGGGAAATCGACGATCAACACAATGTCATCGACAAACGCCGACATGTGCGGTTCGACGCCATCCCCGTCTGTGAAAACAACGAAGTAAGCCGCCTGCCCCGCCAACGCAGTGCGCGTAGCGGCATCGAACTCGAGTGTATAGGTGAAATTGCCTGCCTGGTCTGTGCAATCCGGCTGAGCAGGCGCATAGGGGCCGATGAAGTAGCCGGAGGCGTCGATTAATGCCACGCAGAAATAGTCGAACGTACTGTCTGGGTTGACGATTCGCAGCCGGAACCCGATCTCACTGACCAGATCGTTGGCGATGGCGTCAGGGAACTGGATCGGGTAGA
Source organism: uncultured Caldilinea sp. (assembly GCA_937981885.1). Taxonomy (GTDB): domain Bacteria; phylum Chloroflexota; class Anaerolineae; order Caldilineales; family Caldilineaceae; genus Caldilinea. The sequence goes on from CALJMI010000020.1 coordinate 31,406, forward strand.
GAAGTGCATCATTGACCGGCGTACCGCCCAACCACATCGAGTGTTGACCATTGATGACGAACGCCGGGTTGCTGGTGCGCACCGGTACGCCGCTGCCAAGCCAGACATACTGCCAGTAGTTGGTCCAATCCGGGTCCTCAAAGTCACCGCCACCGATCATATGTTGGCGGAAATTCTGCGTCGAGGGGTTCTGCGCTTCGTCAATGGGTTGAAAGCGGTTGTGGGCGGACGCTGACCCGGTCGTCGGTTGCCTGCTTTGCAGTGCAGGGGCGTCGTTCGTCAATGGCGCCAATCCGGCTTTGCCGTTGCCATCATCGTCCGTGATCGGTGTGTGTGGTCGCGCCTGGTCAAACCCAGGCAGCGGAGCGCCGCTCAGTTCACTGGGCGTAGTGACGGCAACCGACGCCGCCACTATCGGCGTCGACGCTTTCAACTGAAATGCATCGGGCGACTGCAATGGCGTCGGCGCGTCGCTGCTTGCTGCATACAAGACGCCCTGCGCGGTTGCCGCCACCACCTGAACCGTGTAGGTGACAACATTACCGGTCGTCACCCCCTGCACATGGTCGTCCATGATCACATAGTTGGCGTTCAGTGTGTTCTTGAGATCAACACGGCCATGTCCACTGTTGTTGTTGACGACATTCTGACCGGGAAGTTGAGTGGCGCCGTTGATCATGAGCGCTTTGAGCAAAGCCGCCGACGGGTTGGCGACGCCGCGCGCCTTGTTCAGCCACTCGCGTACAATGGCTGCGCCGCCGGCTGTCAACGGCGTCGCCATCGATGTGCCGCCCATAAAGGCGTAATCCTGGTTGAAGTTGTCCCAGAAGCTATCATCCGGCGCCTGCGCACCGCGCACGGAGAGAACCCACGTTCCTGGCGCCACGACGTCGGGCTTGAGCCGGCCATCGGCGGTCGGACCGCGACTGGAGAAGTTCGCCATCGTGTTTGGATCGTCGGCGCCCTGACCCTTGTCCGGGCGGTTGTTCTCGCTGGCGCCGACCGTTAACACGTTCTTCGCCGTGCCTGGAGAGCCGACGGTTTGGGCGCCAGGCCCGGCGTTGCCGGCTGAATAGAGCACCAAATAGTCTTTGTTCCGCCAGATGTAGTCATCCACAAGGCTGGAAAGCTGGTTGTATGCGCCGCCATCGCTGGCGCCCCAACTGTTCGTCGAGATGCGTGCGCCTTCCTGATAGCCTTTGACGATGAAATCGCCGTTGAGATCGATGCACTGAATGCCGGTGCTGCCGTCGGTGTTGAGCGCCATAAAAACCATCTGCGCTTCTGGTGCAACGCCGGCGTGTGAGTTGGCGTAGTCGTGCGCAGACGGGTTGCTGCCTGAACGCACGCCGCTGCCGAGGACAGAGCCAGCGACATGCGTGCCGTGGCCGTTGAGATCAGTGTAGGTCGTTTTGGCGCGACAGGCGGCGCTAGAAAGGTTCATTTCGCTCGGCGCGAAACCTTTCACCAGACGCCCGGTAAAGTCAGCGCTTAAGGCGCCCTGTACGCTCAAGCCAGAGTCGGAAATGGCGACGATCTGCCCGGCGCCGAAATAGCCGAACGATTGCCAGACTGCCTCCGCCCCCATTAGCTTGCGCCCTTCGGCATTGGTGGTCGTTGGCTGTATGAAACGTTCGATCCAGCTCACCGCCGGATGCAAGGCAAAAGTTGGAATCACTCCGATCGGGGCGGCAACACGCAACACCGGACCGACCGGGGTGTCCGCCGCTTCCTCGACAATCGCTCCCTGGGCATGCACGAACTCGCTCACAGCGTCAAGCGACTCGCCAGGAAATGCAATGACGGTCATCTTCACCGGCTCGCTTGCAGATGCTCCCACCTCCATATAACTGTGCAGCAAAGTCGGTGCGATCTTGTACGATGCGCGGTATGGTCCCACCCAGCGCACGTTCGGCAATTGCTGCACTCTGGGTGCGACGGCTGCATCCATACGCACGATATGCGTGTCGTTGGGGATGTAGCCAAGCGCCTCACCGCCGAGCGCCGTCACCTGATCGAGCCAGGCCTGTTCGACCGGACCGGCGAACTGAACAAGATAATAGGGTGATGTAGCACCGTCGATGCCAGCGGCGTCAACCAGTGGCTGTTGCAACGGGTCAAATGCGCCTGCCTGCAAGAAGATGACGTTGTCCCCTGTCGGCGTATCCTGGGCGTGGACAGCCGTTGTAGACAATAAGACAAGGATACAGAACATAAACAGACCAAGCATTCTTTTCTGCATGGATATTCTCCTTTTATCAGATAGCTGTCCAACAGTCTGCGTTGACAACCATCAGGCGCACAACGCCAGATCGGCGGCAGGCGCCGCTGCAAGCGCAGCCGATCCACCAGACGGTTGACCAATCGATTGTGCAACAAACTCAAGATCAGGGCAAACACACAAAAAAGGGGCTATTGCATCTCTCTAATCGGGAATCGAGCAGCGTGACCTCGAACTCTTCGAGCATCGTCAACATGACATTGGCGAGCACACAGCTAGCCACTGTAGGCTTTCAAGAGGTTGGATAAGCTACGCAGGGACATGCGTTTATCCCCGCTTCTGTGCCTTCTCCATCAGGATCACCTGGAACTCGCGCGCTTCTTCACCCGGCGCCGGCATCCGCAGCCGATAATTGCCGTCGCAGTCCAGTTCCCAGGCGGAGCGGTTGTCGTTCAATGCATCGTGTAGAATGTCGATCAGCCGCTGCTGCAATGCTGGTTCGGTCACAGGAACAGCCAGTTCGACGCGGCGGACCAGATTGCGCGTGCGCCAGTCAGCGCTGCCGATAATCGTGATCGGCTTGCCGCCGTTGTGGAAATAGAAGATACGATCATGCTCCAGAAAGCGTCCTAAGATGCTGATGACGCGGATGTTGTCGCTGTAGCCGGGCAAACCGGGGCGCAGCGTACAGTGGCCGCGGATGATCAGATCGATCTGCACGCCGGCCTGCGACGCTTCATAGAGCTTGCGCACCATGCGTTTGTCGTCCAGGCCGTTCATCTTGGCGATCATTCGTCCGTTGCCTGATTCCTGTTGGTGAGCAATCTCTGCATCGATCAGCGCTTCAAAGCGTTTGCGCATATATTCCGGCGCCACCAATGCCTGTTCGTAACGCTGACCCGGCGCATAGCCGGTGAGGAAGTGAAAGAGGTTGACAACATCACGCCCCAGCTCCGGTCGGCAGGTGAGCAGCCCCAAGTCCGTGTAAAGACGCGCTGTCTTTGGATTGTAATTGCCGGTGCCGATGTGGCAGTAGGTGCGAATACGGTCGCGATCGCTGCGTACGATCAGCGTGGCTTTGGTGTGCGTCTTCAGCCCGACCAGCCCATAGGTGACGTGGACGCCAGAATTCTCCAACATTTGCGCCCATTCGATGTTGTTGGCTTCGTCGAAGCGCGCCGACACCTCGACCAACACAGCGACCTGTTTGCCCTTTTCAGCGGCTCGGATCAAGGCCTTCACAATCGGTGAATTGTCCGAGGTGCGATAGAGCGTCTGCTTGATGGCAAGGACATTGGGGTCTTCGGCCGCCTCTTCCAATAGACGCTGCGTGCTGGCAGCAAAGGAATCGTAGGGATGATGAACCATCAGGTCGCCCTTGCGAATGATGGCGAAAATATCCGGCGCATCCTTGCTTTCGCCTTCGTGCTGCAGTCGTGCTGGAATCACCGGCTCCCACGGCTCGTATTGCAGTGACGGTCGCTCGATGTTGGCCAACATAAAAAGACAAGTCAAGTCAAGCAAGCCGTCGACTTCGTAGACATCTTCAAGGCGCAGGTTCAGCTCGCGCACAAGCAGTTGACGGTCGTACTCTGGCATGGCCTTGTCAACTTCCAATCGCACGACTGCTGCGAAGCGTCGCTCGCGCAGCTCTGCCGAGATCATCTCTAACAGGTCTTCAGCCTCCTCTTCGTCGCGGCGCACGTCAGCGTTGCGCGTGACGCGAAACGGATGGGCGCTGACCACATCCATGCCAGGAAAAAGTTCATCGACGTGCGCGGCGACAAGCTGTTCGACCGGTACAAAAATCCGACATACATCAGGTTCGCACGTTTCGGCAGTGGCGCAGCATACTTCCAACAGACGCGGGCTAGGCAATTTGATGCGGGCAAAGTGTGTCGTGCCCTGTTTACGGTTGCGCAACACAACCGCCAGAGAGAGGCTAAGGTTAGAAATAAAAGGAAAGGGATGACCTGGGTCTACCGCCAGCGGCGTGAGCACCTGATAAATCTCGTCGTGAAAGCGTTCGTGCAGGCTGCTGCGCTGCTCGACCGACAGGTCGGCATAATTGACGACGCGCACGCCCGCTTCCATAGCCAGGCGCGGGCGCAGCTCAGTTTCCCACAGTGCAGTCAATCGACTGTGCATCTGCGTTGTGGCGTGGTGGAGAAGACGGAGCTGCTCGGTCGGCGTGCGACCATCGTCCGAAAGCTGGCGTACGCCAGCGGCTTCCTGTCGTCGCAAGCCGCCAATACGTTTCTGCACAAACTCATCCAGGTTGCTGGCCGTGATCGCAACAAACTTGACGCGCTCCATCAACGGCGTTCGCTCGTCCATCGCCAGCGCCAGCACGCGCCAGTTGAAATCGACCCAGCTCAACTCCTTGTTGAAATAGAGCGTCGGTTCGTCTAGCGACGCGTTTTCAGGCGGCGGCAGGGAGTTGACTGCGCGCAGAATCGGGATGGCGGCGTACTGTGCACTCATAGGCAATGCCCTCGATTAACACTGTGGAACCGATACAATCTATCGTACCAAAAAAGTGCAAGAGGCAAAAACAAGAAGAGAATGGCTACGATCAGCCATTCTCCTCTGAACAGGGCAGGATGGTTGCGTGAGTCACGAACAAAAAGAAGACGACAATTCGCTCTTTGATTCGCTCACGGCCCTACGAGATCAGCGCGTAATCAGCGGCAACATCACCTCGATTGCTCGCACAACAGTTGTGATCGAATCGTCGCCGACGAAACTGTGACCAGGAAGCCCGGAGGCATCAGAGACCATGTAGCGACCACTCCTCAACGTGTCACGTTGGATGCCGATCCAATCAACAAAGTTGGCAACGCAGATGTACGCCCGACTTCAACGCTGACCACAGAAGCCGATACACCCATCGGCGTCATAAAGATCGCCACCAATAGCCCTATAACGAACACTCTCCAAACGCTGTTCTGCATCAGGCATTTCCCCTAACCAAGCTAACTTGAAGAAAGGCAGCCTAGCGATCACCCGATTGAATGACCGGCAGATACAATTGTCCAATCATCAAGTGATCTGATTCTCGGCCGACGAGTGCATTGCGATACATGAAGAGGAAGCCCTTGTGAGCAGGCGACGCCTGAGCGCCTTCTTGACTCAAGTTCCATGCAAAATCTGTCGAACCGGAAGGCGGCACTTCGGCAATTCCATCTTCAAAGCCGGTAATTGTGAAGCGAGGTTGTCCTGGTGTATAGATGTCACTCCACACACAAGCGTTTCCGACCTTCGGAGCGCAATCGGTGAGATTGCCTGTGAAATATGCATCAAACGCACGCACAGAAAAACGGAACGGCTGCCCCGGCGCCAGCCCGATCAATTCGACATCCATCGGCAAGATGAAGTTCTGTGTGTTGAAGGTCGAATCAATGAAATAGACCGGCGTTATCGTGTCTGCTGCTAAATCGTACGTAAAGACTACGTTGCGTCCGTCGCTGCCGTTCAATGCAAGGTCGGCATTGAAAACGATGTAGTCTTCATTTCCATCAAGATCGGCGTCGATGTAGATGTCAAACCCAGCCGGATATTGACCAGCGCGGAACGGGGAGTCCCAGATTGTCACAGCGAACAAGAGCAGATCATTCGGGCTGACAACTCCTGTAGAAAAAATGCCAACTTCCTTGAGATCGATCAACGACGCAGTGCAGCCTGGCTGAAAGCCAGCGGAGGTGCAATCGCCTACAACATAGTTGTAGTCGTTAGCATCTACAACCAGCAGATCGAAGACTTCGACTGCGCCGGTGACGAGCGACGAAGCATTTATCAACGCACGGGCGCCTGACATCACACCGTTTGCGCTCAGCGAGAGATCGGCCACCGCCTTGGGCAATACGTGCCAGACAACATGAATCGGATCACCAGTCGCCGGTGCAATCTCGATGTACCCATCATATTCCTGGAATGTCAGTGAATTGCCGTCGGCTCCCAGAGCGCCTTTGTTGACATCCCATTGATGGAATCCATCTTGTCCAGCCGCTTGGTTGCCGGCAGGGAAGACGTGCAGCACGACAGGGACTTGAATGCTTTCACCGGCAGGGATCGACGCGCTTGTAACGTTTGGCGTGACCGTGACGCCTCGACCCTCGTCCACAGGATAACGGAAGAGCGACCGTATTACAACATTCTGCGGCGTATTGCCGATGTTCTTGATCGTCAGAGTGCGCGTGTACGCCTGATCACCGGCTACCGCCAAATAGCCAAAAGATAGGCTCCCTGTCCATGCCAGCGACGACATCGGCGCTGCGCTAACCTCTGCGGTGCTGTCCCAGGCGATGAGTGTGCTCGAATATGCCGCCGCTGCATCGACTTGACCGCCGCCGATGCGCGTGATCGGCGCCAGCAATGCACCGGGGTCGCCTTCCCAAATTTCCAGATTGGCGGTGTTCATCAGCAGCGCCTTGTATTCTTGAACCGAGAAACTGGAGCCATGCACTTCTTTGAGCAACGCAGCCACACCCGAAACCATTGGCGCTGCGCCGGACGTGCCGCCGAACGGTCCGCTTGCAGCGCCGCCGCCAGCAATCGCCGACACAGAGGCCCCAGGCGCTCCGATATCTGGCTTGATCTTGTTGTCATGGTTGCGCGGACCGCGCGAGGAACTGCCAACCACCATGTAGGCAAGATTGATGGCTTGCGCCGGGTTCACCCCAGCCACAAGGCTGTTGGCGATCTGCGCCTTGAGAAGGTTCGAATCCGCCTGGCTGATCATGAAGACAGGAATCGTGATCGGGCGGTCACCTCCATCGCCTCCCTCGAAGGGATCGCCAGGGGCGACCAGGCCTATCAGCGACAGAACTGCCCCAGCCGCCGATGCGTTCTTCGCCTTCAACGTGAAGGCGCACACACCACGATCAGCCAACACCACTTTGCCTGTCATGTCGTCTGTGTAAGGGACGCAACCATTGCGGTTTGTCCCATCTGCGTTTCCATACACAACAGGCCCCTGAATTTCAGTTGCGTCAGGAGCAACCGACCAGTTCTGGAAAACCGCCGCATCGATCGTGCCTGTTACTGCGCTCGACTCGTAGAAGAGCGGGTAACGCGTGGCTGATGGCACGGTCGTCTGGGCTACGCTGATCACGCCGTCGCCGATCGACGGGCTGCCAGCAATGAAAGGTTTATTGGCCGAGTTGCCCGCCGACGCGACAACAATGATCCCCATCTCCGCCGCCTTGTTGGCGAAATGAGTTAGATCATCCTCGGGTTGACCATAATTCGAGCCAAGCGACATGTTGATGATGTCAACCGGGTCCACCGTCGCCGGATTGCGATCTAGATCGGCGGCATTGTCGACCGAAGCCAGCAACGCCAGTCCATTGCACGCCGAACCAAATGAAGCGCATGCCTTGAAGCCATATAGTTCGACGCCTGGCGCCACACCGCGCCCCTTAGCCGGATAAGAGCCGTCCGCATTGACGCCTGCCTCATAGCCAAGCCCCCCAATAATATCCGCCACATGTGTGCCGTGTCCCTCAACGTCGATCGGGTTCGTGTCTGTTAAGATGACATTATTGGCGGCAGTGCCATCCCATTGTTCACCGAGCCAGTCGAAGCCCCCTTTGACACGCGGCGCATTCGGGCCAAAGAGAGTCGGGTCGGCGTCTTTGGCATAAGCGCAGTCGGGGTCGTGAGCTACACTTCGATTGCAATCGGCGCTGTCACCATAGTAGGCGGCTTCCCAACCCGCCACTGTGCCGGGCCCACCAAAAGCTAAATGCGAAAAGTCAATGCCAGAATCGATCACGGCCACTTTCACACCCTGACCAGTGACGCCCAAATCTTGCAACGTTTTAGCGCCAATGAAGGGCACGGTTTCAGCCAAATCCCGAGTGTAATCTTTCACATGAGAAACATGGCTAACGCCTGGGATGCGGCTAATACGGCCAGCAAGATTCGCCGGAATCTGGGCAGCAATGCCGCTGCTTAGCGTGGTAAACTTGAAGAGCACCTTACCACCCAACGTTTCAATGTTGGCGCCAACCTGCGCCTGCATCTTGACAACTTGGTCGGCATAGGCTGTGCGCTCAGCGCCAGCGGCGCTCACTTGATCAACAAGCGCCGGCATCTCAAGATGAACGACCACATTGATTACCTCGTCACCCATCGCCTCCAATTCATGTATCGCAGGGTTATGCTGCAGCGCAGCAGGGACCGTGGCGCCACTCTGAGCGCGCCGCTCGCGCTGCACTGCTGCCGCATCTGTAGGTGCATTCGGTGCAGGCACGATCCGTCTTTGCTGAAGCGTTTCATCCTGGCTGCCTGCCCACTGATCTTGGGCAAAGGCTGACGTTGACATCCCCACCAGCATGCTCAAAACCAGCAGCGTCGAAACCACACGACTGTGCAATCTCATTTTCTACTCCTTGATTGAGTTTGAAGAAGAGCTACGGATAACGACACAAAACCATCGGCACAATCGCAAATCTGGGATTCGTTAGCCGCATGTCACATGCAAGGTGCAGCTCAGCGTGCATTTGGAGATCTGAATTCGCGCAGCGCCTACAAGCAAGCTTACAATTTAGAGTAACACGATTCAGGGTTCACTCCAAATTACAAAACAGCAATGTAAGGCTGCTTGGTAGTAGGGTGATTGTGCATTACTCAATTGTCACTTCCGCGCTCATCCCCCAACGTAGGGCGTCTGGCTGTTGGTCGAGAGCGAGCCAGACGGTGTAGACGACGTCGCCGCCGATGGTGCTTGCCTGAGGTGAGATGCGCACAACGCGCGCAGGCACGGTGATGAGCAACGGTTCGATCAGCACACTGGCAGTCTGGCCGATCTGGACAAGAGCAATGTCGCGTTCGCTGAGATCAAATGTCTCCACCTGCAGGTGGTCGAGGTCAGCAAGCGTCACGATCGGTGCGCCAGCGCCGACGAATTCTCCCTCTGCTGCGTTCACTGCCGTCACGGTGCCGGTGAACGGTGCGCGCAATTCCAGGTTCACCAGCTCCTGTTCAGCGCGTTGCAGCAGGGCGCGCGCCTCGGCGACTGCACCGGCCACAACCGAGAGCGTTTCGCTGCGTACGCCCTCGGTCAGCGCGTCTACCTGCGCCTGTGCAGCGCGCACCTGCGCTTCAGCTTCCGCCAGCTGAGCCTCCGTCGCCGGCGCCTGCAACCGATCAAGGGCAGAGCGCGCCTGCTCGATGCGCGCACGCGCGGCTGCGACAAGTTCGGCGTCCGGCTCGGCAAAGAGTGCGTCGTAGCGCGCCTGCGCGGCCTCGAAATTGACCGACGCTTCCTGAAGCTGACGGCTTTGCGGCAATGCGCCAATGTCGTTGCGCCAGCTTACCTCGTTGTAAGCAGATTGTGCTTGCTGTAAAGCAGCGCGTGCGTTGGAAAGCGCAGCCTGCGCGTTGATGCGCGCCGACTCATCAGGGCCATCGAAAAGCGCTTGATACGCAGACTGCGCAGCAGCCAGGTCTGCCTGGGCGGCCGCAATCTGCGAGGGACGCGCCGGATCGGCCAGCTGGGAAAGCCGCGCTTGCGCGGCGTCAAGCTGCGCCTGCGCAACCGCCAACGCCGATGGCTGCGGCGCGGCCTGCACCTCGGCAAGCTGCGCCTGGGCACGGAAATAGGCGGCGCGCGCCTGCGTCAACGCAATCTGCGCCGCTGCGTCGTCGAGACGCAACAGCAGCGCGCCAGCGGGTACGACGTCGCCTACCTCCACCAACACTTCAGCCACGCGTCCCGATGCCAGCAGCGCCAGGTTGGCGCGCTGCGCTGGCGCCACGCGCGCCGAGGCTGTGACGCGACTCCCTTCTGTTCGCACCAGCGCTATCGGCGGTATCGGCGTTGGCGCTGGCGTTGGGGTCGGCGCTGGCGTCATCTGTGCACAACCGGCAACCAGGAACAACGATAGAATCAAAAAGACCGCAACAAACCGCTGTGAAACGATATTCGCTGCGCGCATTTTTCCGCCCTTCTCTTTAACCTTTAATCTCTTTGTCTCAACGCTGCGACAGACGACGCCTTCAACAGCTTGTCAGCCCACAGAGCCATTTTCGGCGATGCGCCCATCGACCAGACGGATTGTACGCCGTGCAAAGCTCATGACGCGTGGGTCGTGAGTGGCGAAAATGAACGCTGTGCCGGTCTGCTCGTTGAGACGTTGCATGATTTCCATTGCCTGCTCGCCATTGGCGGTGTCGAGGTTGGCGGTTGGCTCATCCGCCAGCACCATCAACGGGCGCTTGACCAGCGCACGCGCGATCGCCACGCGTTGCTGTTGCCCGCCGCTGAGTTGGTCTGGGCGATGGTGGATCCGATCGGAAAGGCCGACCGCATCAAGCATTTCCAGCGTGCGTTCACGGCGCTCTTTGGCGCCGACGCCGCTCAACAGGAGCGGCAGCTCGACATTTTCGTAGGCGTCGAGCACCGGCACAAGCGCAAAGAATTGGAAGATGAAGCCGATTACATCGCGACGCAGGTCGGCGCGACGATTGGCGTCGAGCCGCGTCACATCGCGGTTGTCGATGATCACGGTTCCCTGGTCAGGTTTGTCCAGACAGCCGATGATCTGCAACAAGGTCGTCTTGCCCGAACCGGAGGGACCGACCACGGCGGCGAACTCGCCTGCCTCAAATTTCAGTGAAACGCCGTCCAGCGCGCGCGTTTCCACTTCACCGATGCGATATGTCTTGCGAATGTCAGAGAGTTCTATAATTGACATGGAGATGCCTCTTTGTTACGTGTTATGTGTTACGTGTTTCGTGTTTCGTGTTTCGTGTTACGTGTTTCGTGTTTCGATTCGTGGTGCATGCTCCGCATTTTGTGTGCTGACCACGCAGTATCCTAAGCAACCAACGAGACGCCGGGATTTCAGTGGCGCCTCTCGCAACGCCTAACTCGTATGCAACGCCCTGACCGGCTCCAGGCGAGCGGCAAACCAGGCGGGATAGAGCGACGCGACCAATGCCACAATGAAGGTCCATACAGCCAGCCAGGCAAACGTGTCGGGCACGAAGCGAGCGTAGACCACATTGCTGATCGGCATGTTGCCGGCGGCGGCTGCCATTTCGCCCATGACAAAGCCGTTCTGTGTCAAGAAGTAGACGCCGAGCAGCCCCAGGACGATCCCAACTGCGATGCCAGCCAGCGCAATAATCGACGCCTCGAAAAGCATCATGCGCATAATTTGGCCGCGTTTCATGCCCAACGAGGCAAGGATGCCGATCTCGCGGATTCGCTCGAAGACCGCCATCAGCAACGTATTGGAGATGATTACAGCGACGATCAGCATGACGATCGCATCGAAGATGATGTAGAAACTCATCGCCGCGCCGATGGTGTCCAGGAAAACTGCGTTTAGATCGCGCCAGGTGAGCACCTGCAATCCTGGCTGCGCCAGCGCTGCGGCCACGGCGTCAGCATCATCCTGGCGATGCAGTTGCACCATCACCGTGCTGGCGCGGCTGCCCGTCAATGTGAAGGATTGCGCCTTTGCCAACGGCATGAAGATCGTGGCTTCGTCGTAGACCAGTACGCCGCTGGTAAAGAGGCCGCGGATCACGAACGGCGCTTCTTCTGGCTCGCCGTTGGCGTTGATTGTGGTCAGCCGGATGGCGTCGCCCACCCCCAAACCCAGGCTTTCGGCCAACCGCCTGCCAACGAGCACACCGCTTCGGTCGTCTGCTTCGAGAAATGCGCCGGCCACTATGGCGCTGCGGATCGGGTCGTAGAGCTGCGAGCTTACATCGATACCGTTGATCTGTATGCCCATTGACTCATCGCTGGTGTTGAGGATGGCGTCGGCCCAGAGCACTGGCGCCGCCGCCAATACTTCGGGCATCGCCTGCGCCTGCGCCACAATCGTCTCTGGGCGCTCGACCAGGTCTTTCCATTGCAGGCTGCGCTTGTCGTTAGGAAAGGAGGCGGCGCGCACCTGCACGTGTCCTGTCTGCAAACGGATGCTGTTTTGCAGCGAATCCTCCAGCACACCGGCAATGTAGCCGTTGAGCGTGATCAACAACGCCAACCCCAGCGCCACCGCCAGTAAGGTAAAAAAGGTGCGCCGCCGGTTGCGCGTCAGGTCGCGATAGGCAATCACCCATAATTTTGTCCAGGCCATCGTACTTCTCCTACAACTCAAGAATAGAACGCAGATTGAGCGGATTAGACGGATTTACACCGGTTCCCACTTTGTATCGCCATGCGATTGCATCGGGCGCCAAACTGCCGCCCCTCGCAACTCGCCCCTCACTCCTCCTACACATGGTGCAGCGCGTCAGCCGGCTCCTTGCGCGATGCCTGCCAGGCCGGATAGAGCGAGGCAAACCCGGCGATGATCGCAACAAGTACGCCGCGCACGACGACATCAGCCACCGACAGCGTCGGCATGAGATGCGTGCCCATCAACGCCGTCACCTCGCCCATGCCCGCCGCAAAGGAGAAGTTGATGCCGCCCGTCATACGAATCAGCATCACCACGCCGACGCCCGCCAGACAGCCAATCACTGCGCCGACGACGCCGATCAAGGTTCCTTCGACCAGAAAAAGCGCCATGACCTGGCGACTTTTCATGCCCAACGCTGCCAACACACCCATCTCGCGTGTGCGCTCAAACACAGCCATGAGCTGCAAGTTGAGGATGCCGATGCTGGCGATCAGGATCACGACAATCCCAAGCACGGAGGTGAAGACCTGCTTCGTCGCCATCGTATCGGTGATCTCTGGCTTGAGCGTCTTCCACGAATCGACCTCATAGCCTGGCAACGCTGCCTGCAGCGCCGGGATCACGGTCTGTTCGTGCGCTACGTCGCTCAGCGAAATTGCCACCTCAGTGGATTGGTCGCGCAGGTTGAAGAGGCTCTGCGCTTGTTCCAACGTAATGAACGCCGTGGTCTTCTCCAGGTCGGGCGATCCAAGCGAATAGATGCCAACCACTGTGACAGTGCGCTGCCGCATGGTCTCGTGCTTGCTGTGTCCGAGCAGCGTGACGCGGTCGCCGACGCCAACGCCCAGTTGATCGGCCAGTCCCTTACCGATAAAGACAGCGTCGCCCTCGCCATCGAGCAAAAAGCGTCCTGCCACGACATTCTCCGCCTGAATGCTGATCGGCGCCTCAACTGACGGTTGAATCGCCGTGATCGCTATCGGGAGAGATTCGCCTCCCTTTGCCAGAATGCCGCCGGTGTGAATACGTTTCGCCGCTGCAATCACTGTCGGCTGCGCCAATGCCGCCTGGACAACGGCGTCCGGGTCATCGAGCGGCAGCAGCGGCATTCGATTAACTCGATCCCGATATCCTGGCGCATGCACCTGCACCGCACCTCCGTATACTTTGACGGCGTTGCCAAAGATCGCCTGATCCGACCCATTGATGAGCGCGCTCAACAATAGCAGCAAGACCAGACCCAGCACAATTGCCACCAGTGCAATCGCTGTACGTCGCCAGTTGCGCCACATGTTGCGCCATGCCAGTTTGACAGTTTCGCCCATTGTATACTCCTTTGCTCAACCACTACTCTATTCTGTGAACCACTCGTGCAGTTGATCATCTGTAATCAGGCAAATCGAGTATGGCGCCGCGCCCAGGATGCGCTCAATACCTCGCTCATAACTGCGCACGCGACGCTCGATTCCGGCCAGCCACGCTTCGAATTCGGCGTCATCCGGTCGCGGGCTAAGCAGAAAATTCGCCACTGCACCCGACATTGCCTGCCCCAACTCCAGCAAGATTTCAGCGCTTTCGTCAGGATGCTCGACGTTAAAGACGCCCTCTTCAACGCCCTGGCGCACGATCGCAGCCAACAGCGGCACAATGTGCGGCATCGCCGTTGCGCTGAACTTCGTGCGCAGCAAGATGTTGTCATCACGGTACATCACGCGTGTCAATTCGAGCATCAACGCCTTATTTGCCAACTTCCAGCTTTGCGTGCGGTCGAAAAAGCGGCCCAACTTGGTCAATGCATCCATCGTCGGATCCTCAACCAACGGCTGGAGCACAGCGATCGCCTGCAGCATCATCCGGTTAATCATTGCGTCGAGCAGGTCGGTTTTGGAACTGAAATAATAGTAGAACAGCCCCTTGGCGACGCCGATCTCTTGAATAATCTCCTGCACCGACGTTTGTTCATAGCCCTTTTGGTAAAAGAGACGTTGCGCAACGTCGAGGAATTCGTTGTATCGTTCGTCGTACTCTTTTACCACACGGGGCATTGCAAACTCCTTGATTTCATCATTGCCTGATCAATTGACTGACCGACGGTCAGTCAACTATTCATCAGTGTACATCTTGTGCTTTGGCTTGTCTACTAGCCATTTGGATAGTGTTGAATAAAAAATCCTCAAATTCAACACAAATGCGAATTTGACAGCCAATCGGCATTGTTGTATTATATTTAGTGACGCCATCTGTTGTGGCTGGCCCCAATCCAGCCTTCGGGGGACAGCAGATGGCGTCTTTTCTTTTGAGGTTTTGGATTTGATGGATTCTCCAACATCACGCCATGTGATACAATCAGCCCAACCATGAACACCAACCGTCTTACCAATCGCGATGTGGCCGCCATCTTGAGCGGTGTGGCCGCGCGTTTGCAGATTCTCGACGCCAACCGCTTCCGCATCATCGCCTTCCAGAACGCAGCAGAGAGCATCCGCAACCTGGCGCAGGACATCAACGCCGTCGACGCCGCTGGCGAACTGACGAGCATCCAGGGCGTTGGCAAGGGCATTGGCGACGCCATCCATCATCTGCTGGCGAACGGCAGCGACCCGGAATTCGATGCACTCTTCGCACAGGTGCCGCAGGGCGTGGTCGATATGATGCAGATTCCCGATATGGGACCGAAAAAGGCGAAACGTCTGTGGGAAGAGTTGGGGATCGACAGCGTGGCGGCGCTGCGCGCCGCGGCGGAAACAGGTCAACTGCGCGACCTGAAAGGCTTTGGCGCCAAAAGCGAGGAGAAAATTCTCAAAGGCATCGAGCTGTTGACAAAACGCAGCGAACAAGGCGCCGACGAACGCACCCCGATCGGCGCAGCGCGACCGCTTGCCCTGCGCATCATCGCCGAGCTGCGCTCACGACTGCCCGACAGCGCCATCGAGCGCATCGAAGTCGCCGGCAGTCTGCGCCGTTGGAAAGAGACGATCGGCGATGTGGATATTCTCTGCGTGAGCACGCAGCCGGCGCTGGTGATGGAGAGTTTCCGCACACTCCCCGAAGTGGCAGATGTAGTCGGCGCTGGCGAGACCAAGTCGAGCGTGGTGCTGGGCAACGGTTTGCAGGTCGATCTGCGTGTGGTCGAGCGCAAACATTGGGGCGCGGCGCTGCAATATTTCACCGGCAGCAAGGAACACAACGTCGCCCTGCGCGAACTTGCGCTCAAGCAAGGTTGGAGCCTGAACGAATATGGTTTGACCGCCACTGGTGATGGCGACGCGCCCGCAGGCGAACAGCGTTTCTTCGAGGAGGAGGCTGGCCTCTACGCGTTTCTCGGTCTCGACTGGGTGGCGCCCGAGCTGCGCGAGAACCGCGGCGAAGTGCAGGCCGCTCGCCAGCACACCCTGCCCGAACTGATCACGCTCGACCAATTACAGGGCGAACTACACAGCCACACAACCTGGAGCGACGGCGGCGCCAGTGTGGCAGAGATGGCGGAGGCGGCGCGGGCGCGCGGCTATCGCTACTGGAACGTCAGCGATCATAGCATCGGGCTAGGCATCGTACAGGGCGTCGATGCTGAAAAGCTGCGCCGCCAGCGCGCCGAGATCGACGCCTACAATCGCCGCTGCGCCGAACAGGAAATCGACTTTCGCCTGCTCCAGGGCAGCGAGGTGGAGATTTTGGCTGACGGCTCGCTGGGCTTGCCTGACGACGTGCTGGAGGAGCTGGATGTCGTCGTCGCCAGCATCCACAGTGCACAGCGCCAGGATCGCGAGACAATCACAGGACGCTGTCTCAAGGCGATCCGCAACCCGCACGTCGATATTTTGGGACATCCGACTGGACGCATCATCGGCGAGCGCCCGCCAACCGAGATCGACATGGAGCGTATTTTGCAGGCATGCCTAGAGACAGGCACGGTGGTGGAGATCAACGCCAACCCAGCGCGCCTCGACGTGAGCGACGTGTATGCACGCCGCGCCGTCGAATTGGGCTGCAAACTTGTCATCAACTGCGACGCCCACAGCCCGCGCGAACTCGAATTGGCTGAATATGGCGTCGGCGTGGCGCGGCGCGGGTGGCTGACTGCGGCGGATGTCATCAATACGCGATCGCTCGCTGCGATGTTGGCGCTGCTCAAAGATGCCCGGAAAGGAAGCTCGGATCAATGATGGGCACAATGCGGATGACGTGGATCGTGCGGATGGTTGCGGGCTTGACTGCGGTTGTGTTGGTGATCACGTTTGTCAGCGCGTGCACCGATCAACCTGTGGCGACGTTGCCCGCACCGCAGGTTACTGTGGAGAGCGGCGTCACCTCGTTGACGCCCGCTGCGCCGAAAACCGGTGAATCTGGCGTCACTACGGCTGACGAACCGGACGGAGAGCCTTCTGCGCCGTTGATCGATCCAGACGTTCTTGCGGTCGGCGTCGAAGTGCAGGCGCGCGGAATGCTGCGCATCTACGCTGCAGCCGAACCAAACGCGCCGACGCTCGCCGAATACGCAGCAGGCGACCGTTTCACGGTGCTTGGCCCGCCAGGAGACATCGTCGTCTATCCAGTCGAGCTGAGCGGTGTGCGCTGGTATCGCGTGCGCGCCGAAGATGGGCTGGTCGGCTGGGTGATGGCGGATGGGATCGAGATCGTTCCAATAGGGTAGGCAAGACATCAGAGTTTAGCAGCGGCGGCGAGCTTTGACTATATCAAGTATTGATGAAGTTTAACAAATAGATTCGGTAATCGTAGGTTCGGCTTCCAGCCGGACGCCCTCAGACACGATGTCACGCCGGAGGCGATGACCTACGTGAGATGAGCCGACATCTCATGCTCGCAGTGACTACGCCGATTGCCGGATTATTTTGTTAATCTTTATCAATGCGTTGCACCGATACCCCTACCGATTGGTAATCATCGGCAACTTTATACCGTGTGTGCGCGCAAACTCGATCGCTTCCGGGTAGCCGGCGTCGGCGTGACGGGCGACGCCCATGCCGGGGTCGCTGGTGAGGACGCGCTCCAACCGCGCCGCTGCTGCCAGCGTGCCATCCGCCACGATCACCTGCCCGGCGTGGATGCTGTAGCCGATGCCGACGCCGCCGCCGTGATGAATGCTCACCCACGTGGCGCCGTTAACGGCGTTGATGAGTGCGTTGAGCAACGGCCAGTCGGCGATGGCGTCCGAGCCATCTCGCATCCCTTCGGTCTCGCGATTGGGGCTGGCGACCGAGCCGCTGTCGAGATGGTCGCGACCGATCACGATCGGCGCCTTGACCGCGCCGCTGGCGACCAGTTCGTTGAACTTCAGGCCGGCGCGTGCACGTTCGCCGTAACCCAGCCAACAGATGCGCGCCGGCAACCCCTGAAATTCGACCGCAGTTTGCGCCATCGTGATCCAGCGCGCCAGGTGTTCGTTCTCCGGGAACAAATCCAGGATGGCGCGGTCGGTGGCATAGATATCCTCCGGATCGCCTGAAAGCGCCACCCAGCGAAAAGGCCCCTTGCCCTCACAGAAGAGCGGTCGAATATAGGCGGGCACAAAACCGGGATAGCTGAATGCCTCGCGCAGTCCATTATCAAAGGCGCGCTGGCGCAAGTTGTTGCCATAATCGAAAACGACCGCACCGCGCTTTTGCCAGTCAAGCATCGCCTGCACGTGGCGCGTCATCGAGTCGAGCGACGCCCGCACATACGCCTGTGGATCGCGCTGGCGCAGCCCGGCAGCGGCTTCTAGCGACAAGCCAGCCGGGATGTAGCCGTAGAGCGGATCGTGCGCAGAGGTCTGGTCGGTGACGACGTCGGGCTGCACACCGCGCGCCACGAGTTCGGGGAGCACCTCCGCCGCGTTGCCGATCAGACCGACCGATTTGGGCTGACGCGCAGCGCGCGCCTCTTCGACCCAGCTCATCGCCTCTTCCAGGTTGTCGGTGACGACGTCGATCTGGCGCAGATGCAGGCGACGTTCGGCGCGCCAGCGATCGACCTCGACAAAGAGACCGACGCCGCCGTTCATGGTCACCGCCAGCGGCTGCGCGCCGCCCATCTCTCCCAGGCCAGCAGTGACGACGAGCTTGCCTGCCAGCGTGCCCCAGCCATGCTGTCGCGCCAGCGCCCCGAAAGTTTCGTAGGTGCCCTGCAAAATGCCTTGCGTGCCAATGTAAATCCAACTGCCTGCAGTCATTTGCCCATACATGATCAGCCCGTCGCGCTCCCACTTCTCGAAATTCTCCTGGGTCGCCCATGCCGGCACAATGTTGGAATTGGCGAGCAGCACGCGCGGTGCATCTTGATGCGTGCGAAAGACGGCCACCGGTTTGCCCGACTGCACCAGCAGCGTCTCGTCCGGTTCGAGCCGTTCGAGCGTATGCAGAATCGCATCGAACGCTTCCCAGTTGCGCGCTGCGCGCCCACGTCCACCATAGACGATCAGGTTGTCCGGGTCGAAGGCAACGTCGGGGTCAAGGTTGTTCTGCAACATCCGGTAGGCGGCCTCGATCAGCCAGTTTTTGCAGGTCAGCTGGGAGCCGCGTGGAGCGCGAATCGTGCGTGGCGGCATGGCTTTCACTCCTCTGGTGTATGGTCGCAACACAAACACAATATAGCGCTATCGTATCGGGAGCGACAGGCATTGTCAAACGACACATCGATGTGCATACATGGAGAATCTTACTGTGCTATGTTGTCTTGGCGCCTTCCTCAGGTATACAATGACTGCCGATATGCTCACGCGCTAGACTCTTGCGCATGAAAATCTGCACATCTGCGCCATCTGATCTATGCGTTGTACAATTTTTACAAAGAGATTTCACAAGGGGACTTGACCATGCAAATCCAGGTGCGACTCTTTGCGACGTTGCGTCAGCTTGCAGGCTGGTCGCAGCAGCCGCTTGAATTGCCCGAAGGCGCTACGCTCGACGACGCGCTTGCCGCTATCGACGCGCGCTATCCGACGCTGACAATCGGCAAACGCACCTTCTACGCCGCTGTCAACCAGGAATACGCCAAAGGCAGTCAGGTGCTGTGTGAAGGCGATGAAGTGGCGATTTTTCCGCCAGTATCAGGTGGATGCGGCTACCATTTGGAGAAACTATGAAACTGTTCGAGATCACCGACCAGCCGCTTTCGCTGGATGATGTGGCGCGGCGGGTGTCACGGCCCGACTGCGGCGCGATCACCACCTTTGCGGGCGTCGTGCGCGGGGAGACGGCGACGGGCGACGGCGTACGCGGCACCGATTTTCTGAATTACGAGGCGTACACTGAGATGGCGGAAGCGATGATGGCGCGCATCGGCGACGAGATCATGCAGAAGTGGCCCAAAGTGATGGCGGTCAGCATTCTGCACCGCGTCGGCCGGCTGGAGATCGAGGAGCCAAGCGTCGTGATCGCCGTAGCGACGCCCCATCGCGGCGACGGCTGTTTCGAGGCGTGTCGCTACGCCATCGAGCGACTCAAAGCAATCGTGCCGATCTGGAAAGAGGAAAACTGGTCCGACGGTCAGGTTTGGGTCGAGGGGCCGCGCCAGCCTGAACTGGCGATGTCCTTCGGTGCGGAGGAATAGAACGCTGATGACGCTGATGCTGGGGATCTGCACCGACTGAAATCCGCGCAGATCCGCCCAATCCGCATAATCTGCGTTCCTATTGACTCATCCGCTCCCGCCTGTGCGCGGCAAGGGCGCCAGCGGCGTCGCCGAGCTGCGGATGCGATTGGCGCGCAAGAAAGCCATCACCATATCGCTGACCTGCTGCGCCGTGAGGTGGACGGTGTTGATGCGCAGGTCTGCGTGTTCATAGGCGTGCTGCAGCCGCGCCCGTTCCTGCGCCAGGTTAGCGGCGCTCCACTCCACATCAGGGCGCCGCGCACGCTGCCCCTCCAGTGAGTTGTCCAGGAAAACCAGAATCCGCGGAAAGCCGAACTGTTTCCACAGGTCGGGCACGTCGCTGTGCTCCTGGCTGACTGGACGCGCGTTCCAGCCTGCGTTGCGCAGCGCCGAGACCAACGTCGATTTGCCGCTGGCGCTAATGCCGACGACTTTGATCAATGGCAGTTTTTCGGTCATCAGACTGGCAGTGGGCACGGCGGTTTGCTCCTTTACAGCGGCGCAGTCATACGCAGGCGGCGCACTTCGCCCTGTTCACACTGCGCGCGCACCTTGACGACGAGAACGGTGGCGTCATCGCGCGGTCGCCCGCGCTCCAGTTCAAGCGCAGTGTTCAGAATCGCATCGGCAACAGTTGTTGCGGCCACGCACGAGGCGGTGTCCACCGCAGTCAGCAGCATGGGCAGATCAAGCACAGGCGCGCCGGTCAAGCTGCCTGCGCTCCACACACCGTCGGTGATGATCACCAATGTGCTTTGCGGCGCCAGTTCTAGCTCGGCGACCTGTGGTTTGGTGTTGCGCTGGATGCCGATCGCCTGGCTGGGTTCGTCGAACCAGATGAACTCTTCACCGCGACGCAGCAACGCTGGACAACGTGCGTTGCGGCTCAGCACGAGTGTGCGCGTCGCCATATCGACGCTAACAATGGTCAACTCACAGCTCACCTGACCGCCGCGCTGCGTGCGCAGGTAGTCGTGCGCAGCGCGCGCCACTGCGCCATCGCGCACACCTTCACCGATCAGCGAGATCGCTTTGCGGGCGACAAGATTGCTGATCGACTTGGCGCTCTTGCCGCTGCGCTGACCGTCGGCAACGACAACGCTGAAGCCTCCGAGCGGGCGCTCCACGATCTCGACGGTGTCGCCGCTTTCGCTTGACGCATATTTGCCGACCTTTGAGACAGCCAGATCGACTTCGAGGCGCACGTGCAGACTCCTTTGATTGTTTGTTCGGCGAAGATTTAGGCCGACCGTGTTGCGTGTTGCGTGTTTTGTGTTGCGCAGGCTGACGCAATACGCAGCACGCAACACAAAACTTGTCGCCGTCAGCCGGGCAGACGCCGGCGCCCCATGTCCACGCCGGCGCTTTCATGCGCAACGCCTAAATCAATGCCCAATACATCGTCGGCGCTGACGCCGTAGCATTCCGCCAGTAAGATCAGTTCGTCAAGCGTCAGGCGACGGTCACCATATTCAATATCGTAGAGCAGTTGCTGCGATAGCCCGGTGCGTTCACGGATGGCGTCGTAGGAAAGACTGCGCGCCGCGCGCAACTGACGCAATGTGGCGCTGACGCGGCTGCGCGCCGCCTGGCTGACGGAGGCGCGCACCTTTGCTTCGTCGAGCGGGTCCGGCTGCAGCCGATCGATGGGTTGGCTGGTCGGCGAAAGCGACGTCCGTAACCTGGCAAGCAATGTCTCCTCACTCATCCTGTGTTTCCTCCTCGTCCGGCCCAGCAGGCAGCTCGACCAGCGCTGACGCCACCGCCATGCCATCCATTCGTTCAACAGTAAAAGTCAGACCGCCATATTCGACGCTTGCCCCAACCTGCGGCATGGCATCCAGTTCTGCCATGATCAGCCCGCCGATGGTCTCCGCTTCCGGGTGTTCCAGTTCGATGCCCAGATGCTGCGCCAGCTCATCGACCAGCAGGTCGCCGCGCACACGCACCTGATTGACATCGATCAACTCTAGCGGCGCTGACTCGGCGTCGAATTCATCCTGAATTTCACCAACGATCTCCTCAACCAGGTCTTCCAGCGTCACCAGTCCAGCAGTGCCGCCAAATTCATCGACGACGATAGCGAACTGGATGTGACTGCGACGAAACTGCTGAAGCATCGCCTCCAGCGGCAGCGTCTCAGGGACGTACAGCGTTGGTCGCATACACGCGCGCAAATCGAAATTACCCGGAAAGTTGACGATGCGATGCGCCACATCTTTGGCATGCAGCACCCCGACCACATTGTCGCGGTCGCCCTCGTAGACTGGATAGCGCGAATGCGGCTGCGAAGAGAGCGCCTCCAGCACTTCGCCTTCGTCAGCGGTGACGGGCACCGCCGCCATCCGTTTGCGCGGCGTCATGATCTGCGCCACGGTGCGTTCGTGAAAATCAAAGACATTTTCCAAATACGTCCTCTCGGTGCTGTCGAGCAGACCGCGTTCCGAGCTTTCTTCAACAATATAGGCAAGTTCCGCCGACGATGCAAGCCGCTCCGCTGCACTGGCTGGCGGCAGGTGGATCAGCCGCAGAATGGCGTCGCCAGCCCAGTTTAGAAAAAGCGTTAGCGGCAAAAACAGACGTGTGCAGAATGCCATCGCACGGTCAAGCCGAACTGCAGTCTCGGCAGGGTGTTGCAACGCCAGCGATTTGGGCGCCATTTCGCCAAAGACCACATGCAGATAGGTCAGGGCGCCAACTGCTATGACCGTAGCTATCGTGTGGGCCGCCGCCGTTGAAAGCCAGTCAACCTCTCCCAGCGGGTAGAGAATCCATTCGGCGACCGCGTGCTCGCCGTACATGCCAAGCCCCAGGCTGGCGAGTGTGATGCCAATCTGCGCAGTGGAAATGTAGCGGTTGAGCTTGCGCGGGGTGCGCAGTATGTCGAGTACGCGCTGCGCCGCCGCCACACCCTCTTCGGCGAGCTGCTGAATACGCGTGCGCGGCGCCGAAGCGATGCCAAATTCAGCGGCGACAAACAGGCCGTTGAAGAGGATCAGCACGACGATCACCGCCACGGGCAGCAAAATTTCACTCATGCATATCGCTCCCGCCAGCGCTGAAGTTGCTCATCGTCCAGCGCAATGCTCGCCCGCCCGACGCGGTTGAACTCCATCTCCTCGATGCGAAAGTGCGCTGCGCCAACCTCGACCACATCACCAACGGCGGGCAACCGCCCGTGCTGCACAACCAGCAACCCACTGATAGTGTCGGCGTCGTCTGTTGGCAGGCCGACTTCGAGCAAGTCATCCAGTTCGTCGATCAACACGTCGCCGCGAATCCAGAGCCGGTGACCAGAGCGCAGTTCCATCGCTGGAACGCTGGGATCAAACTCGTCTTCAAATTCGCCGATGATTTCCTCGATTAAATCCTCGATCGTGATCATACCCGCCGTGCCGCCATATTCATCGACGACGATCACGAGATGCTGGCGCTGGCGTTGCATGACGCGCAGCGCTTCCTCGGCGGCAAGCGATTCGGGCACAAAATAGACCGGGCGCATCTGCGCGCGCACGCTCAGCGCCGACAAGTCCTGGCTAGGCGCGGCGCGTTGACGCAGGTAATGTAGGTTCAACAGGTCGCGGATATGCACAAAGCCGACGATATGGTCTATGTCGCCCTCGTAGAGCGGCAGCCGCGAATAGGGTGAGTTGGCAAGGAGCTTTAGCAGTGCATCGCACGACTCATCGACCGATGCTGTGAGCATCCGATTGCGCGGCAACATTACGCGCCGTATAATTTCATGCCGCAGTTCCAATGTATTGACAAGCAACTGCGTCTCTTCTCGATCGAGCACGCCGCCGGCGCGACTTTCTTCAGCCAGCATGACGATCTCGTCGGGCGAGTGAATATGCGCATGCTCGCCGACAGGCTGTGAGCCAATGGCGCGCAGGAAAATCTGCGCCGAGCCATTGAAGAGCCAGATCAACGGGCGATAAAGAAGCATCGACCAGCGCATCGCCGCTGCAGTTACAATTGCGGTCTTTTCCGGGTATTGCAAGCCGATGTTTTTAGGGATCAGCTCGCCAAAGAGCACCTGCAAACCAGTGAGCGAGAGCAAAATACCGATCGACAGCGCCGACTGTACGGCGACCTGGCTTGCCGCGTCCATACCCTCCAGCCAGGGTGTGAGCAGACGCAGAATGTTCGCCTGGCCGTAAAAGCCAAGCACCAGACTAGAAAGCGTGATGCCCAACTGACAGGCAGCCACCAATCCGTCGAGTGAGGCAGGCGTTCGCAACACGTTGAGCACCCAACCTGCCGTGCGATTGCCCTCATCCGCCATACCTGCCAGCCGCGACCGCCGCGCACTGACGACCGAGAACTCGCCCGCCACATAGAGACCGTTCACAGCAATCAACACTGCAACAATAGCAGCGACCGTCAACCACTCCATGCCCACAATCCTGATGATTTCCGCACTGGCGTCCGATGCATGCTCACGGCACGGACATGTTGATCGTGACCTGCGGCGAAATGATGGTGCGCCCCGATCCACCGCTGGCTGCGATCAAGCCATAGCTAGTCGTCTGCCCACTCATGCCCTCCGGTACGGCGACGCGCAACAGCACATAAGCCGTGTTGCCCGGGCCAACGCCAGCGACGCTCAGATCGTTTCCTGCACAGACGCCGTCCGGTCGACAAAGCTGCGCCGGGAACGCACCGCCTTGCGACAGCATCAGGATCAGCGTGTCGCTGCTGTCGCCGCTGTTGGTCATCAGCAGGCTGACGTCGCACTGCTGGCCCGCCGTACAGGTGGCGTCGCTGCCGCTGGCTGGCGCCAACACAACGCCATAGCGAATGTTGGGCGTGGGCGTCGCTGTCGGCGGCTGCGGCGTCCACGTCGGCGTGTAGACCGGTTCAGGCGTAAAGCTGGGCGTCGGTGTAATCGTCGGCGTCGGCGCCAGGTAAGATACGGTGGTGGTGTAGAGTTGGGATGCACCGTCGGCAAAGAAGACGCGCAGCTCAAGGATGCGATCCTCCTTGTCGATGCACACTTCGCGTTCGCCCTGACCGTTCACCGGCAAATCTTCGTAGTAGACCTCGCGCACATTTCTCACATCCCAGCGCACCATTGTGCACAGACCACGTTCCAGGTTGGGCTGTTCAGCGGCGAACATCACGATTGGCGTACCGAGCGGCTCCGGCGTCGGCGTTGCAGTGGGCGCCACGATCACCTCCGCCAGCGGCGTCGATGTCGGGAGATCGAAAACCGGCGTCGGGCGGCGCGTGGGGATCGGAATATCGATGTTGATCAGCGGCGCGTCGGCGCCTGCTTCCGGGTCGCCGACGCCATCCACCGGCTGCGGCAGCGCCGGTTCAACCACAATTGGCGTCGGCGTGACCGCAGCGGGAAACGTTTGGGCGTCGCCTGGCGGCAACACATTCAACGGCGCAGTCGGCCCCACCTCCATCGGCGCGCCTGCCAATGCCGGGTCGGGTGTGGCGGTGTAGACGACGAACACGGCCGGCGTCGGTGCAACGCTGACTGTATCAATGTTACCGCTGCTGACCGCACGCGCGGGCAGGTTGCGGGCGATCCACTGCCAGCCGGTGTAGCTGGCAACCATGCCCCCGCACAGAAAGACCGAAGCAAAGACCACCGCAGCGCCGATCCATGCCCAACGTCGCCGTGCGTCTCGCTCGTTTTCTTCCGCGCCGAGCAACGGCTCAAAAGCCATCCCCGCCCCCAAAGCAACAGGGTCCCCCCCCAACGGCAGCGCGGCCCACGCATCCTCCGCCAGCGCATGCAGCGGTACAAAGCTGGCTGGCTGCTCGTCAGGGTTGTCGGCGACGGCACGGCGAAAGCGCGGGCAGTTGCGATGAAAGTCGGCAAAACAGTAGGTCGCCTGATCGCCAAGCGTGATCAACTCACCTGCGCCTGACGCCAGACACTGATTCTCAAAGCTTGGGAATTCCACCGGCGGCTCGCGGCGACGGTCGCCTGTCACCTGCGCCAGATGAGGGCAGCGGTCGTCGGTGTGGTTATGGCGATACGACAAGGATTGCGACATCTATTCTGTTCCGGTCAGCAGCTCGGCGGCCAGCGCCAGACCCTCTTCCGATGTGGCGATCTCGCCTGCTGCCTGCGCCTCACGCAATTGTTCCAGCAACGCGCCGACCTGCGGGCCTGGCGCCAGCTTGAAATAAGCCATCAGCGTGTGACCATCCACCAATGGCTGGCGCACTTTCGCCAATCCAGTTGGCGCCAACCCAAAAGCAATCAACTCGGCGGCATGGCGTACATAGTCTGTCCAATTCGGCGGCGGTGACGCAGCATAAATTGCCTGATAGTCTGCCAGCGCCAGCAACACTGTGTCAATTCCCACCTCGCCTTCGAGAGCACGCGACGGATTGCCAGGCGCACTGTCGCGAAAAAATCGGTAGCAGGCGCGACGGCTAAGCGGAGCAGCGCCAAACGAAGCATGCAGGAGGTGCGGGCGCATGTGCGCTTGAATCACCGCCCGCATCAACGACGATTCATAGCGGCTAAACTTGAGCGTTTCCATGCGCTGCTCCGCCAGTCGAGCGCCAACCTCCTCGTGCCCCAAAAATCGATAACGCACTGCGCTGTCGGCGACATGCTCAACTGTGCGCGTCGATGGCTTACCGACATCGTGCCAGAGCGCAAACCAGACCAGCCAATCCACCTGACGTCGCTCGGCGGCGGTGGTGTTCAGCAACAATTGGCGCAGCTTCGGCAGATGTGGCGCCAATGATGCTGCGATCAGTGCGCCCGCTTCGGTGTCGTCAAGCGGCTTCTCATACGCAAGCCAGTCGCGGATTGCGACAGCATAGTGCACGGTGCGCAGCGTATGCTGGTAGACGTCGGCGTCGTGCGGGGCGCTCTGCGCCACATCCACCATTTCCGCCACTTCCGGCAGAAGAATATGCAGGAAACGATATTCCCGCAACATCTCCAGCGCACGTTCAGGTTGCGCCAGCGCCAACATCTTCCACAGCTCGTCACGTACACGCTCCGGGCTGACCAAATGCAGCGCATCACCGAGGCGCAATATCTGCAACAGCGTGTCATTCTCTATCGTGAAGTCGAGCTGCACCGCCAGCCGCACAGCGCGCAGCAGACGCACCGGATCATCCGCCATACTCCACGGCGTGACGCGACGCAACAGGCGCGCAGCCAAATCTTCACGCCCGTTCGCCAGATCGACCAGCTCGGTGGCAGCGTTGCGCCGCCAGCGCAGCGCCATGGCATTCACCGTGAAATCACGCGATTGGAGATCGGCAGCCAACTCACCCCCGCGCATCGCCGCTACATCGCAAACCAGCGGCGTCTTGCTTGCCGTGAACACAAGCCGCGCCACATCTCGCTCCGCATCGAGCGCGTAATACGCCCATCCCAACCGATCGGCGACGCGGCGTGCAACGCGGTTCGCCTGCTCGACCACGATCACGTCGAGATCGGTCAACCCCTTACTACGCCCAAGCAGCGCATCACGCACCACGCCGCCGACGACGTAAACTGGATCGACTTCAGCGGCCAGCGCGTTCAGCAATGCCTGGAAAGCAGGATAGGAAGGCGTCCACGCAGTTGTGAGCGAATTCATTGCCACGAAGTATACCACGCGATGGCTCTATCGGGCGCGATTGACCACGAACACGCCGATCAACACCAGCGCGCCACCGATCAAGTCTTGCACACCTGGAAACTCGCCAAAGAGCAACAAAGACGCTGCAATCGCCACGACCGGGCTAAGCATCAGGATAATGGTATGGATGCTCATTGGAAAGAGGCGCAGCGTCTTGTAATAGAGCGTGCGACTGATCACAACATCAACCGTGCCCGCCAGCAACAGCAACAGCCAGGTCTCGCCGCCAGGCCAGTGAAGATGACCGCCACCCAACGCAAAGAAAAAGAGGAAGATCGTTGTCGCCAGCAGGCGAAAGACAAAGAAATCCAGAAAGTTCATGTCATCGCCATAACGCTTGACGATGGCAGCGTGTAAAGCATAGAAAAATGTTGAGGTCAGAATGAGCAAGGCGCCCCATTGCGTCACTGCACCGGGATGAAAGCTGATCGTCACTGCGCCGGTCACGGCCACCACGGCGCCAATGACCTGGACATAGCTGAGTCGTTCGCGCAGCCAGAGGACGCTCAACAACAGGCTGAACACAATGCCTGTTTTTCCAAGCATCGACGCCGTGCCCGGGTCGATATAGGCGATGGAAAGATAGCTCAGCACAGTGGAAGCTGCAATCAGGAAGCCGATCGAGGCGAAGAACCAGAAATGTTCACGCGCCGGCTGCCAGCGCAGCTCCCGCCGAACCGTTGCATAAGCGATCACCTGCACCGTCGCCACCGCCAGCACCAGAAAGGCCGAGGCGGTCGGGTGAATATTCGGAAGCAGCAGCCGCGCAAAAATATAGTGAAAGCTGTCCACGATCAACAGTGCAGTGAACAGTGCGTAGCTCTGCGCCGTAAAGGCGGGCGATTGAATTTTGATGGTCTGTTGCATGTCAACTTCTCATGATTGCTGGTTGAGTTCTGCTAATCATATTGCGTGTTGCGTGTTCCGTGCTTTCATGTTCGATGCACCACGCAGCACGCACCAACTTACCAGTCTACCGGATGACTGATGGTTCGCAGAAAAAAACTGCGCTCTGTCAAAAGTTGTTGTATGATAGGCGCATGAATGATCGAACCATGGGGCGCAGTGGTCTTAAGGTGGCGCCGCTGGGATTGGGAACTGACAACTTTGCCAATCCGCTGACAGAGCCAGAGGCGCATGCCATCCTTGACGCCGCCGTCGCCGGCGGGATCAACCTGATCGACACCTCGAACAGCTACAGCAGCGGCGAAAGCGAACGCATCATCGGACGTTGGCTACAACAGCGGCGCAATCGTCATGTCGTCGTGCTGGCGACGAAGGTGCACTATCCTGTCGGGTCAGGACCGAATGACCGCGGCAATTCGCGAAGGCACATTCTGGCGGCGTGCGAGGATTCGTTGCGCCGTCTGCAGACTGATCACATCGACCTTTACCAGTTGCACCGTCCCTCGCCAGAGATTCCAGTCGAGGAGACGCTCTACGCACTCGATATGTTGGTGCGCGCTGGCAAAGCGCGCTACATCGGCGCGACAACGCATCCGGCGTGGCAGGTGATGGAGGCGTTGATGGTGAGCGAACTGCGCAATTTTGCGCGCTTCATCTCGGAACAACCGCCCTACAACCTGCTCGACCGTCGCATCGAAAACGAGCTGGTTCCGCTGGCGCTCAAGCACGGGCTGGGATTGCTGCCGTGGGGTTCGCTCGCTGCGGGGATGTTGGCAGGACGCTATCAGGACGCTACTGCGCCGCCGCCCGATTCGCGCGCAGCGCTACGCGGCGGCATCTACGCTGAACGCGTCACCCCACGCGCGGTCGAAGCCGGGCGACGGTTTGCGGCAATGGCGCAGGAGGCGGGCATGTCGCCAGCGCAGCTTGGCTTGCTCTGGGTGAAGGAACAGTCGGGCGTCACTGCGCCGCTCTACGGGCCGCGCACCGTCGAACAACTGACGCACGCGCTGCCGATCTTGGAGATGCGCCTGAGCGACGAACTGCGCGCAGCGTGCGACGCTATCAACCCGCCCGGAAGCGCCGTCGCCAATTTTCACAACTCGGCGCCGTGGATGAAGATGCGCATCCCGACCGAATGACGAACGATCTAAAGTGAAAGGATTGCACATGAAAACGCTATGGACAACCCACGGCGCGCTTGGTGAAACCGATGTCGAGATGATCCTGCCTCACGAACACATCTTCGTCGATCTAGGACCGATTGAGGCGGAGAGCTATCGCAATGCTTCAGTCGATGAGGTAATCACCGTGATGACGCCCTACCTGGAGGCAGCGCGCGCGGCGGGTGTAACCGCGCTGGTCGAATGCACACCCGAAGGCGTTGGGCGTCGCGTGGACATTGTGAAGGCGGTGGCTGATATTGCCAATTTCCCGGTCGTCGTGGCAACGGGCATCTACCGTGAGCCGTGGGTTCCCTCTTGGGCGCACACCGCCAGCGAGGAGGAGCTGGCGGCATGGATGGTGAGCGAATTGAGCGGGCAAGTCGGGAACACCGGCGTACGCGCCGCTTGGATCAAGCTGAGCGCTGGCGACGACGGGATTACACCAGTCGAGGCAAAGATTCTACGCGCGGCGGCGCGTGCTGGCTGTGCAACCAATGCGCTGATCGGCAGCCACACGATCCGCGGGCGGGTCGTGCGCGACCAGCTCGACATCATTGAGACCGCTGGCTATCGCGCCGATCGATTCGTGTGGATTCACACGCAGGCGGAGCCAGACTTTGCGCTGCATGTGGAGATGGCGCAACGCGGCTGCTGGCTTGAATACGACGCCATCGGCAGCGAGTGGTGTAGCGACGAGTGGTTCGTCGAGCATATCCGACGCGTGCTCGACGCCGGGTTTGGCAACCAACTGCTGTTAAGTCACGACCGCGGCTGGTATGATCCGTCGAAGCCGCACGGTGGGACGCAGCTTCCTTACACCTACTTGAGCGAGACATTTCTGCCCAAGCTGCGTGTGTCCGGCGTGGATGACGCCACAATCCGACAATTGACCGTCCACAATCCGTGGAATGCGTTTGCGCGATAAGGCCTTCTGCTGACAGGGAATCCAGGTTTCTGGATAACTTGCAGAGCGAAAACGACAGGCATATACTATCGCCATGGACGACGAATCGAGCGAAACTGGCGCTTCTCCGCAGCCGTATCGGGCGCGTTCGCTGCGTCATCAATTGCTGGCAAAGCTGCTGGAGATCGTGCTGACGCCGGTCGATATCATCGTCGAAAGCGAGCTGCAGGTGATGCGCGATACGCCGCGGGCAGACGTGCTGCTGTTACGGCGGCGCGGCAGACAATGGACAGAGGCGCAGCGCCAACTTCTGCCGGACGGCGTGCGCGACCGCACAGGACATCATCACCTGCTGGAGTGCAAGTTCTCCGAATCGCTGAACGAGTCGGCGCTGCAGCAAGCGTTGAGCTACGACTACTTCTACCGGCAGTCGCACCGGCTCAAGAAGGGCGAACTGCACTCCTACATCGTGAGCGCCCGCACGCCGCGTGCCGCCTGGCTGAAGCAATACGGCTATGTGTCTGAACAGCCGGGCGTCTATGTTAGCACGCTGCCTCTGGTCGAGAAGATCGTCGTTCTGGTGCTCAACGAACTGAGCCGCGCGCCGCATAACGAGTTTCTGCGCCTGTTCGCCAGCCGGAAGCAGGTGCGTCGCCAGAGCATCGACGAAGTGCTGCAGCAGCCGACGGTGCTCCAGCCTGACCAATTTTGGGCGATTGTCTTTGGTCTGCAGCGGGTCTATCAGTTGGAGGATTCGACCGTGAAGCAAGAACTGACCGTTGAAGATGTCATGCAACTCGGCGCTGAGCTACGCCGCCAAGTCATCGCCAGCGCCACACCGGAGGAACGTCTCGCCGGGCTGGCGCCGGAGGAACGTCTCGCCGGGCTGGCGCCGGAGGAGATGGCGGCATTGTTGGAGCAGATTGAGCGACTGCTTGCTGAACAGGCGAATGGACAGACCAACCGCCAGCCGCGCCATCGCTCACTCCGCAAACGTTAGGACGCTCCATTTGCGCACCTCTCACCGTTTGGCGCCAAGACGGATGACCCGCCAGCAGCAAATCAGCGCAGCCGCCTTGCTGCTCATCCTGCTTTCGCTGTTGCCGCCGCAACGCAGTGTACAGGCGTTCCAACCACCTGCGCCTGCCACCGACGATCACCGTGTGGCGACAGCGTGGCTCTCCTTGCTGGAGGATTTGATCCGGCAGTCCCCCGGCTTTTCACCGCCGGTGGCCGCCCGCGCCATCGGCTATGTTGGTGTGACGCTTTACGAGGCGATCTATCCTTCCATTCCGAACGGGCAGTCGTTGGTTGGGCGGCTCAACGAACTGACGTGGACGCCGCCGCCTGATGATGCAGCCTACCACTGGCCCCTCGTCGCCAACAGCGCGCTGGCGTCAATTCAGCGGCGACTTTTTGCCCATGCTGGCGAGCCGGTGCGTCGCTCGATCGATCTGTTGGAAGAAAGCATCCGCACGCGCTACGAGCACGATGTCGCACCCGATACGCTGCGGCGGTCGATTCGTCGTGGTCGCAACGTGGCGACGGCAATTTTCGAGTGGTCAAAACATGACGGCGGTCACGAAGGTTATTTCTACAACCACCCGCGCACCTATCGCCCGCCACAGGGCGAAGGGTTATGGGTTCCGACGCCGCCTGACTTTTATCGTGCGCTCCAGCCGACTTGGGGCGCCAATCGCCGCTTTGTGTTGCCTGCTCCTGAGGCGTGTCCGCTGCCGCCACCGCCCACTTATTCAACCGATCCGACGTCACCGTTCTATGCCGAGGCGTGGGAGGTCTACACGACCGTCAAAAATCTTTCACCTGCGCAGCGCGAGACAGCGCTCTACTGGGCTGATGATCCGGTGCTGACCTCTACACCGCCGGGGCATTCACTTGCCATCGTCACACAGATCCTGCGCCAGGAGAACGCCACGCTCGCGCGCGCCGCAGATGTCTATCTGCGCCTCGGCGTGGCTATTGCGGATGCGTTCATTGTCTGCTGGCGCGACAAATATGCCTACAATCTTCTACGCCCGATCACCTATATTCGCAATGTGATTGACCCAACCTGGAACGCCATGTCAATCACCGACCCACTGCTTACGCCGCCGTTTCCCGAATACCCGTCCGGTCACTCAACCGAGGCAGGCGCAATGGCGACAGTGCTCACTGCGCTTTTTGGCGAAAATTACAGCTTCACCGACCACAGCGCAGCGCGGCTTGGCTTTGTTCCACGCACCTACGACTCCTTTTGGGCTGCGGCGGAGGAGGCCTCAGTGTCGCGGCTCTATGGCGGCATCCATTTTCGTTCGGCGAACGAGCATGGCCTGGAACAAGGCAGATGCGTCGGCGAAGCCGTGCTTGCGAAATTGGAAACTGGATCAACTGACTGAAAGCCTACGACTTTGCAGCGTGGAGCAACACCCGCAGCATGATCGCCGGCGCAAAAAGGCTGGTGACTGGCCTGACCAGTTGATTGACATCGTTGAACGCCAGGCGCACACGTTGATCGTCGGCAAGCGCAACCAACACCTTGTCGATGTACCAACGGCCAAAGCGTTCCGCCAAACCATTGCTGCGTTCGCTGCCTACGGTTTCGGGCCATTCGAGATCGGCGCCGGTCGCCAACAGCCAGGCCCCTTCCGTCACTTTACCGAAGGCGTTTTCGGCGCGCTTCGCCACACCATCTAGTTGCCCGCCGCTGCGACGAATTTCGTCGGCGAGCGCCATCGCTGACATCGCCGCCACGGTCATCCCCTGCCCATAAATCGGGTTGAAGCCACAGAAGGCGTCCCCTAACACGACGAAACGTTCGGGCCAACGCTCTAAATGCTCGTAGTGCCGCCAACGGCTGTCAGTGCCGCGATAGCCGATCGGCTTGCTGATCGGTTCGGCGGAGTGCACGGCCGCGTAAAATTCCGGTCCCAAACTTTGTGCAAACGCATCAAAACCAGCTTCGTCGGTCGGCGGGTAGTCCTTGTTGGCGCCGGCCATCATCACTACCCAGACGCCATTTTCTTCCGGGAAGATCAGCCCACCGCGCGGCATGTGCGGTGGCGTTGCGGTCAAGAGCAGCATGCGCCAGTCAGCCTGGAAATTTTTCGGCTGGCGGTAGCGCCGTGTGACGTAGCCGAGGAACGAATCAATGACGCTTTCTTGCGGCGCAGCATAGCCAAGCGATTCCAACCAAGTCGGCGTCGGCGAACGGCGTCCCAACGTATCAACCACCAGGTCAGCAGCAAGCGATTCCACAGGCGCCGCCTCGCCTTCTTGCGCTTGCCGTCGCTTGAAATGTACACCGCTCACCCGCGAACGCTGAGCGTCAGACTCCAGCCCCACGACTTCAACGCCCTCCACGAAGCGAATCCGCTCATGTTGACGCAGCCGCTGTCGCATGGTCGCCTCGAGCAGGAGGCGACTACAACTCACCAACCGCTGCCCCGACTGAAATTGTGGCAGCCAGCGCCCGCGCGTACGCACTTTGACATCCCAGGTTGCATCAAAGGGCACAGCGCCAGCGGTGATCAATTCTTCTTCCATGCCGGGAAAAAGCTCATTCAGGAGTTGCAGGCCGCGGCGCAACAGAATGTGATATTGCCGCGCCTGCGGCACGCCGGGGCGCGCTTCTGCGCCATCAGGCAGATGGTCTCGCTCTAGCACCAACACCTGTTCAAAATGATCCGCCAGCACGCGCGCCGTCCACAATCCTGCCATGCTGGCGCCCATCACAATCGCTGCAGACCGAGTATCATTGCGCATAAAATACCGCTCCTGTTTCATCGCCGGATCGCAGGTAGATAGATGTATTGCGCAATCGCGAAGCCTGCGGCAACCTGCTGGTCGCCAATCATGTTTACCGTGCAGGTCGGCGTCAATCCGATGCAGTCACCCTGCCAGCCGGTGAAGATCGTTCCAGGGCCGGGATGTGCGGTCAGCACCAGCGCTGTGCGCGTCTGCAATTCCGCAGTGCAGGAGTCGCCGCAGTCAATGACGCCACCCCCGGTCACAACGCCGTCGCCATCGCCCAAAACCTCGACGTTCAACGTTGAAATCGGTGGGGCAAAGACTGCCATGGTGGTGTAGTCAGCATCCATATAAAGCGAGCAACTACTGTTGAGCGGCGGGCAGGCGTCACGCCAGCCTGCAAAGACAAAGCCTGTTGCAGCGGTTGGGTTCAATGTTGCCGTGTCCCCGCCGATCAACTGCTGTGTGCAGGGGGACGTATTCGTGCACCGCGTTGCGCTGGGTGAAATATCGACAAAACCATTGCTTGTTGTCTGCACATTTAGTTGATAGAACGGCTGAAAGTTTGAAGCAGTCTGCGCCACGCCATAGGGCGACCGGATCGTAATTGGCCCATTGACAGCGCCCTGCGGAACAACAGCAACGAGCTGCGTGTCAGAGGGAATGTTAAAGACTGCCGACGCTCCTGCAAACTCGACCGCAGCGACGCGGCTGAACCCGACTCCGGTGAACGTCACCTGGGCGCCAGGCCGCCCACTCGTCGGCGAAAAACCGTTCACCGTCAACACGTTCAAATCGACATATTGCCCGATCCAGGCAATGTAGCGCGAGACACGCGTATAGACGCCGTACAGGCTCGGGCGAGCACAGCCAAGCCCAAAACTGACGACGCCGGTCTGTTTCCAGCCACCAGCACCGTCAGGCACAATCAAGGGGCCGCCGCTGTCGCCCTGACAGGAATCCTTGCCGCCAGCAGCATAGCCAGCACAGATCATGTTCTGGGTGATTGTCCACGGCAGCGCCTGATTGCACGTTGCGTTTGAAACGATTGGAATCGACACTTTCTGCAGCGCATTGGAGGCATCTCCACCTTCTGATGTCGTTCCCCAGCCTGTGACAGTCGCCAATACACCAGGCGCCGTTAACGGATCGTCGTCGGGGCTGACCAGAAGCGGAATCGTCGCCACCCGGTTGTTCAGCGTCGCCGCCGAAGTGAGCCTGAGCAGCGCGATGTCATTGTCGCCGCTGTTTGGATTGTAATTTGGGTGGATGATCACCTGGGCGACGCTTTTTGTCTGCTGTGAGGCTTCAGTCTGGCGGATGTTGTGCTTACCCAAATAGACAGTCACTGTCGACGGCGACACAGGTTGGCCTGGTGCGTCATCGCGTTCGACGCAATGCGCTGCCGTCATCACCCATTGAGGAGCAATCAATGAACCGCCGCAGATATACGATCCGATGCGTAGAAACGCCTGCCACGGAAACTCGCCCGGCGTCGCTTCCTCACCGCCGACGATGTCGGGCGATGCACTCCCAACTTCATCTTGCGCGTAAACAATCTGCATCGGCGAAAACAAAATAGCAATCAATATCAGAAAAGTGCAAAACGCTAATCGTCCACCCATCTTCCATCCCCTCTTTTTCAATCCTTTGTGTTCCTCAGCAAGCGCGCTGAATTGCCGACGATCAGCAAATCAGGGATCGACTGTGCGGCCGCCGCCAGAATCGGCGGTAAAATCCCCGTCGCCGCCAGTGAAAGCCCGGCTACGTTGTACACTGCGGTCAGGAACAGATTGGTCTTGACGACGCGCATCGTGCGCCGCGCCAACGCAAAGACAGTTGGCGTCAGCATCCAGTCGTCGCGCATCAATGCAATGTGCGCAGCCTCCAGCGCCACATCTGTCCCGGCGACGCCCATTGCGATGCCGACATCGGCCTGCGCCAGCGCCGGCGCGTCGTTGACGCCATCGCCCACCATGACTACGATCTTACCCTGCGCCTGGTGCGCCTTGACGACAGCAATTTTGTCTTCGGGCAACAGATCGGCGCGACAACCGATGCCCAGCATCTGCGCCAGCGGCTCAGCCACAGCGGCGTGGTCGCCTGTCAACAGCTCGATATTGTCAACACCCATTGCACGCAACTGCTGAAGCGCAGCTGGAATTTCGTTGCGCAGTGTGTCGGTTGCAGTCAGCAGCCCGACGATCTCGTTGTCGCAGCTCACCCAGAGCCGACTCTTGCCTTCTAATCCATAGCGATCGACGGTTGGCAGTGCAGCATCGGTCAGCGTGTGGCTGCCGACAGTGACGCGCCGACCTTCCACTTCGGCGACGACGCCCTTGCCTGGCACGGCGCTGAATTGCGCAGGTTCTTGCAACATCAGACCTTCCTCCACGGCGCGGATGCGCACGGCGTCCGCCAGCGGATGTTCGGAGTAACGTTCGGCGGATGCAGCCAGACCAAGCACAGCGCGCGCCGACATGCCATTGAACGGAATCACTTCTTCGATGTGCGGACGGCCCAATGTCAGCGTACCGGTCTTGTCAATCAACAGCACGTCGGCGCGCGCCAAGGTTTCAATATATTTACCGCCCTTGATCAACACGCCCTGACGAGCGGCGTTGCCGATCGCCGCCAACATCGCCACCGGCGTCGCCAACGCAATCGAACATGAACAGGCGACCACCAGCA
Organism: uncultured Caldilinea sp.; assembly: GCA_937981885.1. Lineage (GTDB taxonomy): Bacteria > Chloroflexota > Anaerolineae > Caldilineales > Caldilineaceae > Caldilinea. The sequence goes on from CALJMI010000020.1 coordinate 68,386, forward strand.
CCGCCGCCATCGCCAGCGCATCCTGGCGGATCAGCAACGTCAGCAGCGCAATTGCAAGCACGATCGGCAGATAATAACTGCTAAATTTGTCGGCGAAGCGTTGCACATCGGAGCGGTTCGCCTCTGCCTCTTCGACAAGCCTGATCACCCGGCCAAAGGTCGTGTCGGCGCCGGTGCGTTCGGTGCGTACGCGCAGGCTGCCAAGCTGAGCGATGGAGGCGGCGAAGACACGCGCGCCGGCGGTGGCTTCCACCGGCAGCGATTCGCCCGTGATCGCCGCCTGGTTGATCGTGGCGTGACCGTCAATCACGACGCCGTCGACCGGAATCTTCTCGCCAGGACGCACGACCACGACTTCGCCCGGCAACACCTCGGAAATCGGAACCTCGAGCTCGGCGCCGTCACGCATGACGCGCGCCTGCTGCGGCGCCATGGCGGTCAGATTGCGCACCGCTTTACGCGCTCCCTCGGCCGTGAAGCGTTCGACGTAGTCGCCGACGCGCATAAAGAAGACGACCACCGCCGCCGTCGCCCACTGCCCAACCGCCAGCGCCGCAATTGCGCCGATGGTCATCAACGTGTGCGAGGTGATCTGGCGTTGGCGCGTTGCGCGTAGCACATTGCTGAAGACGGGCCAGCCGCTGAGCACGACCAGCGCGGCGCCTAGCCAAAATGGCACGCGCTCCGTGATCGCCTCGAACAGCCCCAGCCACTCGCCGATGATGACGACGAAGAGCACGGCGCCAAAGACCAGCGCCATCACCGTCCAGACCTTGTGTGTGTACCCAGCCTGGCGCGCCTCCACAGCGCTTTCATTGGAATCGGGCACGCTGTAGCCGGCTTCCACCACCGCCGCGCGCAACTGCTCCACCGACACTGCGTCTGGATCGAGACGCAGGATTGCCTTCTCCGCCGAGAGCAACACCTGCACCGAAACGACGCCCGGCACGGCGGCTAACGCGTGCTCGACATGCCGCGTACACTCGGCGCAGTCCATGCCGCTGACTGGCAGTTCGAGCATCTGAAATTGAGTTGAGGAGTCTATTGTATGGTCTGTCATCGGACGACTTTGTTTTCACAACTGAATTTCTGAACGTAACCTTCCGAGAAGCTCTGGAGCTTTCTGGAAGGCGGTTCGCTGTTCAACGCATCTTCCACAAAATCTCTGCGATTTGCAAGCCATCATTGGCGCCGCCGTAGGTCACTGCAAGTCAACGCCTCAATCTCCGAAAACAGCTCACGGTGTGGAACGCCAGCTTCAACACCAATAGGGCGACCATTGCAAATCGTTGTGGCAAAACCAGTCGGCAAATGCATTGCTTCATTATACAGCGAGTTGCCAGCAGAACGCATTCTTCCAGTAAAATGAGACTGCTATCGACTGGAGTTTGAACAGCGAGAATGCCAGCAAAGGAATACGACGTATGAAACGCATCTTCATCACCGGCATGGGCGCAGTGACGCCGATTGGCAATGACGTGGCGAGTTACTGGCAGTCTCTTGTCGCCGGACGGTCGGGGGCTGAGCGTATTACGGCATTCAACCTGGGCGATTTGCCCTACACCATTGCGTGTGAAGTGAAAAACTTCACACCGCCGGCGTCGAAACAGGGCATCGACCGCTGGCCGCGCGCCACACAGTTTGCACTTTCCGTCGCACAGCAGGCGTTGGCAGACTCGCACCTGACGATCGACAACCACAACCGTGAACGCGTCGGCGTCTTTTTGGCAACTGGCGGCGCAGGGTTGCCGTTGGTCGAGACCTACACGATGCAGATGGTCGAACAAGGTTGGCGTTCGCTCGACCCGCTCAGTTTGCTGCACATGACGCCAGGTGAGGTGAGCGCCGCCGTCGCCATCGAACTGGGCGCACGCGGCCCGGTGATGACACATACCCTCGCCTGCGCCAGCGGTCATTATTCAGTGTTGGAGGCGTATCACTTCATGCAGCGCGGGGAGGCCGATATCTTTATTGCCGGTGGAACTGAGTCGTCGATCACGCCGATCACCTTTGCCGCATTTGGCCGCATGGGCGCGCTGGCGAGCGAGGCATGCCGTCCGTTTTCGGTGAATCGCGATGGATTGGTTGCCGGCGAGGGAGCAGCCGCGGTGGTCTTGGAGACAGAAGAACATGCGCGAGCGCGCGGAGCGACGCTCTACGCCGAAGTGCTCGGCGGCAAGCTCACCGCCGACGCCTTTCACATTACCGCTCCTGACCCAGAATCAGACGGCGCAGTGCGTGCAATTGTCGGCGCCATCGATCTGGCAGGTGTTGCGCCGGAGAAGATCGATGTGGTCTACGCGCATGGGACGGCCACGCCGCTCAACGACGCCGCCGAGGCGCTGGCGCTGCGCCGGGCATTTGGCGCATGGGCAGACAAGCTTTATGTCACCAGCATCAAAAGCATGATCGGTCACGGCTTTGGCGCAGCAGGTGCACAGTCGCTAGTTGCCGCCGTCCATACGCTGCGCACCGGCATCACACCGCCGACGATCAACTACACACCCGACCCGACAATCGATCTTCACATCGTCGGCAACGTGGCTGAACGCGTCGATGCGCGTTACGCCATCGTCAACGCGTTTGGTTTCGGGGGACACAATGTTGTGTTGGTCGTCGGGAGAGGAGAGGTGTAACGGAACGGCGCCTCAACCGCGCACAGACAGGAAAGCGATATAGCCAACATACAAAAAAATCAGCAACCATCCCTGCCACCGATCGATGCGGTGGGGTCGTTTCAGCACCATCAGATAGACCAACGCAGTGAAAACCAGCATCACTACAAGATCGGCGCCGATGCTATTAGAGGTGCGCAGCGGTTTGATTGCAGCAGTCAAACCGGCGACGCCAAGGATGTTGAACAGGTTGCTGCCCACTACATTGCCGATTGCCAGATCACCCTGCCCGCGGAAGCTGGCGACCAGCGAAGTCGCCACTTCGGGAAGGCTTGTGCCAATGGCGACCAACGTCAACCCGATCACAACCTCACTCACCCCCAGCGCCATTGCAATCGTGCGTGAGCCGCTAACCAGCCAGTCGGCGCCAAGCACCAGTCCGCCCAACCCCATGATGACCAGCAATACGTCGAACCATAGCTGCTCGCTTGGACGTAAAATGCGTTCATCTACTGATGCGGCGACTTCGATTGTCTCTTCGGCGGCATGCGCCATTTCGTATTGTCTGCGCGCAGCGATGACATTCCACGCAATGAAGGCGAGCAACCCAACGAATAGGATCGCTCCTTCTAATTGTCCAAGAAAACCGCCGTAGAGCATCCCACTGAAGACAATCGTCACACCGATCAACAGGGGATATTCGACAGTGATGATGTGGCGATTGACGCGCAGGGCATAGACGCTGCCGCACAAACCCAGAATCAGCCCTAGGTTGGCGATGTTGCTACCGACAATGTTGCCGATTGCCAGGTCGCTGCTGCCGCTGTTGGTGATGTTTGCCGTTACGCTCACCACCAACTCTGGTGCGCTGGTGCCGAAGGCGACGACAGTCAGACCAACGACAATTGGCTGGATGCCCAGCCGCAGCGCAATTCGACTCGACCCACGGATCAGCAGTTCTGCACCGCCGACCAGGAACACGAACCCGGCCACAAACTGCACAACAGCCCAAATGATGTCCATGTTGATTGGCGTCTCCGCTCGTCAATCTTGAAAGTGAAGGTTGATGGGCTATTTATGCAGCGGCCAGGTTGATTGTGAAGCTCTGCTTGGGCAATGCAATGCGATCTGGCAGTGGCGAGACGTCGCGCACAAAGCGCCCTTGCATCGACCACGGCCCCGTCCATGTGATTTGCGCCTCAACCAAGCGCCCACGCAACGGCAGGTCGCTCTCAATGAAAACGAGCTTGTTCTGAAGATTGCGCCCTCGCCACTTGCCTTTGTGTTTGTCCTCCACCAACACTTCCACAATCTCGCCGAGGAAACGCTGGTTGATCTCAGCGCTGATTTGCTCCTGCAACACCTCGAGCAGTTTATGGCGGCGCACTTTCTCAGCTTCAGGCACATCGTCCACCATACGGCGCTCGCTGACAGTGCCGGGGCGCGGGCTGTAGCGCGCCAGATGCACTTTGTCGAATTTGAGATCGCGCACGATCTCGACGGTGCGCTCGAACTGCTCGTCTGTCTCGCCGCAGAAGCCAACGATGATGTCAGTGTTGATCGCAACGTCGGGCACGATGGCGCGAATGCGTTCGATCAGCGCGCGATATTCGGCGTTGGTGTAGCCGCGCCTCATGCGCTCTAGCACTTCATCATCGCCCGCCTGGATCGGAACCTCGATGTGCGGGCAGACTTTGGGCAGATCGCGCACGGTCTCTAAAATGCGGTCGGTCATGTAGTTGGGGTGGCTGGTTAGAAAACGGATGCGCCACAAGCCATCGATCTCGTGGACAGTACGCAAGAGATCGGCCAGGTCGTATGAATTCTGTGATTTGTGGCTTGTGGATGCACCGGCGCCCGGCTCGCTCTGCGACACCGTGCCCTGAAACGCTTTCACTGTGGCGCTGTTGCCCAGCTCGCCGCGCCAATCGTAGCCGTAACGATCCACGATCTGGCCGAGCAGCGTCACCTCGCGCACACCTTGCGCCACCAGCCCGCGCACCTCGTTGACGATCTCCTGCACCGGTCGGCTGCGTTCAATGCCGCGGCGAAAGGGGATAATACAGAAGGTGCAGGCATGGCTGCACCCGTAGACAATCGGCACATGCGCAGCAACCGGCGCCTCGCCACTCAACGCCAGGTGCTTGATCGACTGCGCCGTGCCGATCGGCTGCACCTCGTCCTGAAGCTGATAGCGCTGCGCCAATTGCTGTCGCTCGATTTCTGCCATCTCGGCGTCGATCTCGGCCTGGCGCAAAAAATTCACCAACGGCGTCGCCTCGCTTGGCGGCATGAAGACATCGACGTAAGGGTAGCTCTCTAGCAACTGCGGGCTAGGTTTGACGCCGACCATGCAGCCCATCAACGCAATCGTGCGGTCGGGTCTGGCGCGCTTCCACGGCTTAAGACTGCCGAGCTTGCCGATGGCTTTGTCCTCAGCGCTCTGGCGCACGACACAGGTGTTGAGGACGACTACATCGGCCTCATCGAGGCGGTCAGTCGGACCATAGCCGATCTTCTCCAGCTCGGCGGCAACATGATTGGAGTCGGCCACGTTCATCTGGCAGCCGATTGTCCAAATGTGATACTTGCGGGCGGCGGTGGATGTTTTGTCGGTGGTAAGTTCGTAGGTGACAGTTTCATGCGCGTCGCCCAAAGCGCCTGTGTCGCGCAACATTCTCTCACTCATTCGCTCCTCCTGTGTTCCGGCGTGAACCGGGCAGGTCTCTGTGAACACTGACTGCAAAAAAGAAGGCGCATCGTCGTGCGCCTCACGAAACTACATAAAATTGTAACGGTTTCCGCAACGACTGTCAAAAGCATTCAGCGGCAGCGGCATGGGTCTACTTCGCGTTTGAGGCAGAGTTTGCGCTGTAGGTGATCGCCTCCGGCGTAACGGGGCGCCCTGTCACGCCGGAGGCGATGACCTACTCAACGATGCATGATAGGGATGAAGATTCCCAAAAACATATTTTTTAGGACGCACCCTTCAGTCACAATTTGTGAAGGCTGCATAGTTGTGTTATACTATTCATTTGTAGGCTTTCAACCAAGTTGAAAAGGAAGGCATGAAATGGCTAAGAAGGGACCACGGCAGATCATCAAGATGCGCAGCACAGAAAGCTCGCACATGTATCTGACCACGAAAAATCGTCGCAATGATCCAAATCGCATCGAGTTGCGCAAGTTCGATCCGATTGTGCGTCGCCACGTCATCTATCGCGAAGCGAAATAAGTGCACGCAACCGGCATACGATGTTGTGGCAGGCGCAGGGAATTCCCTGCGCTTTCGCTTTTCAGCAATCTTTTTTGCCATTTACTTCATTTAGAAAATTTTGATTGATTTTCTTATAGTTAGCTTTTCTAGCGAAACCAGGACAACCAATAGAACGTTTAGTCTTAGATGATGTGAGGCGACTTGTGCGAGCGGGTGATTGTGTTAGCCCAACGCAAGTGACGCCAATACAACAACGCCAATACAACAACCAATACAACAACATTGTGTAGTTCTGGCGTATCTCTTTTGTAGGATCACCAAGGAGCGAGGTGACGCACATCCGTCTATACTGGTTGCTAAGCCTGCCGGAGACGCCGCAGATTCGATACACAGAGTGACAGGTTGATTTTATGAAAACAGCATCCATCTATGCGTTTGTGGTGATGGCAATTGCAATGACTGCAACGCCGGTTTTGGCCGCCGAAGCTGTCTCTCCATTTGTCGCCATCCGCACAACCGCTGAGCAAACTCAAACAGAGAATCTCGCCCCCAATCAGCAGCTGCCAACTCCCACACCAACTCTTCCTGCTTCAATTCCCGTTCGCCAACGACAACCTTTGACCCAAACTGGCAGCCTGACGACTACGGCTGGAGTGACGCTGACAGCAGCGGCTGAGGTGACAGCAACGGCTGCGCTGACTGACACAACTGGCGCGCTTGCAGAGGAGACAGTGTTGGATGATGCTGCATTGGATGAGGCGTACGCCGCCATTTTGGAAGGCACGATTATCGCCAATCGCGCCGACGCGCCGATTCGCTTTTTTGTCGAAGGGCGCACCTATGAAGTTGCCCCCTTGCGTTCGATCGGCTTAACGCTGCTGCGCGATACAGCTGTGCTGAATCTCTTCAACTGCGAAGCAACCAAAGATGACAGCGACGCGGGCTGCTTCTGGGATCCATATCTGCTACTGCGCGATGGGTTCTACGAGGTGGTGGTCGGGCAGCAACTCGGGCAGGACATTCTACTTTCGCTGCGCACAGCAGGAGCGCCGCCATCCAATCAGATTTGGATCCAAAATCGCACGGGCGAGCGTGAAACGGTGATTGTCAACAACGAACTATTCGAGATTGCGCCTGCCGCCGTGCAAGAGTTTGCGATCGATGAAGATGCGCCAGTGATCGTACAGTTGCGCACATGCATCAATGCTGGCGAGCGCAGCATCTGCGAATGGACGCCACAGGGAGTGGAAGCCGGTTTCTACTACGGTCTGGTGCGCACCGAAACGCCCGGCCCCAGCAACAGCCAGTTGATAGCGCTTGCTTTACAGGCCGTCATCGCCAGCAGCGGCGAGACTGTCAAGCCGCCTCCACAGGCATTCTGTAAACTGCGGGTGCCCACGCTCAATGTCCGTAGCGGGCCAGGATTGGAATTCCCGATCATCGCCAAGATTCGCGGCACGGATACAGAGCCTGGTTCGGTTGTAGTCGAGGCATTCGATAACACCAAGACGTGGATGCAGGTCACGGAACGTGTGGCGCGTGATGGTTGGGTGACGGCTAACCCCGAATTCATTCTATGCGACGGCGCGCTTGCTGATCTGCCGGTGATCGGGCAGCCGGTCGTCGAAGCAACGCCTGAACCCACATCGGCGCAGACAACCACCGAGCCAGTCGAGACGCCAGTAGCAGCAGTGGCCCCAACCGAGGCGCCCACAACCGCGCCGGCTGTGGTCGAAGCCGCGCCGCAGCCGCCTGCACCGGCGACGGTGGAGGCGGCGCCGACCGAGGACGAGACAGCGGCGGAACAGATCACACCTACGCCAGAAGTCGCCGAAGTGCCGGAAGGGCTGGCGCGCATTGTGGTCAACAATGGGTTCGATCAGACGATTCGCTTCACGCTTGACCAACGCTATCGCCCGGAGCGCGACAATTTGAGCGGCGAATGGGACCTGGAGCCGGGTGCGTCGGTGACGATTCTGGTCTATCCGGGCAGCATTGCTTTCTCGGCCAGCAGCGCCTGGCGCGGACTTTCCGGCAATGCAGAGTTGGTGTTGAATGAGAAGGAAGACCGGGCGCTGTGGATCACGTTTGTGCTCGATCCGGTTGAGAAAGATCGCTGGAATCTTATCTATTACTGATAGGCGCCTCGCGTTAGAAATGCAATACGATCAACGACGGCGGATGAAAGTCCATCCGCCGTCGTTGATCGTAAAGTAGACATTGAGTCGCCCACTCCAACTCGGGGACATCTGCCATATCCACCACAAGATTCGATTTGGCGGACGACCGCTGACTTGTTATTACCCGGGCTCTGTGTTTCTTCGGCTGCGCCGCTGCTGGGAAGCAATCAATTCCCAGGCCGAGTTGACATACATCTCCAATTCGGCGTCGTCGATGCGGTCCAGTGCAATGCCAATCCAACCGCGCACACCGACATAGGGTGGTTTGAAAAAACGCTCAGGCGCTGCAGCAAGCAAATCTTCTTGAACGCCTGGCGGGACGGGAAGCCAAACGGCCACACGATCATCGTTGTGATGGTTGTCAGCGAACATTACAAAGACTTTTTTGCGCACGAAGAAAGTCGGTTCGCCATGGGAGAGGCGCTCGCTGGTTGCAGGCAGCGCCAGGCAGAGCCGCCGCACACGTGTCAAGTGATTCTCGCTCATCACAGCCTCCCTCCCGCCGCTCAAGCAACGTCATTTCTGCACATAGCGCACATACAATTCCCGTGTGTTCTCATCTGCTGTCAATTCAAAGATTGCCGCCGGCCCGGCTGGCTGCCCTTGCGGGTCCAGCAATTGGACGCGCCATTCACCAGCCTGTGGCTCCACGAAGACGACGCTGAAGTTGGTGAAACGTGTGAAGGGGCTGATCCCCTCGCGCGTCTGTTCGGGCAACCCTGCAAAGGAGACCTCATCCACCACGAGTGCAGAACCGAGATGCTCGACGCGCAACGAATAGCCACCTAGCCCAAGCTCGGCGGGCGAATAGATATAGGCGTAGATGCGCACAACATTCGGCGCCAGTGACTCGGTGGGGAACTTCACCGCCTCTTCCAATGCAAATGGATACTCCGGCTCAGGCGTTGGCGTGAGCGTTGGCTCCGGCGTCGGCGTCTCGGTGGGCAGTGGCGTTGGCGTGATTGTTGGCGTTTCGGTGGGTGTAGCGGTGGGTTCGGGCGTTGGCGTCTCGGTTGGCGTATCTGTCGGCGTTGGGGTGCTGGTTGCAATCGCCGCAGCAATTTGAGTTGGGTCAACGGCTTGCTGTCCAGGTTGAACTGGGCCAGCCTGAACCTGCGGTTCGGCTTGCGGCTGCGACTGCTCAAACTGCGCAGCCGCCGCTTCGGCTGGGGTAGGCGTCCAGGTTGGAATCGGTGTGCGCGTCGGAGGAGCTTCCTGCCCACCGCAGCCCGCCAACAGCAAAACGCTGAACAGCACCACACAGGTCACAACCAGGGGTGAGGAAATCGATTGAGCGTTGACGCGTTGCTTTGCTGGTTTCATCTGTTCTTCGACAACGTGTTTCACGATGATTCTGGTTCCACTTGCGACGCGCTCATGAGCCGCGCCAAGCGTCCATAGTAGCGCAAGAGAGCATCGACGCCAAACCGACGTGACCGACAACAGCCGCACCGCCAGGCGATCTCGCAGTCGCAACCGGTCGCAACACCGCCACAATTCCCCAACGTACATATTCCGTTGTACAATCATTGGGGGGAATGAACTATGCGCAAGATGGCAATTGCCCTTTCCAAAGGGGGCGTAGGAAAAAGTACGACCGCCGTCAATCTTGCCAGCGCACTCGTACAGCAACAACGGCGTGTGCTGCTTCTCGACATGGATACGCAGGGACAGGTCGCCAGGATGCTGAATGTGGCGCCTCCTCATAGCGTGGCCGAGGTGATCAACGGCGATGTGTCGATCAACGAAGCGTTGTTCGAAGCGCGCCCAGGATTGTGGCTGCTGGCAGGCGGCCGCGGGCTGGCGGGTCTCAAGCGCGCTATCGACCGCAAAGAATTTGGCGGCGAGCAGACGCTGTCCGAGGCGCTTGCTGCGTTGGACGGCAGCTACGACTATGTGCTCGTCGACACAGCGCCCGGTTGGGATGTGTTGACGGTGAACGCCCTTTTCTTTGTGGACGAGGTGCTGGCGCCCGTAGCGTTAGAGGTGCTTGCATTGCAGGGCTTGCAGGAGTTCACGCGCAGCCTCGCCGCCATCCACCGCTACCATCAGCGCCTGCAACTGCGCTACGTGCTGCCCACCTTTCACGACCGCCGTGTGCGCAAGTCGGACGAGATTTTGCAACAATTGCGCAACCATTTCACCACACAAGTATGCAACCCAATCCGCTACAACGTGCGGCTTTCCGAGGCGCCCGGCTACGGTCAGACGATCTTCGAATATGCTGTGAACTCCACCGGCGCAGAGGATTATCGCCTGCTGGCAGAAAGGATTTTGAGCGATGAGCACGCGCAAACCAACGCCTGACATTCTCGACGATGTGCTCGGCGCCGGCAATGTCGCCGAAACCGATGTGGAGATTCCCGTCTTTCAGACCACCTCGCAAACGCCCAAGACACGCCCAACACGCTCCAAGGCGCAGCTCACACCCGAGCCTGCACCGGAGCCGACGCCGCCTATCCCCGTAATTGTCAAACCGGTGGAATGGGAATATCGCGAGGTGATCGTGCGCGACTATCGCGGCTGGCGTGTGCGCTTTGTCGATGGCCGAGAGCGCAGCAACTGGAAGAATGGCCCCACACTGCGCGAATATCTCGAACAGGTCGGCAAAGAAGGGTGGGAGCTGGTCAGCCTCAGCGAACGCCATCACAACCAAAAAACTGCGTATTTCAAGCGCGCAAAGCACCCATGATTCAACGCCCTATCTTGCTTGACATTCCCGGCGCCTTCGAGAGTGAACGGTTGCTGTTGCGGGCGCCACAGCCAGGCGACGGCGAAGCGCTCAACCAGGCAGTGCTCGAATCGTTGGAAGAGCTGCGCCCGTGGATGCCATGGGCAGCCGAAGCGCCGACGCTCGCCGACAGCGAGGAAGTTGTGCGCCGCGCCGCCGCCAGGTATCAAGCGCACGAGGATTTCATGCTCCTGCTCTGGGCCAAAGAGAGCGGCGCACTGGTCGGCGCCAGCGGTATGCACCGCATCGACTGGGAAATTCCTACGGTCGAAATTGGCTACTGGGTGCGCACCTCGATGGCCGGACAAGGATACATCACCGAAGCCGTCAACGCTGTCACACACTTCGCCTTTACGACGATCGGCGCATATCGCGTCGAAATTCGCTGTGATGAACAGAACGTGCGCAGTGCAGCGGTTGCCCGTCGCGCCAGCTTTACGCTGGAGGGTGTACTGCGCAACGAACGCCGCAACCATTTGACGTTAGAGTTGCGCAACACCATGGTCTTTGCCAGGCTTCCGCATCATGAAGTCATCATGAAGTCATCATGAAGTCACACTGAAGTCACAATGAAGTCACGCTGACAATCCGTTAGGAAGGTAGATCGCCAGCAACTCCGCTGTTTTGGTGCGATTCGCAGCGTCGCTGCTGATGTTCCGTTGCACGTCAAAGTGGATGATCTGGTCAGCGGCTGCATACACTTCGCGCGTAAACGAAATGTCGTGGTTAGAAATGACAACCGGAACGCCGCGTTGCGCTGCACGTTGCGCCTCCTCGGCAAGCCGGCGTTGGTGCACGAAATCGAAGCCTTCCCCGCTGTAGCTGGTGAAGTTTGCAGTGGCCGAGAGCGGTGCGTAGGGCGGGTCACAGTAGACAACATCGCCAGAGACAACAGCGCGCAGCGTGGTGATGAAATCGGCGATCACGAACTCGCAGCGCGATGCCTTCCGCCAAAAATAGATCATCTCGTCGCGCGGGAAGTAGGGGCGAACGTATCGACCAAAAGGCACATTGAAGCCTCCGGCGCTGTTGTAGCGACACAGACCGTTGTAGCCGTGCCGATTGAGATAGACAAACAACGCCGCCCGCTCTTCTGGGTCGGCGGCGTCGTTGAAGCGCTGGCGTAGAACATAATAGGCGTCAGGCTGGTTGTTGGCCGGAATGAAATATTCAGCGCATGCATCAATAAAGGAAGGTCCCCTGCGCTGCAGTTGTCGGTAACAGTTGATCAGATCGCGGTTGGCGTCGGCCAACAGATAAGCAGGAAACTCGACGTTGAGAAAGAGCGCGCCGGAGCCGACAAAAGGTTCGACCAGGCGTTCGCCTTGTGGCAACACCGCCTTGATACGTTCGACGACGCGCGTCTTGCCACCCGCCCACTTCAGAAACGGTCTCATTGCATCGAATCTCCCCACACGAAATCGACAGCATCACTGTTGTTCTAGCTCCGTCCGCGCCGCTTCGTAAATTTGCCGATCACGCGCCGAAAAGCAACAGGCAATGACTTGCTCCACAACATGATTTACAGCCAGGAAAGCAAGCATCTCGCGCAGAGCAATGCGGCTGGCGCGCTCGATTGGAAAACCGTAGACGCCAGTGCTGATCGATGGAAAGGCGATGGTGCGAATATCCTCGTATGCGGCCACGATGGCGAAGACGCTCCGGTAACAGCGCGCCAGCAACTCCTCTTCGCCGTGCCCGCCGCCGCGCCATATCGGCCCGACGGTGTGGATGACATATTTCGCCGGCAGGTTGTAGCCGCGCGTCAGCCGCGCCTCACCGGTCGGGCAGCCGCCGAGCGTGCGACATTCCGCCAGCAACCCCGGTCCCGCCGCCCGATGGATGGCGCCATCGACGCCGCCCCCGCCCAACAACGACGAATTGGCGGCGTTGACGATGGCGTCGACGTGCAAAGTAGTGATGTCAGCCTGAATGATAGAAAGACGATTCATACTTGACATTTCACCCTTATCATCGCTGAACCCCGGAATCTCAAGTCATCACAGGGTTGTTATTCGCTCACGACAAAGCTCCACGTATAGGGCGCAACCATAGGCGTTGTCTGCTCGACGTTGAAAACCGTGACGGTGTATTCGCCTGTAGGCAGCGGTGCAGCGGGCGTGAAGGCGAAGCTGCGCCCACTTGACTGCGTCACGGCGCCTGGAACAGGATCGCCGTCGCTGTCCGTCAACGCAATCACTTGCGCCAAGTCGCCGCCCACCGGCGAAACAAGGATGCTGAACTCTGCAGTGATGGCGTTGGGAGCGGGGCCGCTGCTGTCTGGCGCAGGCAACGCCGCTGTCACCAACGGGTCGCGCCAGAATTGAATGGCGCGACGATCGTCGGGGCCATCACCGCCCCAGTCAGTGGCCGTATCTTCGACCAACATCTTCCCATCGGCGCCCTTGACCACGGTGAGCTGGCGGTTGCCAAAGCCGCTGATCGTCCCCCACTGCTCGACCGTCTCCCAACTGCCGCGCGTGTACTTGTATTGCAACCGTGTGCCTTCCTTGAGCGTTGCCGTAAACTCCCAGTGTCGCTCATCAACGGGCGTCATCGGCGTGAGTCCCGGATTGTAAGGCGCCAGGAACGCATCAACGTTGTCGCCAGCGATGAAGATCGTGTCGTTCGGCGGCGTTTCGGTGGGCGTAAGCACGCGCCAGGTCACATCCACCATGCTCAGCTCGGCGGTCAGCGTGATCGCGGGCGATGGCTCCGAGACATTGAACGCTGTATCGACCGACTGCACGGTGTAAATGTAGGTGTGCCCGGCCGTCACGGTTGTATCGGTGTAGATCGACATCGTTTTGGGAATATCGACGCGGACTGCGCAACCCTCCTCGCCAGCAGTCAAGTCGGCGCGACAGACGCGAAATGTGTGCAAATCTGCGGCGCGCGAGGTGCGGATGCCGATGGCGATCAGCGCGCCTGTGCGCGCCACCTCGTCGAGACGGAAGGGCGGTTTGGGCGCTTCGGTGTCCGGGTTGGGGAAGACGGTCATGCGCGCCTCGTTGATACTTTCCATCCACTCGCGGCCGCCGGTGGTCGAGGCTCGCCATTTGACGATATATTCGCCCACGGCGTCTGGTAGCAACCGCGCAACGTAGACATCGCCGCCGCCTTGGTTGTCGGCCACATATTCGCCGTCCGTCCACGTGAACACGCCGTCGCCGCCAATCAGCGACCAGCCCGCCTGCATAATCATCCCTGGCGCCCTGCCCGTGATCTCGGTCAAGCCCGCTGCAAAGACAGCGGCGCGCGTCTCCTGCGAAGGTTCAATCGCGCTGAGCATGTGCTGAAGCGTCAGCGGCTCCTCAACCACGACCGACTGCACCACTGCATGTGGCGTCAGCGCCACGGCGTCGCTCGCCGCGCTGCGCAGCCCGTTATAACCGATGGCGGCGACGCGATAGAAGTAAGTTGCGCCGTTGGTCAATCCGGCGTCGGTGAAATCGAAGAGAACGTCGCTTCCCGGCAGCGCGGCGATCTCCTCGTAGCCGCCATCTACCGGCGAACGCAGCACGGCATAGCGTTCGCCGCTGCCGTCGCCCTGGATCGTGAGTGTGACGCGGCCGTTGCCCTCCACAGCGTCGACGATCTGCGGCGCAGACAGCAGCGCGAAATCGACATCCTCCGCCGTCACCCAAAGTTGGTAGCCCATCGCCGCTACGTCGAAGGCGACGTTGCCGAGCTTGCCGACGGTGAGCGTCGCGCCGCTGAAAGGATCGCGCAGCTCAGCGCCCCACGGCAGATAGCCCGACGCGTCGAAGCTGACCGACAGATCGGCGGCGCTGCGGTTGACAGCGATGATTGCCGCGCCGCTCTCATCCTTGCGCCCAAAGACCACCAGCCCGGCGTCATCGACGAGCAGGGTGTCCCAGGAGCCGGTGCGCAGGAAGCTGTGTTGCTGGCGAAGCTGACCCAGCCGTTGATAGTGTTCCAACAACGCCGTGTCCTGCTGTCGCCACGCCGGCAGATCGTCGTAACCATCAGCATCGGGCCAGGGATATGGCTGACGGTTGTACGGATCGTCGCGGCCTACATCGCTGCCAAAGCCGACCAAACCGACCTCATCGCCGTAGTAAATCGTCGGCGCGCCCGGCAGTGTGAACTGGAGCACCGCCGCCAACGCCAGCCGCGCACGGCCATCCTCGAAGCCGTTGTTGGGTTGGAGTGCGACAAAGTCGATGCCATCATGATCGAGCACACGCACAGCGCGGTTGACATCGTGCGAGGAGAGCAGGTTCATCGCCGTAGCGAAGGCTGCTGGCGGATAGTCTTCCTGAATCGCACGCAGCGCCGCCTCGAACTCGGTCGCGGTCAGCGCTGGCACGCCGCCGTCGTTGTCGTCAAAGTTGCTGTCGCGCAGAAAACCGAGCACGGCGCTGCGGAAGCGATAGTTCATCGTCGAGTCGAACTCGTCGCCAAGCACGCGCAGCCGCGCCTCGTCCTCGCGCCACGTCTCAGAGATGAGCAGCGCGTCGGGGTGTGCAGCTTTGACTGCGTTGCGCATCAGCTCGAAGAAGTGTGGGTTGATATTGACTACGTCCGGCACCACGTCAATGCGCCAGCCATCAACGCCGGGCAGGTCGAGCCACTGGAGTGCGATGCCTTCCTCGCCTAACCAGTTGTCGATCACTTCCTCATTGGCGGTGTCGAGCTGCGGCAGCGTCGCCACGTTGAACCAGCCACGGAAGTTGACATCGCCTGCACACGCGCCCGTACCCGCCGGTCGCGCCGGGTCAAAGAAATACCAGCTCCGATAGGGACTCTGCTCGTTCTCGCACGCGCCGACGGTTTCATGACGACTGAAGCGATCGAAGAAAGGGCTATCGCTCGACGAGTGGTTGGGAACGCCGTCGAGAATCAACGTCATGCCGCGTGCGGCGACTTCGGCGGCAAGCTGCGCGAAGAAAACGTTGCTTGCTTCTCGATCGCCCAAGATTGCCAGGCTGTCGTCAACCTGCCGGTAATCGCGACCATCGTATTTGTGGTTGGAAGGTGAATCGAAGATCGGGTTGAAATAGATCGTCGTCACGCCCAGCTCCTGCAAATAGTCCAACTTTTCCTGCACGCCTTGTAAGTCTCCGCCAAAGAATGTGCAGTTGTAGGTTCCATACCATTCAGGGTTGCGGTTGGGGTCATATGGCTCTGGATCGGGCACCAGGCTATTCCACGGTGAGATCGGGCGCGCATGACCGCCGCATTCATCGGGGTAGAACCAATCATCGGTGGTCGGATTGTTGGATAGGTCGCCATCGCGAAAACGGTCGGGGAAAATCTGGTAGATCGTGGCGTTCTTCGCCCACTCCGGCGCATCAAAGGCAGGATCGTAGACATAGATGTTCCAGCCGAAATCGATCGACGGCATGGCGTTGTAGCTACGTCCGAGACCGCCATCGTGACGTTGGTCGTCGGCGTAATAGACGGTCGCACCACCGTCGGCAATGCTAAAGGTGTACGCCACCACATCGAGCGCAGCGCCGGTGTTGACGGTCGTCTCCCACCATTCGTAGCGGTCGTCGCGGGCGACGGATTGCATCGGCGTGAAACGCATCACGCCGTCGCTGACGCTGCCCCACAACAGCGTGACCTGCTCGACATCGTTGACAGCGGTGCGCAGGCGTAGGGTCACGTCGGTGTTGGTCGGCTGCGCACCGAAGGGAACGCGGTAGCGATCGCTGCGGCTGTCGTGGCGCAGAGCGGCGGTTGCAATAGCGCCGTCGCCGCGTTCCGTGCGCAGCGCCGGGATGGGGCCACTCGCCGCGTTGACGCCGAGGTTGATCGCGCCGGTCATGCGGTTGTAGTAGAAAACAACATCGCCGCCAGCGTCAGGCACAGTGAAGCGGATGTTCGGACCATCCGGCTGCCCGCCTGCGCCGTAGTTCTCGTCCCACGCGCCATCGATGGCGACCTTGAATTCGTAATTGCCGCCGGGCAGGGTGACGGTGAGCGTCCACACACCATCGCTGTCGGCGTCGCTGCCTTGCACGATTGAATCGGCTGGCTGCCAATCCACGCCGCCCAGGATCGACGCATAGTCGCCCGGAAAGGAGACAGCGGATGGCGTTGCGCCCGGCTCTGGCGCAGTCGGCAGGCTTGTAGGCAGGTCGTTTGGATCGACCGGCTGTAGGAAGACATCGGACACGCCGGAGACGACCCATGCCTCGCGACCCGCCGCCAGGTTCAAAAACTGGTCGGGGCCAGGGTCTTTCTCTTCTGCGCGGTGGATAATGAAACCGAGTTTGTCGCCGCCGTCAGCCAACGGCACGACCCAGAAGACGCCGAAATCATCTTCACCGGCAGGCGCCAGCGGCTCGGCCCACGACGTCTCCTGTGCAGCGGCGCCCCACACGTGCAGCCCCCAACCATCATACTCGCCGTCGGGGCGGTGATAGTGGATCGTGGCGGCCTCTTGCGCCAACGCAACTGGCGCCACGGACAAGAGCATCGTCAGCGTCAACGCAGCCACGAGCAGTGTGTGCAACAGGCAACGGATCGAAAACATGAGGAACTCCTTTTGGCACAGGAAAGCGGCGCGAACTAAATAAAAGTGTATCACAATCTTTGAAGTCGTAGGTCATTGCCCTCGGCGTGACGAGTGCCGTGTCACGTCGGAGGCGATGACCTCCAAGTGAGCTACCCCAACGATTGCCCCTATCCGCCATCCACAAAACCACGCGCGACGATCACCTTGATCCCACCGTTGATGAAAGTCAGATCGGTGTCCAGCCGCAGCGCGGTCTGGCTGAGGAGAGTGCGGTCGCTAGAGAGAAAAGCGACGCGCCAGCCCGGACAGCGCGCCCTCAGCACGTTGCCAAACTGTGCATACAGATTGCGCAGATCGGCGCCGCCGCGCACGCGCTGACCATAGGGTGGATTGGTGACGACAAAACCGGGTTCGGCGGGAGGCTCAATGGCGGAGACAGCATGACAGGCAAAGCGCACCAGAGCGTCGACGCCGGCGCGTTCGGCGTTGGCTTGCGCGCTGGCGATGGCGCCAGCGTCTCGATCTGAGCCATAGATCGTCAACTGTTCAGCCAGGTGTGCGCGGCGCGCCTGCGCACGCGCATCAGCTTCATCGAGCAGCCCTCGCCACAGTTCCCTGTCAAAATCGGGCCACTCCATGAAGGCGAAGCGACGGTTTCGCCCCGGCGCGATGTTCAACGCCATCAACGCAGCTTCGATCGGGATCGCGCCCGAACCACAGAAGGGATCGATCAAGGGCGATGGCCGTTCGGCGCTGGCATTCCAGCCCGAAGCCAACAGCAGCCCGGCAGCCAGCGTCTCACGCAGAGGCGCCCTGGCTGTTGCCAGCCGGTAGCCGCGGCGGTGCAACAGTGCGCCCGATGCGTCGACGCTGATCGTGCAGGCGTCCCGAAAGAGACGCACGACGATCAACTGTGCATCGTCTTCGCCGCTCTCGTCATCAGTCTTCTTGACGGGGGGCGCGCCGCCCAGTCTGACGCCGATGGCGGCGGCGATGCGCTCCACGACTGCGCCAGTGTGATAGAGCCGCGATTTGTGACAGGTGACGCGCAGATCGACCGGCTGTCCAGCGCGCAAATACTGCTCCCAGCCAAGGGATGCGGCGCGGCTACGCAATTGGTCGAAATTTTCGGCATGAAATTCGCCGAGGCGCACGAGGATGCGGCTGGCGGTGCGCAGGTGCAGGTTGGCGCGGTAGAGCGCCAAGCGATCGCCGCGAAAGGCGACGCCGCCCGGCTCGATGGCGTCGGATGTCTTGCCGGTCAGCAGACCATACTGCACAAGTTCATCGGCGCAGAACGTTGTCAGGCCGGGCGCAGCAACAGCAAAGAAATTGAAAAGGTTGCCCTGCTTTTTCATGTTAACGCCTGCCGGGGGAGCATCCTTACGTTGGTCTCAGTTGCGTTGGTCTCAGTTGCGTTGGTCTCAGACGGTGCAAAGATAACGCGTGCGGCTCACGATCAGATCGGCGACTTTGGCAAGATACTCCGCCATGTGGGCTGAGTTCCAGTGCGCCTGAAGCGCATCGTCGTCGACATACTTTTCAACCAAAATCACTTGCGTTTGACTGTCGACCGGTGTAAAGACCTCAAAGCTGAGACAACGCCCAGCCTCCAACCGCATCGAGCGCTCGCCGTGGGCGCGCGCCAACGCAATGAATTCGGCGCGATGCTCTGGAACAATTTCGAGATGGACAATTAGACCTGTTGCCATTGGATGTTCACTAGACAAGTTGCTGATTGCTATACAGAGTTTTTTATGTTTTCAGTGTTGCGTGCTACGTGCTGCGTGTCGGAATCCCTCACGCACCACGCACCACGCAACATTGCGCTCATAGAATGTCCGCCTAGCTAGAAATCAGTACTAGAAATCAGTAACAGTGGGTTTGCCAGGGGAGAGCGCCCGCGGCTGGATTTGAACCAGCGACCTAGGACTTAGGAGATCCTCGCTCTATCCTGCTGAGCTACGCGGGCATCTCTGTGGCTACGATAGCACAGCCTCGCCTCTGCGTCAAAGAGATTGACAGGGGAAGTCTACTTCACGTCTGGGCAGAGTTTGCAAATTGAAGCACCCCTGTCCGGGGGTGCTTCAGCCTGTTCCTATTTGATGATGCGCGTGCCAGTTACACCGCGCAGCGCCCGCCCAAGATTGCCCGGATCGGTGATGATGGCAAGCGCGTCGGGCTTGCTACTCTGTTGCAAAAAGCGGATGCACGCCTCGATCTTTGGTTTCATGCTGCCCGGCGCAAAGTGTCCCTCAGCCATATACCGTTCAGCCTCGGCGATTGTCATCTCTTCAAGAAAACGCTGGTCGGGCTTGCCAAAGTTGAGGGCCACCTTCTCGACGCCGGTGCTGATCAGCAACAGATCAGCGTCGATCTTGGCGGCGAGCAGACTGCTAGCGCGATCTTTGTCGATCACAGCATAGACCGAACGCAGCTCGCCCTTTGAATTACGCACAACCGGAATGCCGCCGCCGCCCACCGCCACGACGATCCAGCCCATGTGCACGGCCTGGGCAATCGCCACATCTTCGACAATTGCGATCGGCTCCGGCGAGGCGACAACGCGCCGCCAGCCGCGACCGGCGTCTTCGATCACCTGCCAGCCCTCGCGTTCGAATTCGCGGGCGCGCGCCTCGTCCATAAAGCTGCCGATCGGTTTGGTTGGATTGGCGAAGGCTGGGTCGTCGGCGGCAACCTGCACCTGCGTGATCAACGTAATACACTGGCGGTCGAGCTTGCGCTGGAAGAACTCGTTGTTGAGCGTTTGCTGCAACATGAAACCGATGCTGCCTTGCGTGTCCGCCACGATCAAGTCGAGCGGCGTTGGGTGTACTTCGTGCGCAGCCAGCTCGTTACGCCGCAAAATAAAGCCGACCTGGGGCCCGTTGCCGTGCGTGACGACAATCGTCCAACCGGCCTCAACCATATCAGCAATATTGCGCGAGGTCTCGCGCACAGCATCCCACTGATGGGAGACATCGGGATGTTTGTTGTCGGTGATGAGCGAATTGCCGCCGATAGCAACGACTGCGATGCGCGACGGAGTGACTGCTGCGGTCATAAATGAGCCTCATCCCTTCGTGAGTAAAATACTGAAGTAGGAATTGACTGAATTTTACTTGATCAGCGCCGGCAAAATCGCATAGAACTCCGCCGCCTTAATCACATCCGCCAGCAACACACTGTCCTGTGTGGTGTGTGCAGTCTCTTCCTCGCCCGGCCCAAAGCCGATCGACGGAATGCCGGCCTTGCCCATCCAATAGATGCCGTTGGTGCTAAAGTTCCACTTACCCGCCGGATAATCGGGCAGACCGATCAGTCGCATCGTCTGCAGACCAGCCTGCACAAGTGGGTGTTGTTCGTCCAACGCCCAGGCCGGGAAGTATTTATCGACCGGAAAGACAAAGCCGGTGTAGCTTGGTTCGGCGTACTTCATCATTTCGACGGTGATCTCGCCGTTCTGTAGCAACGTCTCCGGCACGAGCGCTTTGACCTGAGCGACAGCGCCCTCCGCCGTCTCGCCAAAGGTGACGCGGCGGTCAATGTAGACGCGCGCCAGGTCAGGCACGGCGTTGATTGACGGCGTCGAAACTTTCATGTCGCTGACGGTGATCTTGCCGTGGCCGAGGAAGGGGTCGTCGCCAAGCTGCGGCTCCAGCTTGCTGACGCCCTCGATCAGCGGCAGCACCTTGTAGATGGCGTTGTCGCCGAGGTGATTGCTGGCGGCGTGTGCGCTGCGCCCGCGTGCGATCACTTCGATTTCAACGCGCCCTTTGTGCCCGCGATAGACCTGCATCTTGGTCGGTTCGCCGATTACAACATAATCAGGGTGAATGCCTTCGTGCTCAACCAACGCGTGCGGTGCAATGCCGTCGCACCATTCCTCCATGTTGCCAAAGTAATAGGCGGTCCAGCCGTCCAGCAACCCTAAATCTCTGGCGATCTTGAGACCGTAGATCATCGGCGGCGTGCTGCCTTTTTCGTCGCAGGCGCCGCGCGCATAGAAACGTCCTTTTTCGATCTTGCCGATGAAGGGATCCCAATCCCACTCCTCCGGGTTGCCGATGCCGACGGTGTCGATATGGGAATCGTACAGTAGAATGCGCTGCCCGTCGCCGATGCGTCCGACGGTATTGCCCATCGAATCAAACCAGACCTCGTCAAAGCCAAGTTTGCGCATCTCCGCTTGTGCACGCTCGCCGACTGGACCGATCTGCGAATCCATTGATGGGATCACACACAGTTCGCGCAGAAAGCTAACAATTGTCTCGCTATATTGGCTGACCTGTTTTTGAACAGCTGTGACATCTAGGGTGGACATGAAAATTTCCTTTGTTGGCGCGCCATCGACGACGCGACGCGGTCTTGAGAAGCGTAAGTCCTTCGATTATAGCGATCGCCGCGCGCGGTTGTCAAAGTCAGGCCACCCGCTCGATGTGGGCGCCCAACGCACGCAACTTCACGTCGATCTCTTGATAGCCGCGATCGATCTGCTGGACATTGCCGATCGTGGTGACGCCATCCGCCGCCAGCGCCGCCAGCACCAGCGCCATGCCGGCGCGGATATCGGGGCTTGTCACCTGCTGACCGGTCAGCCGACTGGGGCCGACGACGACGGCGCGATGCGGATCGCACAAAATGATCTGCGCCCCCATTGCAATCAACTTATCGACAAAGAAGAGGCGGCTTTCGTACATTTTCTCGTGAATGATCACCGTGCCCTGCGCCTGCGTAGCGGTGACGACGGCAATGCTCATCAGGTCGGGTGGAAAGGCGGGCCAGGGTGCGTCGTCGATCTTGGGGACGGCGCCGCCGAAGTCGGGGCGCACGCGCAGCTCCTGTTCGGCGTCGATGACCAGTGTGTAGCGTTCGGTGGGCGGCGCGGTCGGGTTGTCTTCCAGATGCATGCGCACCCCCAACCGCTCGACAAAGACCATCTCCATCATGCGCAGATGTTCGGGCACGACGCCAACGATGCGCACCTCACCCGGCGTGATCGCCCCCATGCCGATGAAGCTGCCCACCTCAATGAAGTCCGGGCTAATGTACATCTCGGCGCCATGCAAATGGTCGCAACCGTGTATGGTCAGCACATTACTGCCGATGCCCTCGATCTGGCAGCCCATCTTGACGAGTAAATGGCACAAATCCTGCACGTGCGGCTCGCTGGCGGCGTTGCGCAGAATGGTGACCCCGCGCGCCAGCGCGGCCGCCATGACGCCATTTTCGGTGGCGGTGACAGACGCCTCATCGAGCAAAATGTCGTTGCCGTGCAGCCGTCCAGCGGCACCCAGCTCAAACTTGCCGTTGTGCTGAAGAGAGCCGCCGAGAGCGGTCAACACCTGCAAATGTGTGTCAATACGTCGGCGCCCAATGTCGTCGCCGCCTGCCGAAGTTTGAACGGAAAAATGGCCGAAGCGCGCCAGCAACGGTCCCATCAAGGTCAGCGAGCCGCGAATCTGCGAAAAGAGAGTTGGGTCCGGCGTCGGCGTGCGGACGCTGCGCGCACACAACGTTACTGCACCGCCGCTTTCAGCAATTGAAACGCCCATTTCGCCTAAGATGCGCAGCATGGTCTGAACATCGCCGATACGCGGCAGATTGTGCAAGACAATTGGTTCTTCGGTCAGCAGACAAGCCGCCAACATCGGCAATGCAGCGTTTTTGTTGCCAATCGGACGAATAGCGCCGTTGAGCGGATGGCGCCCTTCAATGATAAATGAAGCCATGAGTTGTTTCCTATACGTTCAGTTTTCTATAAATTGACCGATTCTGCAAAGAGAGACACATGAGCGGCGTGCACTATCCCCATCCTCTCAAGCCGCCTCAACAGCGCTTTTTGCGTCCATTCTTAGCTGCAGCGCATCCCGCAGTAGATTACGTTCAGTATAACAAGAAAGTTCGTGGAGTTCCTTTTCTATAGATGTAACTCACGTTGTGGGCGTCCGCCTGCTTTGTCCCAAACGTGAAGCGCCTTCCTTTTCTGCGATTCACGTTGACATCGATCATGCATCGCGCTACAATCTATGCAGTCAAGAATCCATTTATACGCTAAAATCTGCTCATGCCAATCCACGTATCCTATCTTGCTCAGGAAATTGACAAAGTAGCGCCCGGCATTCGCATCATTGTGCCGATGGACGGCACGCCACAGGCGCAGCGCGGTAGTCTCTGTCTGTTGGTCGATCTGCAGGGTGCACCCGATGCAGAACTTCTGACAGAGCGCGTCCTGAGCGCAATGCAGCGCACCTATTATTCGGCGCGCGGAACACAATCGCAGGTGATCGTCGAGACGGTGCGCAAAGCGCAGGCAATGATCGCCGCCGAGACGCAAAAGCTGACCAAGCCGTGGAGCGCAGGCGTCGTCTGTGTGGGCATGATGGCAGATCGGTTAGCGCTGGCGGGAATGGGCAGCGCCTTTGCCTTTTTGACGGCAGAAGATGGTTCTGTCGGCGTCTTCCCGCCTGATCGCCTTGCCAAACGCGCCGTTACGCCCACTGAGATGCTGGAACTGTGGCCGCTACACCGGCAGAAAACCGGCGCCACCACCGCAATGATAGCGGGCAGCAACTTGTGGCTCGATCTTGTGCCGGTGCGAACGCTGGCTGCCACTGCAGCGTATGTGGACGCAGGCAGTTGCATCGACGCCGCCGATGGGCTGCGCGAACAGGCGGGTCGCAGCGATGCGCCTGGCGTAATCATGGTCATCGGCCCTGACGAGCCGCTCTCCGGCCCACCCCAAACGCCGCCTGCGCCGCTAAGCGATGCACCGCCGCCCACTTCCGATCCAACGCCGTCAACGCCAGGCGGGGGGTTGCCAACCGCACTCAACGCGTCGCCGCCGCTGATCAGCGCACCGGACACAACAGAGGCAGAGCGGGGCATGCCCCGCTCTGCCTCTGTTGCATTGCGGATGTCGCCTCCTTTTTCTTCAATGAACACTGCTCCGGCTGCCTCAGCGCTGGCTGGCAACCGCAACGTCGGTGCGCCAACATCATCCACGATTGCATTCGAGCGAACGCCGTCCAGAACGCCAGAAGCAGCTGCACCCAACGATTCCTGGGCAGGCTCATTCACCAGGCTCGTCGCCGGCGCCAGAATCGGATTGCAACGCACGCGTGAGTTTCTCGAGAGCATGTTGCCAGAACGCAAAGAAGCAGCGCCAGCAGTCGCAATGGCGGAGGTTGCAGCTGCCAGTGGAGCCGGTTTTTCCGCCGCGCCGTCGCCTCCCCCAAAAGTGCGGCCAGCGGCTACACCGTTCACCCCGCCACCGCCAGCCACAGGCAGCCGTGCGCGTATCATCATCACCAGCGCGGTCATTCTACTACTGCTCGTGCCGGCGATTGTGGCGACCCTTTTCTGGCGCCAGGCGTCGGAAAGCGGCGCCGAGGCGGACACGTTGCTTAACCTGGCGGAGGTGCGCTACGAGACCGCAATTCAGGCGCTCGACCAGGAAGACACCGCGACGGCGCGCGCTCTGTTGACCGAGTCTATGAACTTCTTGCGCCGCGCCGAAGAGATCGTTGGGCGCACGCCGCGCAGCGCAGCATTGCAAGGTCTGATCGACCGTGACCGCCGCGCCGTAGAAAACATCACACCGCTTTACGGACTGACGTTGCCGCTCATCTCCTTTCCAGTCGAAATGACGCCACACCAGGTAATGGTGATCGGACAGGACATCTATTTGCTCGATATGGGCCGCAACGAGATCGTTTTCCACCGGCTGGCCGCCGATGGCGAAAGCCTGGCAAGCCCGGAGGGTCAGGTCGTTCTGCGCGCAGGCGATGTGGTGGGAGGCGTCGCTGTCGGCAGGCTGGTCGATCTGGCATGGCAGCCGCCTGTTCCTGGCTACGACGATAAATCCAGCCTGCTCGTGCTCGACGAAAACAACCGCGTCTTTCGTTATAACCAACAGGTGGACGGTGCATCGGTCGTTAATTTCAGCGGTGGCCCGGCATGGGGGCGCGCCACCCAGATCGAGACCTATCGGGGAAGGCTGTATGTGGCCGATGAAGGCAACAACCAGATTTATCGCTACAACATTGGGCGCTATGACGAAGCGACGCCCTGGTTTCAGCCCACGACGCAAGTCAACCTCGCCAATCTGAGCACAATGCGCATCGACGGCGATATCTGGCTGCTCTATCAGGATGGCAAGGTGGTTCGTTATCGCAGCGGCGAGCAGCTTCCCTACAGCCTGGATAGCAGCGTGGCGCTGCCAGCACAGGCCGTCGATCTGTGGGTCGGGCAGGACGGCGACGATGCGCTCTATCTGGTCGATCCGCCGCTCGAACGAATTTTGGTCTTCAACAAAGAAAGCGGCGCTTATATCGAGCAATTTCAGGCCGCTGAAGGCGCTGCGCTGCGCGATCTGCGCGGCTTATTCATAGACCAGGTTCACAGCATTCAATATATCCTGACTGAGAACAACCTCTTCCAGGAGCGGCTTCCTCGCTAGCGCAGAAGCGTAAACCGATCGCTGAATACTTGCGTGAGCGCAACGCAATTTGGGTTACTGCAATTGAATTGTCGTCAAATTGTCCTTCGCAACCGACTTTGATATACTCAATCGAGTATGTCGAAGCGATTTCACTTGCATTCAACACCTTCCCCTGACTGGCGGCGCAGTGACTCACAGCGTCTGGCAATCGGCGTAACGGCTACGTATGCAGCAGTTGCGCTGACGCTGGCGCTCCTGTTTGGTGGGCGTCTGCACGATTGGGCGCAGCAGCGCATTGTACAAAGCTCGATCCTGGCTGAACTGGCGGAGCTGACATCTCCGGCGTCGGTCGCTGAGTTGCAACCGGCAGGCGATCAATCGCAACCCATCCGAGGCGATCAGGCTGAGACAACGGCGGCAGGGGGGGCGTCTACCCAACCCATTGCAGACCAACCGGCTGCCGAGCTTGAACCAGTTGTCAACATCCTGCTGCTGGGCACTGACGAACGCCCCGACGAATATAGCCCACCGCGCACCGATACAATCATTCTGCTTTCATTCAATCCGAATAGCGGCGCGGTGGGGATGCTCTCTCTGCCGCGCGACCTGTGGGTGCCGCTGCCAGGCATAAACGTGACGACCAAAATCAACATGGCCTTCATGCTTGGCGAGCTGCGCAATTATCCAGGCGGCGGCGCACAGTTGATCAAAGACACAGTAAGCAGCTTTGTCGGTCGCCCTGTCGACTACTACGTGCGCGTTAATTTTGACGGCTTTCGCGAGATCATCGACCTGATCGGCGGCGTCACCGTTGAAGTGCCCTACACGATTCACGATGAAGAATATCCGACGTCCGACTACGGCGTGGAAACCTTCCATCTCGAGGCTGGCATACATCATCTTGATGGTGAAACCGCACTCAAATATGCACGCACGCGTCACGGCGACAGCGATTACGGACGCGCCCGCCGGCAGCAAGACATCATTCGAGCAGTTGCAAATCAGGTGACCAACGCCGGCGCCCTCCCTCAGTTGTTAAGAAAAGCACCGCAATTGTTGATGACCATGCAAAACAGCATTCAAACCGATATTCCGATCCAGCTAGGCATCGAGCTTGCCCAACGGTTGCAAGGAGGGACAAGCGGGGATGTTCAGCAACTCGTGCTCGACAATCGCTATGGCGAGGAGACGTTCAGCAGCGAAGGCGCATGGATTTTGCTGCCCGACCGCGCACGGGTGCGCACCGCGCTCACTGCTTTCTTCGCCGCCGTCGATGCACCGCCCGGCGCGCAGAGGATTGCCCTGGCTGATCCAGCGGCTGTGCGCATTGAAATCCTAAACGGCACCTCACAGCCAGGCGCTGCTGCGCGCACCGCACAACTCTTGCAACAGCGTGGGTGGCAGGTCGCCTCGATCGGGGATGCCGATCGTAGCGATTATGTTCAAACCGTCGTGATCAATTACGGCGTAGCGGATTCGGTTGCGGCGATGGTCTCCAGCCAGCTCAATCTGGAGGCAGAACAGGCGCAGATCAATGGGCTGGCGGCTTCCGGTCCAATCGACATCCGCATCGTGATCGGTCGCGACGTGCTCGCGTTGATTCAGTAATTCACTATGCGCAAGGCAACGTGGTTTCTTGCTGGTGCGGCTGCAAGCTACGCCATCTATCGCGCACTCTGGCGGCAGCCACCTCTAGATATAATCCCGCAAGCCAGGCCAATACAGACCTACGCTGAAGCAGAGAGCGCTGCACAGACCCTCATCGCCGCGCATGAGCCTGGCATCCGCCCCGATTGCACCGGAAAGCTGCTCTCTCATGGGCGTCAGACTGACCGCGCAATTGTGTTGCTGCACGGTTTCACCAATTGTCCACGCCAGTTTTATGCGTTGGCGGAACGCTACTATGAGCGTGGCTACAACGTCTTTATCCCTCGATTTCCCTATCATGGTCTCTACAATCGCGCGCCGAAGGAATTGTCGAACCTGACTTCCGAAGATTTGGTGCGCACAGGCATGACCGCCGTCGACATTGGCCGCGGGCTGGGCAGACATCTCACGGTGATGGGGCTATCGATGGGGGGGCTGACGACCGCCTGGCTGGCGCACCATCGCCACGATATCGATCGCGGCGTATTGGTGGCGCCCGCGCTGGCGTTTCAATCAATTCCTTTTGCCTTGATGCCGGCTTACGCCACCTATACGCGAGTGGCGCCCAACCAGTTCTACTGGTGGGACCCTGAACGCAAAGGAAACGCTCCCGGTCCCGAACATGGATACTACGGATTCCATATTCGCGCCTTCCATGCGCTGTTGCGATTGGCTGTGCTGGTCGGTCAAGAAGCTGCGGCGAATGCACCGGTCGCACGTTCGCTGGTCGTGGTTGTGAACCCAACGGATGAGTCAATCGACAATGAAGGTGTGCGCGCCATCGTGCGGCGCTGGCGACGCCATGGCGCCAATGTCTTGTTGTACGAAACCCCGGCGGCGTGGCGCCTCGCCCATGATCTGATCGATCCGGCGCAGCCAACGCAGCAGATCGACCGCGTCTATCCACTGCTGATCAAGTGGAGTGAGTATCCCTACCACGTTGCCACCACACCCTAGCCCCCCCATACGTGAAGGACTTTTTTCTCACGCGGCGCAAATCTTTGTGACAAGCCCGAAAGCAAACCCCAAACATAGTAGAGGCTTCAAACCGTAACCTGTTCTAAAAATAGCGGGCTGCTCACCTTCCCGGAAGTTGGCAGCTTCCGGGAAGGTTGGCTGTATTTTCCCTGTTATTCGGTGCCGTCGGGCATGACGCCTATCCCCAAAAAAGCATGTTGCGTCTTTTATCGCCTTCATCTACAATACCGCTGTAACGTGCACTGCTGCATTCTCTTCGGCGCCGAATTGTCATCGTGTCTGCCGTCATTATATCCGTAGTGGTTGCTCAGAGTCTCTGTCAATTTAGTCAAACGTTATAGCAAAAAGGAGTTTGTCACGTATGAAACGCCTGTGGACAATCTTGACCTTTGTATTGCTGTTCAGCTTCGTGCTGTCAGCGTGCGCCGCGCCAGTAGCGCCTGCGCCTGGCGGCGGAGCGGCTGCACCAACCGGCCCCAGGGACTTCATTACCTGGTACCAGTACGACGAAAAAAATGAAGACCCTGCCAGCGACGAGCGCGTTGGCAACCAGTACCTGCGCGATACGATCCCGCAATTCAACGAAGCCTTTGCCGGCACGTGGAACTGGGTCAATCAGCCCAAAGCGTGGGATCGTATGAACGCCGAACTGGTGGCGGCAGTGCAGGCTGGCGGCGATGTGCCTGATCTTTACGAGATGGGCAGCAGCGGCTTGACCGAACTATACAAAAATGGCGCGCTGCAAGACTTGAGTGAATGGGCGCAGGCGCAACCCTGGTACGCCGATATGGATCCCAACGCGCTGCAAGCGTGCACCGGCCCCGACGGCGGTCTTTACTGCATTCCGATTGCTGAGCGCCCGCATCTGGTCTATGTTTGGAACGATCGCTTCCCCGAAGGGTTCCCAACCACGCCAGAGGAATATCTGGCTGCCGGTGAACGGCTGAAGGCAGATGGTCTCTACGCCATGACCTTCTTTGGTTCGACCGACTTCAACGGCAATGGCGCCACGCGCGCTGTCTTTATGACGTTTGCTTCGTTTGGCGGCGGCTATGATGATGGCGCGGGCAACATGCTCCTGAATACACCGGAAAATGTCGCGGCCGTTGAATTTTTGCGCACAATGGTGCAGAGCGGCTATGTGCCTGAAATTGCCTTCGCCGGCGGCTTCCAGGAGGAAGAGGCCTTCAAGGATGCATCGGCTGGCTCCTTCCCGACCGGTCTGTTTGGCTATCGCTACGTCAATCCACTGACGGCGCCCAACGGGACAGAGTATTCCAAAGGCAACGAAGAGGATATGCTCGACGCCATCGCTGCAGGCGATGTGATCCTGCGCCCGTTCGTGGCGCCTGAAGGACAGACGCCAGGATGCAACAATGAGGTGACCGGTTTTGGCATTCCGGTTGGAGCAAAAACTCCCGAAGCAGCGCACGACTACATCAACTGGATCATGACGCCTAAGCAAAACGCCGACTGGGTTCTACGCCCCGGCGCTGGTTTCCCGGCGTTGATGACAACGCGAGACTCAGAGCAGTTCCAGACGCCTTTCTATCAACAGGCGGGCGAAGTAGTGGCCGCCAGCGCCTGCCGCCCCTGGCATGGTTCGCTGGAACGCCGCCCAGAAGCATTGCGCCTGATCATGGGCGCCGTCTACAGGCTGATCAAGGAAGATCCAACCGCCGACATCGCCGCTGTGCTTCAGGCGACGCAGGATGAATACAACGCTGGAAACTGACGCTTGTACTGAATTCCAGGTTGCCACGTCAATCACCACAATCTTCCAGGAGGCTTTGAGGTCAAAGCTTCCTGGAAGATAAGCAGCCAACAAAGCAACGCATCTCGATGCCATCAACTTCATCACCACCAATACAGACACAGAAGAAACGCCGTGAACATACACGTAATCTGCTGCCGTTCTGGCTAATTCTTCCTACCGTTCTGGTTCTCCTCGCCATTCAGGTGTACCCTGCAATTTACACGGTCTGGCTAAGTCTACACGAACGCCAGCCTGCCGGCTGGGAATATGTCGGCGGAAACAACTTCACGCGATTGTTTAACATGGGCATCTTTGCCGAAAGCGCCGGTCACACTGTCGTCTTTCTGGTAGGCTACACCTCTTTAACGCTCGTACTCGGATTCATCATTGCGTTGTTGCTAAATCGCAAGTTGAAGCTTTCGGGTCTCTATGTCACACTGCTCTTCATTCCCTGGATCATTGCCGACATCATCGTCGGGATTGTCTTTCGCCTGCTGGTTGTACCCGACTACGGGCTGCTATCTGGCATCTTACAAAACCCAGCGATCTTTCCACCTAGCGGCATTTCGGTGTTGACGGCGGCGCGACCGCCCTCCTGGCTTGGCGGGTTTCCGTTTCCTCCTGCACCGGCCATGATCTATCTGATCATGGCGTCGGCGTGGCGAGCGCTGCCATTTATCACCCTGCTGTTGCTCGCCGCCATGCAGACGGTCTCCACCGAAGTGATCGAGAGCAGCCGTATGGATGGCGCCAACGGCTGGCAGGTGGTGCGTCACATTATGATCCCGCTGATGCTGCCGACGCTGGTGGTGGCGCTCTTCAGCCTGACTTTGGGCGGTATGAACGGAGTGGGCATGGTGTTTAGCCTGACCGGCGGGGGACCCGGCTCGGCGACTGAGGTGCTCAGCTACCTGCTCTACGTCCTCGGCTGGTCGCAGCTCAACTTTGGTCGCGCTGCTGCCCTGGCGTTGCTGATCGCTGTAATTAACTGGATTTTGATCCTGGGCACATTGCGCGTCACGCGCGTCGAGGAAAGGACGCACTGAGGTGTTTGGCATTTCACGTCGACAATGGAACACCTGGCTGGTCAATCTGGCATTGGTCGTCATTTGCTTTTTTGCGCTGATCCCGGTGGCGACGACCCTGTTGATCTCTTTTAAGGGTGAGCGCGACATCATCCGCAAACCGCCAAATTTCTTCCCGTGCGATACGCCGGAACACGCCTTCGACCCAGCTGCCTGCCGCTGGTCAGTCGAAGGGTATCAGCGTGTTCTCTCGCCCAAGCCGAGCGAAGGCGGAGTGCTTCCCTTCGCATTGACGGGCAACATCGTGCGCATCTATATTCCAAACTCGTTCCTGTACGCAATATCGACGGCTTTGATTGTCGTCTTTTTAGCCGGCATGTCGGGCTACGCTTTTTCACGGTATCGCTTCCGGGGACGCAGCGCACTGCTCTTTACGATTCTTGCCATCACGGGCGTGCCATTGTTGACGAACCTGCTGGCGCTCTATCAAATGGGTGTGACCATTCGGCGTGCACAGTTGCCCTTCTATGACGACCGCCTCTTCCTGATTGCAGTCTACACTGGCTTTTTCCTTCCGCTCAGCGTCTGGATCGCCAAAGGCTTCTTCGACGCTATCCCGCGCGAGCTCGAGGAAGCCGCCGTCATCGATGGCTGCTCGCCTTTCAGCGCACTGCTCCGCATCAGCATGCCGCTGGCGCTGCCGGGGCTGATGGCGATCTTCCTGCTGACGTTTGTCAATGTCTGGAACGAGTTCATCGCTGGCTATTTGTTGATCGCCAGGAATGAGCTCAAACCGGCGATGTTTGGACTATACGAATTTTTGGGACAGAATATCATCAACCTGCAGGTTATCGCCGCTGCCTGCATTTTGATCGCGCTGCCGATCGTGATTCTCTTTGTCTTTGCGCGGCGCAGTTTCTTCGCCGCCATGGTCGAAGGCGCCATCAAAGGATAACGAACAAGGTATGTTCAAACAAGTCATGATGCGTTCCACGGTGGAATCACGCCGCTTTGTTGACAAAGTTGCGGTGATCACCGGCGCGGCTGGCGGGATCGGCGGCGCGTGTGCGCTACGTTTTGCCCAGGAAGGCGCCAACATCGCCTGTCTAGACATTGCGGCGATCGACAACGAACAGATAGCGGCGCAGTGCCGCGATCTGGGCGTCGACGCCGTGGCAATGGCATGTGATGTGACCGATGTCAATGCCGTCAACGCCGCGTTTGCCGCCGTCGCCGAACGCTGGACCGGCGTTGACATCGTGGTGGCGGCGGCAGGCGTCTACACCGGCGCGCCGCTGGAGGATGTGCCCGACGCTGCGTGGCTGGGCACGCTGGCGACCAACCTGACCGGCGCGTTCTACACCAACCGCGCCGCTGCACCCTATTTGCGTCAGCGCGGCGCCGGCAGCATCATCAACATTTCCTCGATGGCGGGCAAGACGAGTTGGCCTGGCTCCGCAGAATACTCCGCTTCTAAAAGCGGGCTGATCGGCTTGACGCGCTCGGTGGCGATGGAGCTTGCGCCGCATGGCGTCACCGTCAACGCCGTCTGCCCAGGCAACACCCTCACAGGCATGGTGCGCCATGTCGCCGCCATTGTCGGCGGGCGCGATGGCCTCAGCGCCGAAGAGTGGCTGGCGCTGAGAGCACGCGATTGTCCGCTAGGACGCATCGCCCAGCCGTGGGAGATCGCCGGCGTAGTTGCCTTTCTTGCCTCCGAAGATTCGCGCTATCTCACGGGGCAGGCAATCGAAGTTGACGGCGGCATGGTAATGTCGTAGGAGGAACGAGAGACCTGACAGGTGTTGCGTGTTGCGTGGAATGACGCAACACGTAACACGCAACACGCAGCAAAGGCCTACACCCTATGTTCTACACCGGCTATCTCAACCTTTGGTTCACCGACCGGCCGCTGGTGGAGCGGATCGAACCGCTGGTCGCGCTGGGCGTGCGTCACTTCAATGTTTTTGCCTGGCGCGAGGCGCCGATGGCTGATCTGGTCGCCGAGTGCAGACGGCGCGGCGCCACCCTCTTTTCCACCTTCGACGGCGACATGGGCGCGCTGGCTGACCCTGCCGACAATGCAAAGACGCTGCACACCTGGGCAGAGTCGCTGGAAATGGCGGAGCTGTACGGCGTTGCCGCGCTTTATATTTTCTCCAATCAGATTGACGTGATCGACGGTCGCGAGCTGGTGCGCCCGCTCTCCGACAACTACAGCCAGGCGGAGCAGTACGCCAACTTGCTGGCGCAGACCGAACGCATCCTGCGACTGGTCGAGCAAACGTCGGTCGAGGTGCGCGTCGAAAGTTTGAGCCGCAACGTCTTTATCGGCCAGCAAACCATCGACACGCCGCAGATCGCCATCGACTGGGTGCGACGTATGAATCATCCGCAGTTTCGTTACACCTTCGACACCTATCACCAACAGCGCGGCGCCGGTGAACTGTTGATGACGCTAGAGCGCAACATCGACATCATTGCCGGCGTGCATATTGGCGACGCGCCGACGCGCCAGGAGCCGGGCACAGGCGAGATCAACTTCGCCAACATCGCGTCGACGCTGCACCGGCTCAACTATGACGGCGAGATCGGACTGGAGTTTTCGCCATCGAAGGACCCCGCCAACGCCCTAGCTGTTGTCCAACAGCTTTTCCCAGTGACCTGAATGAATAACCAGCCTCTTTTGCTTGGCGTCGAAGTGGGCACTTCGGCGATCAAGGCTGTCCTATACAATCTACAAGGCATTGAGCGCTTCTCAGCGCAACATGAGATCACGATGGCAACCCCCCATCCCGGTTGGGCAGAGCAGGATGCCGACGCGATCTGGCAGGCGCTGCTTGACGTGCTGCGTAAGGTGGCGGCCGCTGCACACAGTCATGGCAACATCGTTGCGCTGGCGCTGGCGACGCAGGCCGGATCGGTCGTGCCGGTGGATGTTGCTGGCGCGCCGCTCGCCCCATTGATCACCTGGCTTGACACGCGCGCGCAGCCGATCGTCGACGGCTGGATTCAAGATCGAAACGCAGCGCTCATCCGCAAGATCAGTGGCTGGCATCCACATCCGGGGCTGCCGATTGCGACGATTGCCTGGATGACGCGCAACACACAATACTTACTACGCAACGCTCACCATCTTCTCGACGTACACGGCTACCTTCTGCGACGCCTGACGGGACAAGCGCTCACCGATTTCTCTGGCGCAGCGGAGATGTTGCTGCTCGACCGGACGACGGCGTCCTGGTCGGACCCATTGTGTGCGTTGGCAGGCATTCG
This sequence comes from uncultured Caldilinea sp., assembly GCA_937981885.1. Lineage (GTDB taxonomy): Bacteria > Chloroflexota > Anaerolineae > Caldilineales > Caldilineaceae > Caldilinea. Next base: position 102,744 of record CALJMI010000020.1, read on the forward strand.
TCGCGAACAGTTGCCGACGCTGGCGCCGGCTGGAACGCTCGCTGCTCATCTGCTGCCCGAAGTCGTGGCGGCGACAGGCCTGCCTGCCGATGCGCCAACCGTCGTCGGCGGACAGGATCAATGTTGCGCAGCGTTGGGCATGGGCGTGACTGCACCAGGACAACCCATGCTGGCGGCGGGCACAGCATGGGTGTTGACCGCGCTTACGCCCGACCTGCCTGTCGAGCAAGTTCCTGATCACATGGAACTCAATTTCCATATTACGCCGGGTCTGCACACGGTTTCACAGTTGCTCGGCGGCTTCGGTGCAGTGAACGAGTGGTGGATGCGCGTGCTCTGGCCCGACGCTATTGACCGCTATGCAGCGTGGGAAGCGGCGCTGGCGGAAAGTGCACCCGGCGCACACGGCTTACGCTTCGCGCCGATGGGCGGCAGTGCGCAGGTCGGCGGCGGGCGCGGCGGCTTCATCGGGCTGCGACTCGACCACACGCGCAGCGACATGGTGCGCGCCCTCTGTGAAGGGATCGCCTTTGAAGTGCGCTGGGCGCTCGACACGCTGAACGCCGCACAGATGCCGGTGCAATCCATCTTCATGTCAGGCGGCGCCACGCTCAGCGCGCAGTGGCCGCGACTGATCGCTGACGTGACAGGTGTGTCCGTATATTCGCCGCAACCGGCGAACTGGCCTGCGCGCGGCGCCGCCATCCTTGCCGGCGTCGGCGCTGGCGTCCTGAACGCCGATCTGACCGCAGCCAGCGAACAGTGGCGCACACCAATGATCGAGACGATTCCTGTGCAGGACGCTCACGTCCTGTACAGCGACGTTTACGCCGACTATCGCGCCGTGGTCGCTATGGTGCGGGAACGGTGATGACCGCCTCGATAACCTTTCGGAGCGCAACGTCTTCTGACAGGAAAGCCATGAACAGAGGCGAAGAACGATGAATATTTTGAGCACGTTGGCGGCTTTGACGCCGATTCTGGCTGTATTTCTGTTTCTGGTGTTGCTGCGTCTGCCCGCCGTGCGCGCCATGCCGATCAGCCTGGCGCTGACAGCGGTGATGGCAATGCTGATCTGGCGCGTCCCACCAGTTCAGGTGCTGGCGGCCACAGTGGAGGGACTGATCATCGCCGTCTCAATTTTGTGGATCGTCTTTGGCGCTATCTTGCTGCTCAATACATTGCGCGCCAGCGGCGCAATTGACGCCATCCGCAACGGCTTCATACACATCAGCGCCGACCGTCGCGTGCAACTCATCATCATCGCCTGGCTCTTCGGCGCGTTCATCGAGGGGGCGGCAGGATTTGGCACGCCTGCCGCTCTTTGTGCGCCACTGCTGGCAGCATTGGGTTTTCCCCCGTTGGCGGCTGTGGCGCTGGCGCTGATCGCCAACAGTAGTCCCGTCTCGTTTGGCGCAGTGGGCACACCGCTCATCATCGGCGTCGGCGAAGGTCTGCAAGTCGGCGGTGAAGTAGCGCTGGCGGTGCAGGCTTATCTGGGCGAGCGCACACTGGCCGGGTTTCTGCAAAGCATTGCAGTGCAGGTCGTACAGATCGATCTGATGGTCGGGTCGTTCATCCCTCTATTGTTGGTGGCGATGCTGACACGCTTTTTCGGCGCCAATCGAAGCTGGCGCGAAGGGTTGGCAATCTGGCCCTTTGCACTTTTTGCCGGTTTCAGCTTCACGATCCCGGCGATGGCGATCGCCGCGATCTTTGGCCCCGAGTTTCCTGCGTTGTTCGGCGGGTTGGTCGGGCTCATGATCGTGACGCCAGCCGCACGGCGCAGTTTTCTTTTGCCCAGGCAGCCATGGGATTTCGGAACAGTTGCACCCACAGCTACTTTCACGACACAGTTGTCGCTGGCGCGCGCCTGGCTGCCTTACCTGCTCGTGGCCGTACTGCTTGTGCTCACCCGTTTGGACTTTCTGCCCTTCAAGTCGTGGCTGCAAAGCGCGACGATCAGCTGGACACAAATTCTCGGCACCACGATCAACGCTTCATTTGCACCGCTCTATCTGCCAGGAACCATCTTCATTGTCGTGGTGGTGATGACATTCTTTCTGCACGGCATGAGCCGCAGCCAGGCGGCTGGCGCCTTCAATCGCTCGGCGCAAATGCTTGCAGGCAGCGCCATCGCTCTCGGCGCTGCCGTGCCGATGGTGCGCATCTTCATCAACTCTGGCGTGAATACGGCGGGACTGCAGAGTATGCCGATTGAGCTGGCCGGGCAGATGGTAGGTTTGATGGGGCAGGCATGGCCGCTGGCTGCCCCGTTGGTCGGCGGGCTGGGATCGTTCATTTCCGGCAGCGCCACCTTCAGCAATCTGATGTTTTCGCTCTTTCAGTTTAGCGTGGCGGAACAGGTCGGGTTGTCGGCGCAGATTGTGCTCGCCTTGCAAGTGTTGGGCGCCAACGCCGGCAATATGATCTGTGTGCTCAACGTGGTGGCAGCGGCGTCGGTGGTCAATCTACTTGGGCAGGAAGGCAGAATTATCCGCCTGACGCTGGGGCCGATGCTCTACTATGTGATTTGGGCGGGCGTGCTAGGGTTGGCGCTGGCGACAGTGCTGTAAATTCGAGCGCACTGCGCCGTTCAAACAGTGTAATTTACATCACCCTTTGACATAGGACAATTTCTCACAAATAAGATTGTCTCTCATCTGATAGAGGTCAACACCGCGCACATATCCCTGTTGCCCTGACTGATCCACCCATTCATAGCGCCACCGCATGATGCAACGCGCGCCAACGCCGAAAATCTCCTCGATCTCGATGTGAGCGTGCGGCGACTGTCGAAAAAAGTCCTGCCAGAATTGCGTCACCGCCGCTTTCCCAGAGTACACAGAACCTTCAGGAGGCGGGTTTGTGTTCTCGAAGACGCAATCTTCGGTCATCAACTGCATCATACCCTCAACATCATGGCGGTTCAACGCGTCGTTGAATGCCAGCACGACACGCATTGGCTCTTCCATTTGCAACAAGCGTTCTGCACTCATAAGTCTCTGCCTTTCGTTATCGCTGACGCCTCAAGCATCTATCGCGCCAGCCACGCACAGCCGAATGATCGTCTTCAACGGCGTGAACTACGTACAAAAACACATGCGGCCCCGGAGCGCCCTGCACTTTGGGCGCGCGTAGAGGGCGCTCATCGAGGTTCTCGACCGTTTCCGCCATCAAACGCCCTAGAATCCCCATCGTGTAGATGCCCAGCGCAAGCGATCCCGGCAACAGACCGGAAAAGAGCACGATCAGGACGTAGGCTAGCCTGCAGAAAACTCAGCAAGAGCGACCAACCGCCAGGATTGATCCAGGCGCGGCCAACGACGTTCGCCTGCGCCAATGACCATGCAATTGCCAGCAAGAGCAAGAACAGCCAGAGGGTGCGCTGATTGAGCAACGACGGGCGGGCAGGCAATCTAGTTGTATCTGCGCGCCCTGCCTTGATCAGACGCGTCACAGCATTCACTCCTTGTCGATCCGATACAACGCCGTGACCATGGCGGGCGTCATTTCTGTCGGTAGTGCATCTGCGGCGATGCTCAAACAAATATGGTGCGTCGTATATCGCTCACCTCCTTTCTTGCGATAGACCTGCAAGTTAAAGCAGCACTGTTCAAGTGAAATTCATTCATCTTCCCGGAAGCCTGGAGCTTCCGGAAGAGTGATATGCCAGGCATATTACCACAATGTACAAATCTTGCTGCAACGAGCGGAACGACGTCAGCGTGATGCTGGCGCCGGATGTTTTTCACAGCGCCATGTCACGCCGGAGGCGATGACCTACAAAACAGCCATGTCACGCCAGAGGCGATGACCTACAAAACAGACGGGCGCCATGTCACGCCGGAGGCGATGACCTACAAAACAGACTTTGCCCCAAGTGTGCAGTACACTCTCGCCTTATCATGCTTGTGATGATCCGTTCGATGGTATAATCGATAACCAGCGCACACTATCCGACTTCAACCTAAAAGAGACCCAAAGGACAGCGTATGAAAGGCATCCGGCTATTGTTGCTCTTTTTTCCGGTGGCAGTGGCTGCTGAGTTCCTGCATTGGGGCGACCTGGTGATCTTTGCGGCGTCAGCGCTGGCGATCATCCCCATCGCCGGGCTGCTGGGCGAGGCGACCGAGGCGCTGGCGGAAAAGACCGGCCCACAGATCGGCGGGCTGCTCAACGCCAGCCTGGGCAACGCCGCCGAGCTGATCATCACGATCGTGGCGATCACCGCCGGCAAGATTGCGCTGGTCAAAGCCAGCATCATCGGTTCGATCCTGGGCAACCTGCTCTTTGTGTTGGGACTGAGCCTGCTGTTGGGCGGGCTGAAGCACGGCACGCAAAAGTTCGACCGCAACCGCATTTCCGTGGACGCCAACCTGGTGATCCTGGCGGCGATTGCGATCAGCATCCCGTCGCTCTTCAACGAATTGATCGAGCCAAATTTCCAGCGCGTGGAGATGCTCAGCCTGACGACCGCGGCAGTGATGCTGGCGCTCTACGCGCTGTCGATCCTCTACACGCTGCGCCAGCCAACGACAAACCACGTCGCACACGGCGCCGCCATTGAGCCAACACACGAGGGACCACACTGGAGCGTCAGCCGTGCGCTGCTGATCATGGCTGTCGCGGTCGCCGGTCTCGCCGTGATGTCGGAGTTTTTGGTCGGCTCGCTCGACGTCGTGACCGAGACTTTCGGTCTGAGCGAGTTCTTCGTCGGCATCATCCTGGTGCCGATCATCGGCAACGTGGCTGAGCATCTTGTCGCAGTGCAGGTCGCCCTGAAAAATCAGATGGACTTGAGCCTCTCGATTGCGCTCGGTTCGAGTTTGCAGATTGCACTCTTCGTGGCGCCGCTGCTGGTCTTCATTTCGCTGGCGCTCGGCAACCCGATGACGCTGGAGTTCAACCATCCCGAAATTCTGGCAATGGTGGCGGCGTCGATCATCGCCGCACTGGTCGCCGTCGATGCGCGCTCGAACTGGCTGGAGGGGGCAATGCTGATTGCGGTCTATCTCATCCTGGGGATTGGGTTCTTCTTCTTGCCGGCGATGATCTACTGATTGTCAGACCGGCATTTTATGAGTGGAATGTTGCGTGTTGCGTGTTGCGTGTTGCGTGTTGCGTGGTGCGTGGTGCGTGGTGCGTGGTGCGTGGTGCGTGAGGGATTCCGATGCGCAGCATGTAGCACGCAACACTAAAAACGCAGCTACCTATCCATCTTTACCGAAGTTTTGTTACACTATCCCTCACGGTGCGTCGCGCCGGCGCAAAGAGCATCTCGCCGCAGTGCACCACCGAGCCGCCGATGACAAATAATCGAGGCCCAGCGTCATCGCCAGCGAGACGACCGCCACGTCCGCGCATCGACGCTCTCGAGCGGGGCGCCGTACGCACGCTGGGAAATGGCGAAGTAACCGCCCAACACCTCGCCAATCTCGAAGACGTTGGGAATTGGGAGATCGGCAGTCACAAACGCCGCCGCGCGCGGATCCTTGCGGAAGTCCTCGACATGCGCGCCGAAGCGAATGGCGTACTCCGCATCGTTCACACGATAGCCAAAGCAGCGCGACCACGCGCCCGCGCCAATCAGGGCGAGGTCTTGCGGTGGCGCGGCGAGGTGAGTTTGGAGAAAGGTTTGGGCTTGTTCAATGGTGACTGGCGTCATGCGTAGGCATCCAACCTGGTTATTGTCATGGTAAAGCTCTACTATATCATATAAACATCCGAACGATTCTTATAGGTCATCCTCTCATCCTCTCCCAGCACTTCTCAAGTTGGAGGGATTGCGAAGTGCTGAAGAAATCGAGATAGGGTTATGAGGCTAAGCCTGGCATGGTATAATTCATCGTTAGCGCGTATATTCCGATTTCACACCAAAGGACAGTTTATGAAAGACATCAGGCTGCTGTTGCTCTTTATTCCGGTGGCGGTGGCTGCCGAGTTTCTGCACAGGGGCGAGCTGGTGATCTTTGTGGCTTCCGCGCTGGCGATCCATTCCCATCGCCGGGCTGCTGGGCGAGGCGACGACAAACCACACTGCGCACGGCGTCGGTATTGAGCCGATGCACGCCGGCCCACACGTTTCAATAGTGCATCACTTACAAAACTTGCTCATAAACAAAACAACTTTTCGGTCAAAATGTGGTGTCCAACACCCAATTCAGCGTCTTTTGCCGAGCTGCTGGCGTGTGTTACAATAGGCTGCAAGACTGCAAACGCAGACCGGGAGCGGCGCATATTAACCACTCATAGGTAGGTGGCGTCGAATGATTAGCGAATCCGTAAGAGCTAAAATACTTGGCGCACTGCGAGCCAGAAACGGTTCGTGGAGCGGCTTCCAGGATGAGCAATTCATCAAAGATGAGACCAGGTACAAGCGCAAGGTTGTAGCGGATGCCCAGCCGCTGATCGCGCAGCCAGTGCTGGAAGAACTGCTGGAGCAGGAGCGATGGGATGATTTCCTGGCCCAGCTTGAGAAAGCCGGTCAGCGGAGCGTCAACCTGCTCTACATGAACGTGCCCAAAAGCGGCGACTTGCGGTTGCTCTACGATCCGGCGCTCGTCGGCGATTTACGGGCAGAGTTCTGCCGTGCGTTCTTTCAGTTACTCTACGGTTCCGGCAGCGCGCCGACGCGATTAGAGGCATTCGTGGCATTTTTGCAGGCCAACAATTTGCCTGTGTACTGGACCCTTCCCACCTATTTCTTGTTCATTTCCGATCCTGAGCACAACATTCTGGTGAAGCCCGCCACCATTCATTCGTTCCTCAAGTTCATCGACGCCGATGAACTCTGGAGTACGGTGCCAACAGCTAATGGCTACCAGGCGATTCTCGACACAGCTTCAATAGTTAGGGCAGCTCTGGTGGAGTATGGGCAAGCCGACCTAATTGATATTCAGAGCGTCATGTATGTGTGCGCCACAATTCAGGGCGAATATAGCAAATCTGCGCAGCAGACAGTTCCGCCACCCAACGATCAAGAAATAAAGTTGGTCTCACCGTACGACCGCATTTTCCCCTCCTATGAGGTCGCTAACATGGTGTTTGACTTTGTTCACGCGGTCTTCAAAGTACTTGATATCCAAGATGAGGAGGATCAACGATTTTCCCTCACGCTCCCACAAAAATACGGTGGTGACGATCTTTGTCTGAATTACGGAACCTGGCTGTTACTGGACGTCGACAATAGACCGGAAGTACATTGGTTCGAGATTGCATTGAAGGAATGCCCGGCGGCGCAGCAACTCAGCCAATTCCGAAATCAATATCCGTCGTTCAAGCGAAAGCCGAATGAGCCTTTAGTCCATTTTTATCGCATCCCAATTGAACATCTGGCCAATCACCGCGAAGCACTTATGGCCGCAATTGCGGAGAGCCACCCGTATATTCGCGAGCGGTTTGCCGGACGTACAAAATGTCTCTATCGGCGCCACAATCGCCCAGAGCTAGCAAAGGCAGTGTTTGATCAAGGATATCGCCGTAGACTGCTCACCGGAACCGCTGACCCAGATCCACGGGTAATGATCACCGGAGCTTTTGATCCCGAGGCGTTTAGACTACTTGAAGAATTCTCCAGCGATCCGACGGTTGCATTCTATCAGGCGCATCAATTGGAACTTCAGACTCTTGTCAAGACCCCCTTTCAGAACACCCTTCTGAAGATTGCCAAACGTCTGCCTGACAGAATCCGCAACCTGATGGAAACAGAAAAACGACTCTTCTCCAGTTTTCGCAAGAATGACTTCGAGCAAGGCGGAGCGTGGACGCATTACTGGGGGGCATTCTATCCCAAAGGTAGCAAACGCTCGCAGGATGCCCAGTTATCGATGTGGATCAACTATGAATTGTTTGAGTACGGCTTTTACATCGGAAATTATGGTAGTACGCAGCGCCAGCGTTTCAGCCGCAATAGCCAGTTACACGCTCAGCTATTAGAGCCAATTTTCACACAATTGATTGGCGACGCCGTCCGGTTTGGCAGTCGAGATAACCTGATCATCCAGCCTGACGGTGTTTTTGCATATCGAAATGGAATTACGCCAACCTGGGCAGAGTTCCTGCGAGACCCCAGTCGCTTCGATAATGATGTCTCCTATTTTGTGGCGCCCGAGGACCTGGTCGAGTTGGATGAAGACACGCTTGTCGAAAGGGTGCTCGACGGCTTCCGCCGGCTGTTCCCGTTGGTGCTGCTGGCGACACTGGACGAGCCGATCGCCGAAATCGAAGCGTACGTGGCGCAGGAAGTCCCGGAGTTGGATGAGGAGGAAGCCGAGGACGAAGTTGCTCCGTCGCTGCCGCTACCCGATATTGCCAAGATAAGCGGCTTTTCTGAGGTGGAACTGAAGCGTTGGGTAGCCGCCATCCGGCGTAAGCAGCAGGCGATCTTCTACGGGCCGCCCGGCACGGGCAAGACCTTCATCGCATGCAAGCTGGCGCAACACTTGATCGGCGGCGGCGACGGTTTCTGGGATTTGGTTCAGTTTCATCCAGCTTATGCCTACGAGGATTTCATCCAGGGCATCCGGCCGCGACCGATGACCAACGGCGGGCTGGAATATCCGGTCGTTCGCGGGCGCTTCCTGGAATTTTGCCACAGGGCTGCCCAGTGTAAAGGTCCGTGCGTGTTGATTATCGACGAGGTCAACCGCGCTAACCTGGCGCGCGTCTTTGGCGAGCTGATGTACCTGCTCGAATACCGCGATGAGACCATTAAGCTGGCGGCGAGCGATCAGGGATTCAGGATTCCACGCAACGTCTACATCATCGGCACGATGAACACTGCCGACCGCTCGATTGCGCTGGTGGATCACGCGCTGCGCCGGCGCTTTGCCTTCATCAAGCTGGAACCCAACTACGCTGTGCTGAGTGCCTTCCTCCAGAAAAACGGCGCCGGCTTTGACCCCGCATCATTGGTCGAGGTGCTCCAGGAGATCAATCGCCAGATCGGCGATCCGCACTATTCCGTTGGCATCTCCTTCTTCCTGCGCAACGCGCTGGCCGGTGATCTGGAGGACATCTGGCGCATGGAGATTGAGCCGTATCTGGAAGAGTACTTTTTTGACCAGCGCGATCTTGTGAAGAAGTTCGGTTGGGAACAGGTCGCTTCCCGGCTGCTATCCGGTGGCGTCGCGCATGGATAAGCTGCGAATCATCGAATTGGCGGAGTACAAAGCTATTGAGATTCCGGTCGGCGAGTTGCCCTTCAAGGCGGCGAAGATGCTGCACGAATGCTACCACAAGCAGGTAAGTATCGAACGGGTATTTTGGGGCAACACTGGCGACCGTTGGCGCCTCATCAACCAGGGCTGGGTAGGCTTCATCCCGCTCGACGATACACTGGCGATCTCACTCACGCCCAAGACATCGATTGGCCGGCTCTTTGAGATGCTGGAGGTCGCCTACGATCTCCACGTCTTTGAGCCAGGCAACGAACTTTACCAGGTAGCCAACGTCGACGACCTCTACGAGCGGCTGGCTGGCGAGCTTGCGCGGCGGGTGCTGCTGCGCATACGCCGCGGCATCTATCGTAGCTATGTCGCACAGGAAGAGCAGAGTCGCTATATGCGCGGACGGCTAGACCTACGCCGGCAGATAGCGCAACCGTGGCGTGTCGATCCACACTGTCACTTTGAGGAACACACGGCGGACCTGGAAGAGAACCAACTGTTGCTATGGGCGCTTCAGCAGATTCTGCGCAGCGGTCTCTGTCATGAAGAGCGGGCGCTACCGTCTGTGCGCAAGGCCTATCACGCTCTGCTCGGCGCGACGACGCTCACATCTCTGCCAGCGCACGCCTGCCGCAATCGCCTCTATAACCGACTCAACCTGGATTACCAACCGCTCCACGCACTCGCCTATTTCTTCCTGGCGCACACCGGCCCCACTCACGAAGCAGGCGACCGGCGCATGCTCCCATTTCTTGTGGATATGGCCGGGCTTTTTGAACTCTTCGTTGCGGTCTGGCTGCGCAATTTTCTGCCCAGCCCATTTCGTGTGTCGGTGCAAGAAAGCTACCCTCTTGGAAGGGAAAGCGATACGAGGTTCGTCATCGATCTTGTGATTCGCAACGGAGACAAAGCGTGGGTGCTCGATACCAAGTACAAAGTGCCCAACAAAGCTGCCACAGACGACATTGCCCAGATTGTTGCCTACGCCGAGTTGATGGAAACAAACGAGGGAATCCTGGTCTACCCGCGCCGTCTACCCGGCGCCACCCGCTATCAGGTCGGCGCAACAACCGTGCGAATTTTGGCCTTCGATCTCGGTGCAGACCTGCAAGCGTCGGGTGAACGGTTGGTGGCAGAACTGTTACAGGAGGTGACTCGATCATCAACTTCCAGTCATTAGTCATATGCAACGTATTGTTTGCCGCTTGTCATGGTATTTCCTCCAACGCCTGTCGCGCCAACCACGCACAGCCCAGCAGCGCGCCGTCGGTGTCGAGCTGGCTGCCGACGATGCGCACGCGTTCACCGACCGACTTGAACGAGTAGTGCGGCACGGTGCGTCGCGCCGGCGCAAAGAGCATCTCACCACAATGCGCCACCGAACCGCCGATGACAAAATAGTCGATGTCCAGCGTCATCGCCAGCGAAGCGACCGCTGCGCCGAGCGCCGCAGACGCTGTCATGTACACACACGGAGATGTAAAGCACGCTGATGCCTCACCGTGTGGAGGCGTCCAAAACCGTGATGCCAACCAGTTCGTCGGCGCGATAGCGCAGCACAACGCCATCGTCGGTCATTACGCTGTTGGTCGCCTTCTGTGGACGCTGAAAACTAATGTAGAGGACATCAGCTTCTCGGTCATAATCAACCCAGAAGCGGGTCTTTGCCAGTTCCAGTAATTGGGGCGCAGCCGCCGTTGCGACACGCGCCAGTTCGATCGTCATGGTTGTGTCCATAGCGCCTGTTTGTGATTGACCTTGTCAGTAAAAAACGCCGTCACAACGAAACCATCATCCGGTGACACTTCACGGTAGACTACCATCAAATAACGATTCCGACCATAATTCCGCACTGCGATAAGGCTGCCCGCATGGCCCCATTCCGCACTGCGATAAGGCTGCCCGCATGGCCCCGCAACACCAATTGCGGGTTCTCAACTGTATCGAGCACGTCATCGAAGTAACCAGCCAGATCGTCATGGTTTTCAACGATATGCCACCACCGCTCTGCCGTCAGACGGATTGGAATACCGTTGATTGATAAGGCAATCTCCATAGCCGCATTATATCATTGCCTGCCGCGCCAACCACGCACAGCCTAGCAGCGCGCCGTCGGTGTCGAGCTGGCTGCCCACGATGCGCACGCGTTCCCCGACCGACTTGAACGAGTAATGCGGCACGGTGCGTCGCGCTGGCGCAAAGAGCATCTCGCCGCAGTGCGCCACCGAGCCGCCGATGACAAAGTAGTCGATGTCCAGCGTCATTGCCAGCGAAGCGACCGCCGCGCCGAGCGCCTCACCCGCCTCCGTGATCACACGCCGCGCCAGCGGGTCGCCCTGCTGCGCCAGCGCTGCGATCTCCTGCCCGCCGAGCGTGGTGACGGTCTCCAGCGTGGGCATTTCCCCGCGCTGCGCCGCAGCGTAGCGTCGCGCCAGCCACGGCCCGCTCATGAAGGTCTCCACACAGCCGCGCGAGCCGCACGAGCAGACCGCGCCAAAGCGATCCATGGTCGAGTGACCGAACTCGCCGGCAGAGTTGTGCAGCCCGCGATAGATCTGCCCGTCGGCGATGATGGCGATGCCGACGCCCGTGCCAACAATCACGTAGACCATGCTGCGCTCGCCGCGCCCGGCGCCGTAGTGATATTCGCCCAGTCCGGTCGCCTTGGCGTCGTGGTCGATGCGCACCGGCACGCCCAAGCGGTCGCTCAGCAACGCTGCCAGCGGCGTGTGGTGCAGACCGGGAATGTTGGGCGGGTCGATCAGCGTGCCCGACGCATGATCGACCGGGCCAGGCGTGCAGACGCCGACCGCCGCCACGCGTGCACCGCCGGGAAGCTGCGCCTGCAGCGCATTCAGACACGCCGCAATCCGTTCCACGACCGACGCCGGCCCCCGATGATCCTCGGTGGGAAAGCGCCTGCGCGCCACGATGCGATTGTCCGGCGCAATCAGCCCCACCTCGATCTTGGTGCCGCCCAGGTCGATGCCTGCCACCCATTCACCCATGTGCCCTCTCGATTCTGTGTCTGCACCAATCTCTAATCTCCAATCTCCAGTCTCCCTTCGACACCGGAGATTGGAGATTAGAGATTGGAGATTAGCTGTGCGCCCAGCGCCGCCAGCACCATGTCTTCTTCCTCCGGCAGCCCGCTGACGCCCACGCCGCCGACCACCTGCCCGGCGTAGACGAGCGGCACGCCGCCGCCCCACGCCGTGTAACGCAGGTCGCCGAAGTTGGTCATGGGCCACTGGCTGTCGCGCGACGAATCGCCGATGGCGCGGCTGGGCTTCTGCTCGCGCGCGGCGGTGAACGCCTTGTTGATGGCGATCTGGATCGAGGGCAACTTGCAGCCGTCGGTGCGCAGGAAGGCGATCAGCTCGCCGTGTGCGTCGGCGACGGCGATGGCTGCACCCTTGCCTGTCTTCTCCAGTTCGGCGCGGATCGCCTCGACCACGCGCATGGCGTCTTGATGGGATAGTTTGTATTGCTGATGCATGGGAATCCCCTTCTGCTGATTGCCGGACAATTTTTATGTTTCCAATGTTGCATGTTACATGCTGCGTGTCACGCAACACGCAACACGCTACACGCTACATCTAGCGTCCAGCATCTCAGCCTGACGCCTGCTGTGTAGTATACCAGAACGACGGCAATTCGAGCGGGTTAAGCCCACACCTCCGCCATTTCCGTCTCCAGGGCTGCGACCTGCAACAGTCGCGGATACCAGGTCAGCGGCGCCAGCACCGCAGTTCGCTGGTATTCAGCCCACGGCTGTGCGCCTCCAGAACCGGGTCAAGCCAGAACTTTGCGCTGGGGGCGCTGCGATCCTTGCCTTTGGTAAAATGAATATGCGGCGACTCGATGCAATCATATTGATACAAAGTAGCAGAGAAATCCGTCAATCCGTTTGGTTGGCATGACGCTATGCAAAAGCAAGAACTCTGCGCTGCCCGCCTACGCGCAATGCCGGTAAAACTATCAAAAATTTAGAACACCTGCTCTGTTTGAGGCTGCGTCCTGGTGCTACTGCGCCAGCGGGCTATTCCTCCTCATGCCTAAGGCAGGGACATCTCGCCCGCACCCCTTTTCGGTGACGCATGACTGCCGCATGGATGCAATAGATATGGATAATGTTGACGCGATCCGCGATTCTTTCAGCCTCCGGAAGCGCCTCTTCTGGGTGATATGCGATGAAGGCCATCGGTCCTCTCCTTTGCCAGGCGGCAGAGTGCTGTCGCTCGCTTTGTGTATGACTTTCGATCACGAGGACATTCTACACCAATCGGATGGATAGCAGCGACGACGAGATCGTGATCGAGAACCTAAACGCACCAGCACGACTGCCTCTTCGTCCTCACCTCCGGCAAGAGGCTGGCATACGTTGGCATACGTCACGGCGAAGCTGCCAACCACAACAAAGACGCGCCTGCAAGCCGCACTCACGGCGTGAACATGCCCTGGTGCTGTAAGAGTCGCGTAATGCTTCTCACATAGGTTGCCAAGATTTACCTGCTACACTCCTCCTGGCGCAACAGCCTGTGCACAGCAATGGCCACAAGACAAATAGGGCACGGCTCGCTGCGCTGAACACCATCGGGTATTCACACAGATGATTGTAGAAAGGAACAGATCGATGCAGCCCATCCAATACCTCGCCAGCTTGCTGCTTGGCGTATGCTTGTTGAGTGCGTGCGCGCCCCCAGCCACACCAGCGACCACAACCATGACCGACGAAACGCCGCTTACGCCAGCCGTGACGACACCAGAAGCCGCCGCCGCAAGCGAGGCGCCGATGATGACAAGCGCCGCAATCACAGATAGCACCGTTGCTGCTGAGAACGCAGACATGGCGGACGCGCAGCAAAGCGAACAGGATGCTACCGTCACTCGCCCTGCCTGGCAGCAGATCGCCTTGATCGATGCCCGTAGCGGTTCAACCTTCACCCTGGCAGACTTTGTTGGCAAGACGGTGTTTGTGGAGCCTTTCGCCACCTGGTGCAGCAATTGCCGCCAGCAACTGGACAATGTCCAGGCCGCCAAGGCTGCGCTAGGCGAGGATGTCGTCTTTGTGGCGCTCAGCGTGGAACCCAATATCGGAGTCGACGCCCTGGCGCGCTATGCCGACGACGCCGGCTTTGACTTGACCTTTGCGGCCATGCCGCCGGAACTGCTCCAGGCCCTGGCAGCGCAGTTTGGCCAGACCATTGCCAACCCGCCAGCAACGCCCCACTTTCTGATTCGACCCGATGGCTCGACGACTGACTTGGCGACAGGTATCAAGTCACCTGAAGCGATCAAGGCACAGATCGAAGCTGCGCGCGGTTAGCGACCGCCGCAGTTGCTCTGCGCGTGAGCGGTGCGATGTTGCACTGGTTCGATTTCAGCCCAAACACAGTCTTCCTGACACCTAACAAGGAGTCCAAGTTCGATGCACGAGCTGCTGCAAGCGTTTCTACTCGGCAATGCCGCAATCCTGACCAATGTGTGCATCTTGCCGCTCTATCCAGGGCTGATCGCCTTGCTTGCCGGGAACGCCGGCAACGAACGGGCGCAGCGGGGGACGAAGTGGTTGGGGCTGCTAGTGCTGGCCGGTGTGCTCAGCATGATGCTTGCCGTGGGATGGTTGTTATACGTACTCCAAAGCTCCTTCGGCGCGATCCTGCCCATCGTGTTGCCGTTGATCTACGGCGTGGTTGTCGTCATGGGCTTGCTCATGCTGGCTGGGCACAACCCGTTTCGCCGTCTGACGACGGCGCAGGCGCCGCTGCTGCGCAACCCATTTCTAACCGCCTATCTCTACGGTCTCCTGCTTGGCCCAATGACGCTGCCCTGCGCCGGTCCGATCGTGCTGAGCGCCTTTCTGCTCGGCGCGGGCAGCTTCACCCAACTGGCCAACAGCATGCTCTACTTCATTGCCTTTGGGATTGGCTTCGGTTGGCCGCTGGCCTTGCTGCCCTTGCTCGCACAGCCGTTTCAACGCCAGTTCACTCAGTGGACGACCCGTCACTATCGTGTGATGACTGCTTTTTCTGGCGCCTTGTTAGTGGCGATAGGTGTAGTGGGCTTTGTCTTGGAGGTGGCGCCAAATCTGTAGTAAATCGACATTGAATGCGCCGCATCTCGCGATAAGCAATACTAATCGCTCAAGCCCATTCAAGTGGACTGCCCCGGATGCGTCATCCAGCTGGCTTTCAGCCTCGACTTTAGTCGAAGGCTGCATTCTACGCCCATCACCGACTGTTGCTTCACCCGCCAATTCGCACGGGCAGCCCCGCCGGCGCGACCTCATCGGACACCACCTTCGCCAGTTGCTGCATCTCGGCGTTGGTCAGCCGCGGCTGATCTTTCCAAGGATAGGCACGACCCAGCGCCTGATACTTTGACTTGCCCAGCGTGTGATAGGGCAGCAGGTTGATTTCGCTCACCCGGCGCCCCAAACTCAGCACGAACGCGGCAATGGCGGATAAGCTGGCGGCGTCGGCATTGAAGCCCGGAATCACCGGCACGCGCACGATCAGCTTGGGCGCGGGCAGGTCGGCGATCCGGCGCAGGTTCTCCAGGATCAGCGCGTTGTCCAAGCCGGTGTAGCGGCGGTGAAGCTCGCCGTCCACGTGTTTGAGATCGTAGAGCAGCAGGTCGAGATGGGGCAGCAGCCGCTCGAACACAGACCACTGCGTATGCCCGGCCGTCTCCAACGCGGTGTGGATGCCCTCCCCCTGCGCCAGCTGCAGCAACGCCTCGGCAAAGGCTGGCTGCATCGTCGCCTCGCCGCCGGTGAGGGTCAGCCCGCCGCTGCGGTCATAGAAGGGCGCATCACGACGCACCTCCGCCATCACCTCACCGGCGGTGTGTCGTGCGCCGATCCAGTAGATGGCGCCGGTCGGACAGACGTAAGGACGCTCGCCCAGCGCCTCGATGCGGATGGCGGCGTCGGACTGCTCCCAGCAGATCGGGCAAGGCGTCTCGAACTGGCCGCATGTCATGCAGTTGTGCGCCGACAACGCCAGCTCCGGCTGTAGACTCTGCGATTCCGGGTTGGCGCACCACGCACAGCGCAGCGGGCAGCCCTTCAAGAAGACGTTCGTGCGCAGCCCCGGCCCGTCATGCACGGAGTAACGTTGGATGTCGAAAACAATACCCTCGACTTGCTCCCAATCTCCAATTTCCAATCTCTCAACCTCCAATCCTCTCCGTCACCCGCAGGCGCCCGTCACGCCGGAGGCGATGACCTACAAAACCAACTCTGCCCCCAATGTGAAATAGACCTTTGTTGTCGCACACCGTTGACATCTACGCCTGAGTTTGCTATCATAGCCATGTAGATAGCCAACAGGAGGTTGCCTTGATCCAACAATACTCAATCGCAGAAGCGCGCAATCACTTCGCCGCCATTGTGCACGATCTCGAAGCGACGCAGCCGGTGCAAATCACCCGGCGCGGCAGAGTCGTGGCCGTCCTGATGGGTGTCGAGGAATACGAGCGGCTGACTGCGAACCACACTGACTTCTGGGGCGCCTACGAACGCTTCCGCGCCGAAGTCGACTTGCCGCCGCTGCAAATCGAACCAGAAATCTTTGCCGGCGTGCGTGACACCGCGCCCGGACGCGAGGCTGCCTGGTGACATTGCAATTCCTCCTCGACACCAACATCCTGTCCGAGCCGCTGCGACCGCACCCCAACCCACAGGTGATGATGCAACTTCGCCAATGGCGTCACGCCATCGCCATACCCACCATCGTCTGGCATGAACTGTGGTTCGGCTGCTATCGGCTACAGCCTTCGACGCGGCGCACTGCCATCGAGCAGTACCTGACCAACGTGGTTGCAGTTAGCCTGCCGATCCTGCCCTACGATGCGCGCGCTGCCCACTGGCACGCCAACGAACGCGCCCGTCTCAGCGCGCTCGGCAAGACGCCGCCTTTTGCCGACGGCATGATCGCCGCTATCGCTCGGACGAATGACCTGACACTGGTTACCTTCAACCTGGACGACTACCGCGCCTTCGACGGCTTGCGCATCACCGACTGGCAAACCTGACCTGCTCCCAATCACCAATCTCCAATCTCTCAACCTCCAATCCTCTCCGCCACCCGCAGCGCCTGCGCCGCAATCGTCAGCGCCGGATTCATCGCCGCCGACGAGGGGAAAAAGGACGAATCGACCACCCACAGATTCTCGACATCGTGCGTGCGGCAGTAGGGATCGAGCACCGACGTGGCCGGGTCTACGCCAAAGCGCGCAGTGCCACACTGGTGTGAGTTAGTCTCGATGCCCATCGCCTGTACGAAGACAAACGTATAGCCCGCCTCACGCATCATCCGCCGCGCCGCCTCGACCAGCTTGCGATGCGCCACCAGGTTGTTGGGCTTCCAGTGGACGATCACCTTGCCGTCGCCGCGCAGCTCGATGCGGTTGTTCGGGTCAGGCAGGTCTTCGGACATCACCCACCAATCCACGCTGCGGTCAGCCATCCCTTGCAGGATCGGCCTGGGCACAAGCGGCTGCGCAGCGGTCAACATGCCAGCTTGCAGCTTGCCCAGCAGTTGGATGTTGCCCATCGGATAGGCGAAGTCCGGTCCCCGGAAATAGAAATCGTTGACCGCCATCGTCTTCTGAAAGACAGTCGGGTTGCGCCGGAAGGGATCGACCGCCATCAGCGCCGTGTTGTTGTGCACCATGTAGTTGCGCCCCACCAGCCCCGACGAATTCGCCAGCCCGTTGGGATGCCTGTCATTCGCCGAGCGCAGCAGCAGCAGCGCCGAGTTGACCGCGCCGCACGCCACTACGAAGCGGTCGGCGTGCACCGTGAGCTTCTCGCCGCCCCGCTCCAACTCGACGCCGACGACGCGCCGGCCCGTGCTGTCGGTCAGCAGCCGGTGCGCCAGGGTCTTTGTCCACAGCGTGATGGTCGGACTCTCCAGCGCCGGGCGCACGCAGTTGACGTCGCTCTCGCTCTTTGCCAGCAACTGGCACGGGAAGCCGTCGCACGTCTTGCAGCGGATGCAGCGCCCGCCGTCGCGCAGATCGACGCCCATCGGGTAGTGGAAGGGATGCAGCCCCTGGTTGCGCAACCGCGCGCACAGGTCGTCGATATACGGTTCGTGCGGCACTGGCGGAAACGGGAACGGGCTAGAGCGCGGCGGCTCGGTGGGGTCTTCGCCTGTGGAACCGTGCACGGCGTAGATTTCCTCGGCGCGAGCGTAGTACGGCTCCAGATCGGCGTAGGTGATCGGCCACGCCGGCGAGGTTCCGCCCTCATGCTCGACTGCGCCGAAATCCTGCACACGCAGGCGCGGCAGCGCAGCGCCGTACACTTTGGTGTTGCCGCCCACGAAGTAGTGCACGCCGGGGTGAAAGGCTTTGCCGTCGGCGCCGTACCAGGTTTCGTCGGGCTTGTAGCGCCGGCGGTCGAAGACCTCGGTTGGCTGCCAGTTCTGCGGCTCCTGTGGCAGGAAGTCCCCGCGCTCGACGAGCAGGATGCGCAGCCCACGCTCGCGCAACGCATATGCCAGCGTCCCGCCGCCCGCGCCCGTGCCGATGATCACTAAATCAAATTGCTCAGACATGGATTTTCCTCACGTAAAAGTGACAAAATAGAACGCGGATGACACAGATCGGGCGGATTTGCGCAGATTTTTCTGAACTGTCTTTGATCTGCGCTGATCCGCAAAATCCGCGTCATCTGCGTGCCATTGCTATCTACTCCAATAATCCAGCATCAGCACCTGCGCAAGGTGCGGCCCGACCAGTTTCACAAAACGTTGGTGCGCCGGATGCGGCAGGTAGATATCACGCCCGGCTTCGTCACGGAAGGTCACCAGGAAGCAGTGCGTGTAGCCGCGCGCGGCGTTCTCCACGCTGACATCCGTGCCCCACTCGAAGTCGATGATTTCGGGAATCTGCGCAGGCAGGGCGGCGAAGGCGTCCTCAATGGCGCGCACCTGGTCGGGCGTCGTCTCCGGCGTGAAGCCAAAGAGCACGACATGCCGCAAGACTGATTTAGTTCGCATCACCAAACTCCGTTCTTGCGATGATCTCGTTTTGCAGCTCTTTGTCGAGTTCCGTGAAATAGGCGCTGTACCCCGCCACGCGCACGACGAGTGAGCGATATTCCTCCGGGTTGGCTTGCGCCGCTCGCAGCGTCTCCGCCGAGACGACGTTGAACTGCACGTGCGGAATGTGCAGCCGACAGAAGCCGCGCAGCAGCAGCACAAACTTGTCGAGCGCCTGGTCGCCCGCAAAGAACGATGGCAGGAACTTCATATTGAGCAACGTGCCGTTGGAAGCCAGCTTGAGGTCGAGCTTGCTCACTGATTGCAGCACGGCGGTGGCGCCGCGACGGTCGCGACCAGCAGTGGGCGACAGCCCGCCATCCGCCAGCGGCGTCCCGGCATGGCGACCGTCGGGTGTGGCGCCGACATTGGCGCCCATCGGCACGTGCGCCGAGACGGTGTAGAAGCCGGGCTGGTAGACGCCGCCGCGGATCGTCGCGTGCTGGCTGACCAGTTCGGCGTAGCGGTCGCCCCACCGGCTGGCGTAGCGATCGACGCGGGCGTCGTCGTTGCCGTACTTGGGCACGCGGTGGATCAATCGTTGACGCAGCACTTCGGCGCCTTCGTAGTTGGTGCGCAGCGCGTCGAGCAGCTCCTGTCCCGAAAGCCATTTTTCCTGAAAAACCACCTGTTCGACCGCAGCCAGGCTGTCGGCGACGTTGGCGATCTGCACGCCCTGCACGCCGGAGAAGTTGTAGTGTGCGCCGCCTGCCGTCACATCCAGCCCGCGCGCAATGCAGTCCTGGATCACCAGGGAGAGGAAGGGCGAGGGCAGCAGATCGGCGTGAATCTGATCGACGACGTTGCAGCCTTTGACCATCAGCGGGATGAAGTGGGCAAGCTGCGCGTCGTAGGCGGCTTCGAGTTCAGCCATGCTCGACATCTCGGCAAGCGTCGGCGTGGGCAGCCCGATCTGCGCGCCCGTCTGCGGGTCCTTGCCGCCGAAGAGCGTCAGTTCGAGCACGCGCGTCAGGTTGAACATCGAAGCGTCGCTCCAGCCCAGCGCCTTGCCCGGCGTCGAAAGTTCCACGCAGCCGACAACGGCGTAGTTGCGCGCATCCTCCGGCGTCACCCCGCGCGCGATCTGGCCCGGGATGATCACCGCGTCGTTGAAGACCTGCGGCATCCCGCTGCCCTTGCCGATCACGAACGCCGCCGCACGCAGGAAGTCGTCCGGGCTGTGGGCGTGGATGCGGATCGACAGGTTCGGCTGCGTCATCCCCAGGTCAGCCTGGGCGCGCAGACACATGAAAGAGAGCAGGTTGGTGGCGTCAGCGCCATCGGCGCGCTGCCCACCCAGCACAATGTTGAAGCCGATCGGGAAGCCGGCGAAGTAGCGCGCGCTGTGGCTGGAGCGCAGCAGCACGATCTCGTTGAACTTGAGCCACAGGCATTCGAGCATCTCCTGCGCCTCGGCTAACGTCAGCTTGCCGGACGCCAGATCCGCCTCCAGATAGGGCAGCATGTACTGGTCGAAGCGTCCCGGCGAAAAGCTGCTGGCGTTGGATTCGATCTGCAACAGCACAAAGAGGAACCACACCGCCTGCAGCGCCTCGTGAAAATCGCGCGCCGGGTGCTCCGCCAGCCAGCGACAGGTGGCGGCGATGCGCTTCAGTTCGCGCGCTCGCACCGGATCATCGTTGTCCCTCGCCAGTTCCGTTGC
>CALJMI010000021.1 GCA_937981885.1 uncultured Caldilinea sp.
TTTGATCGCTATGGCGGCGCGCAACGACAGGTTGCGGCGGCAGATACGCCTGCACGACGTCTGCCAGGCTGAACATGCCAGTCAGTCGTTGCTGCGCTAGCTCGATCTGCGCCTCGATGTCCACATCACTGCCCTGCCATACGGCATAGGTTCCGTTGAAGCGACGGAACACCAGGAGTGACTGACTACGCAGCCAATGCAGGGCGCTGCGCAATTGCTCATCGGTGAAATCATCGCCACGCAACGCAAAGAGAATGTTTGCTTCTGTAGCTGCCAGCGCACTGCCATCTGCCAACCAGTTGAGCAGGGCAACTGTCTTCATAATCGCAACCGCTTCTGACGACAGATCTGGCGCGCTTGCCAATCGCTCACTTGCCTCGATCAACGTGCGTGCACGCATAGATGCGTGAAGACGCCCCAGATAATTTGCTGTCAGATAGTCAAACAAATCGGGCAGGCGCAGCATAGCTGGGGCTGTATTGCGCGCTAGAAACTCCTGAAAGCCGCATGGTTCGAGAGTAGCCAGAAATGCAAATAGTGAGCGCTCATTCTGCGCCAAACGTCGGAATAGGTGGGGGATCGCCACCAGCGCTGACGGATGTAGGGGATAGGCAAGTTGGCATAGCCCCTCGAATTCGGCGGGATTCATCAATGGTGGGTACCAGCCATACGCTACAGCTTGCGCTGCAACCTCTCGAATGATCGGATACTGCTCAGCCAATGGTGTCTCCGCATCGGTCTCAAGTGCGTTTGCCAGCAGCCACATCTGCTGAGTCGGCGGCTCCTGGAAGGCGATATCCTCAAATCGCCCCTGCACCTTCGCCCACTCTCGCTGCGTAGCTGCGTCCAGCAATCCAGCATAGCGCTCGAACCCCTGGTGCAGAATGCCGATGAACAACAGTGGCGCTGCGCCACTGCGATTGGCTAATTCAGCCAACTCCTGTAGCAAATAAATGTCTCCCTGACTGGGATGTGCACCGGCAAATTCGAGAGGCTTTCCCAACTCGTCGATGACGAGTGCCATCCCGCTGAAATTGGCGGCTGGCGTGACTAGCAACTGAAGTAGCGCATCAACTTTAGCGACAAAGCTGCGGCTGTCAATATCCGGGGCCCACAGTGTTTCATCGTTCAAGAATGGTTGCAAAGACAACGCGTTTTCCTGCGCCAATAACGCCTGCCATAGCCCACGCTGGATGCACTCCTGTAGTGGGGCGCGATAGCCAGTTATGGGCACAGGCAGCCACCCACACGTCGTTGCCAAACGGCTCACATCGTTGACCTTGCGCGCCAAAACGCTATCAATTTTCTGTAATTGCTGGGTTGCTTGTTCGTGACCTGTCGTGATTTGAGCGGTCAAGTTCAGCAAGAAAAGGCCAAACATTGACTTGCCTGAACCGTATGGTCCCGTCAGTGTCCAGGCGCGAACGGGATAAGGAGCATGCACCTGGTCGATGATGCGTTCCAGCCAGCGGCGCGCCTGAGCCGTAAGCACATATTCGCTCGCCAACGTGTCACGGCTGAGATCGCGCTCTAAATGAACGGAACGTGTACGATTGGGGCGCAACCGCACAAGCGACGCCAGGGTTTGCGACATTTTACTATTGCTCATAGTATCGCTTCAGTAGTTCGGTGGGCAGGGACTGCCACGCTTGTTCAGATAGGCTACTCAAATACACCTGCGGCAGTCCTGCGCTTTCCTGCATCCGTATCGCCCCGTCAGTTAGTGCCTCCAGGTCTTCTAGGTATTCAACAACCGAGTTTTCATCCAGTCTGAAAATCTGACCAGGGCTGTTCTCGTGATAAACGCATTCGTCCACATGCACCGTGCGGCGATTCTGCGCAATAGCGTTGAGGAATCGAATCAAACCATATCCAAATATCGCCGTTGGCAGCGATGGCTTAGGGCCACTATGAAAACTATACAAATTGTCTTCCTGGCTGTAACGTACCAAATCCAGGTCTACTAACGGACAATCCAGACTTTCTTCAACAATTACGCTGGCGCGCCGTTGACTTGCTGGCACATACGTTAGCAAACAACAATCAATCTCACGCTCAATCGTCCCGGGCGTAGTCATTATACCCATAATCTCTAGCTGTTTGGTGACGAAAGCACCAAACTGGCGCTTTGTAAATTCAGCCTCATAGAACCGTGAAAAGAGCAGGTGCCAGATCAGCGCACGCTGGCGGTTGGTCGCCAGTTGCCAGTGCAGCAGCCAGATTGTGCCCATGTCTTCCAGGTATGGATCCCAGCCCGAACTGGCAAACAATCGTTTTCCCAATTCACTGACCGTCAGGAGGCGAATCCGGCTGCCGTCAAGCGTCTCTTCAACAAGTCCGGTTGCAAGACACCAATGACGGATAGACCGCACCATGTTCTTACCAACCCCCAACGTGACCAACGCCTGATCGTCAGCAAAGATCGCAGGATTCTCGCTCACAGCATCGACGCCCTTTTTGAGCCAACCCTGACGAAAGACGAATTTTTCGTGTCCGCCAAATGTAGTCTTCGATTTCTCTTCAAGTCCAGGCATTGTCTCTGACCGATCGGTTGATTGACCTTACGTGCGACATCAGCTTACAAGACACATATGCTGTTGCGATGCAAAGTGAAGGTATTATAACCATATTAGACGTTTGCTTTGCTGAACAGTTACCCGCAATTAGACTGCAACCGAAAAAGACTGCTTTCATAGCTCCAACCTGCAGCCAGATGTTTAGCCGGAACCACCTGCGCCAACTGGAGCGTGCGCATCTTCTGCATCGTCTCTGCTGAACTCGACCTGTCGTCGGGAAAGCGGCATCGTGCACCTTGCTGATTCGGAAGCTAGACTACTCGACAGTATACACGCGCTGCGCCTGCTCGCCAAAACGAACCCAAATCCCCCCACCCATCCACCACTCTCCAATCTCCAGTCTCCAGTCTCCAGTCTCCAATCTCCAATCTCCAATCTCCCACTTTCCACCATCCTTCCCGTCTGGACTATAATGCGAAATCAACGTGTTTGCTTTCGACGACCCGGCGGAGCGTCGGGCGTCTTGGAACGAACAGGCGAGTTCAGCCAACGTATGTCCGTATTACAACCTGCAATCGACGATGCTCGACCCTATGACCCTGTCGCAGCGCGCGTGCGTGGCTTTGGCGCAACTGTCTTTGCTGAATTCACCGCGCTTGCCAATGCCACCGGCGCGGTGAACCTCGGCCAGGGCTTCCCCAACTTCGCCGCGCCCGATTTTGTCAAGGAAGCCGCCTGCGCTGCGATTGCCGCCGACCTCAACCAATATGCGCGCAGTGCGGGCCATCCGCGGCTGGTGCAGGCGTTGGCACAGGTCTATGGCTCACTGTTCGGCCGCGCCCTTGACCCAATGCGCGAGATCGTGGTCACCGTCGGCGCAACGGAAGGCATCTTCGCCACCTTGCAGGCGCTGGTCGATCCCGGCGACGAGGTGATCCTGATCGAACCCTTCTATGATAGCTATCCGGCAGCGGTGACGATGGCAGGCGGCGCGCCGGTCTATGCCCCGTTGCGCGCGCCCGCCGGCAGCCGCCATGCCAGCGACTGGACGCTCGACCTTGAAGAACTGACGTCGAAGATCACGCCGCGCACCAAGCTGCTGATCATCAACACGCCGTCCAATCCGCTCGGCAAGGTCTACAGCCGCGTCGAGTTGGAGGCGATCGCCGCAATTGTGCGCCGTCACAACCTGACCGTGCTCAGCGATGAGGTCTACGAATGGATGGTCTACCCGCCGGCTGAGCATGTGCGCATCGCCACGCTGCCCGGCATGTGGGAGCGCACCGTTACGTTGGGCAGCGCTGGCAAGACCTTCTCCGTCACCGGCTGGAAGATCGGTTGGGCGATTGCGCCGCCAACCCTGGCGCATGCCATCCTGATGGCGCATCAGTGGATTCCCTTCGCCGTCAGCACGCCGATGCAAGAGGCAGTGGCAGTGGCGTTGGAGGAATCGGGCGAGCGCGGCTACTTCCCGTGGCTGAGCGCAATGTATCAGGCGAAGCGCGACCACCTGCTCGCTGTGCTCGATGACGTCGGGCTGACGCCAATGACGCCCGATGGCTCCTACTTCATCATCGTTGATACCACTGCGCTCGACGTGCCGGTGGGTGAAGGCGAGCGTCGCGACATCGCCGTCTGCCGCTGGTTGACAAAGGAAATCGGCGTGGCGGCGATCCCACCCAGCCCCTTCTACAGCGAACCGCATCAATATCTGACCGACAATCTGGCGCGCTTCACCTTCTGCAAGACCGACGAGATGCTGGAAGAAGCAGCGCGCCGGCTCAAAAAAATCAAGACAAGATGAGGTGTGTTGCGTGTTGCGTGGTGCGTGTCACGTGTCTCGTCACGCAACACGCACCACGCAACACGTAACACGCACCACGCAAAAGGAATCATCATGCAATTTTCGGTTACACAAGGCAATATCGCAACGACGGCGGCTGACTGCATCGTCGTCAATCTGTTCGAGGGTGTGGCATCACCAGGCGGCGCAACCGGCGCAGTCGATGCTGCGCTTGGCGGCGCAATCCGCAATTTGATCGCAGCGGGCGACTTCGACGGCAAAGCCGGCGCCACTGCGCTGCTCTACACCGACGGCAAGCTGCCTGCACTGCGCGTGCTTGTCGTTGGGCTGGGCAAGGCGGAGAAGTTTGATACGCATGGTGCGCGCAAAGCTGCTGCGGCAGCGTGCAAGGCGCTGACGAAGCTCAAGGGCGTCAAGCATTTTGCCACTATCGTCCACGGCGCCGGCGTCGGCGCTCTCGATGCTGTGGCGGCAGCGCAGGCGGTGGTGGAAGGGACGGCGATGGCAAGCTATCGCGCACCGAACTATAAGCGTGAAGCGCCTGAACCTGGCCCTACGCAGTGCACTGTTGTTGAGTACGCGGCCGAGCGTCTGGCGAGCGTCGAAGCAGGCGCGCGCCGCGGCGAGCGGATCGCAGCTGGGGTCAATCTGGCGCGCGACCTTTCCAACGAGCCGCCGAACGTGCTCTATCCGGCGGCGATGGCGCAGCGCTCCCGGTCGATGGCCGCCGAAGTCGGGCTGAAGTGCACGGTCCTGGGTGAAGACGCAATGCGCGAGCTGAGCATGAACATCCTGCTCGCCGTCAGCCGCGGCAGTGCGCACGAGGCGCAGTTGGTGATCCTGGAACATGCGCCTGCCGGAAGTGAGAATCAGCCGCCGCTTGTGCTCGTCGGCAAAGGCATCACCTTCGACACCGGCGGCATCAGCATCAAACCCTCTGAGCGCATGGAGGAGATGAAGCACGATATGAGCGGCGCCGCTGCTGTCATCGGCGCCATGCAGGCGATTGCAGCGCTTGGCGTGGCGCGCCGCGTGATCGGCGTGGCCGCGTGCGTTGAGAACATGCCCGACGGCAACGCCTTCCGCCCCGGCGACATCCTCACCGGTATGACCGGCAAGAGCGCCGAAATCCTCAGCACCGACGCCGAGGGGCGCTTGATCCTGGCGGATGCGCTGGCGTATGTCGCGCGTTTTGAGCCGAAGGCAGTCGTCGATCTGGCGACGCTTACCGGCGCTATCGGCATTGCATTGGGACAACAGGCCGCTGGTCTCTTCAGCAACAACGACGAATTGCAGACGGCGCTGATGGCTGCCTCCGCCAAAAGCGCCGAACGGCTGTGGCCCATGCCGATGTGGGACGAGTACATGGAGACGATCAAGGGTGACATGGCGGAGGTCAAGAACTCGGGCGGGCGCGCTGGCGGCGTCTCGACCAGCGCCAAGTTCATCGAGCATTTCACCGAAGGCTATCCGTGGGCGCATCTCGACATCGCCAACGTCGCTTGGACGACAACCGAGCGTGAGGCGCTCAATCCGAAAGGCGCCACTGGCTACGGCGTGCGGCTGTTGGTCGACCTGGCGGAGGCATACCATTGAATTTTCAGCAACGCAACCTTCCAGGAAGCTTGATGGAGTCTACTAAATCGATTCGGTCATCGTAGGTTCGGCTTCCAGCTGGACGCTGCCGGTCAGCCACGATGTCACGCCAGAGGCAATGACCTACGTAATGGGGCCGTTACGTTACGCTGCAGCGAATCCGCTGATTGTCGGATTATTTTGTAAATCTTCATAAAGCGTCCCAGAAGGTGACTGGCAAAGGAGTAACGCCGATGCATGATCGCTGCCACTCTCATTACAGCAGAGAATGGAACTTGAATCGACGCGTGCTGACCGCGGCCGTTCTGCTGAGCGCCGGTCTGGTCAGCCTGGCGCCGCGCGCGCTCTATGCCGCCGCTCTGCAGCAGGAAACGCCCGCCGCACCAAGCCTGTGGCCTCTGCTGCTGGCGCTCTTCGCCGCCGCCTTTGCCGTCGAACGATTGATGGAGCTGCTTTGGAATTATCTGGAGTGGATTCTGCTCAATTCGCGGCGGATGCACGCCGCCGATCTCAAGTCTGCCAACTATGTGAAATTCAAGAGCGGAACCAGCGTGCTGCTCGGCGCAATTGCCGGCGTCGGCCTGGCAGGGCTGTTCACGCTGCATCTGTTTGCTGCGTTGCAACCGTTGGCGCTTGGCTTCATTGGACCCATTCCGGCGAACTGGGATGTGGTGCTGTCGGGCGTCGTTGTCGGCGTGCTGGCAAAACCGATCCACGATGTGATCGGCATCTTTGCCGGACTGAAGAATTTCCTCGACGGCGCGGCCGTGCATCGCCGCGAGGCGGCTGGTGCAGCCATGGCGGACGGCGTGCTCAAACTGGCGCAGAGCGACGCGCAGAGCATGATCGAGGTGCCAGGGCTGGGCCCCACGCGGCTCTCCGGCGGCTACGACAGCGAGGAAGCCGCCACGCCCGCCGACGAGCAGTCGCCGACGGACAAATACATCGAGATTCTGCACAACCGCACGTCGATGTAGGGTGACATTGAGCCGGGAAGAATGGAACGCGGATCATGCGGATGCTGCGGATTGGTGCGGATAGTGATCAGCGAAAATCCGCAGCATCCGCGCTATCAGCGTTCTATTTTGAACCAAATTCGGGCGTGACCTGAACGGGTATGATGAATAAAATAGTGTGATAGTGTAGCGGTGTGTCGCCTCTCGCCCTTCGCAACTCGCCTCTGTCTGCTTAACGAAAGAAATCACCATGCTTTTCGGAATGATGAACAACCCGCGCGTGCCGATCCTCACCGAGATCGAGCGCGCGGCGCAGATGAACTTCGACTTTCTCGACCTCACCATCGAAGCGCCGGGCGCGGCGCCGGAGAGCACCGACTGGCGAACAGTGCGCACTGCGTTGGAAGATCGTGGGCTGCGCGTTGTCGCCCACGCCGCGCCCTACCTGCCGCTCAACAATCCGTCGCCGGTGGTGCGTCAGGCCGCGCTCGATGAGCTGCGGCGTTGCATCGATATTGCGCAGCTTCTTGGCGCCCCCTTCTGCACGACGCACTTCGTCGGCTGGCCTGCGTTTCTGAGCGAGGAAATGGGCTACGAGTATTACAGGCAGGCGTATCAGCTTTTGCTCAAGCATGGCGCCGAGCAGGGCGTGCAGGTGACGTTGGAGAACAGTCCCGACAACAAACACCAGCTCAAGTACTTCCGCGAGATTTTTTTCCGGCTGCCCGACCTCAAGCTCACCTTTGATATCGGGCATGGCAACGTCAACACGGCGCGCAGCATGACGCGCGACTATCTCTTTGCGCTGGCGGATCGGCTTGTCCATGTGCATATCAGCGACAACGACGGCACGGCTGACGATCATCTGCCCTTTGGCGCGCCGCGACAGGGTGCGATCAAGCTCAAGCACGAGCTGCAGATGCTGCGTGACTTTCGCTTCGACGGCACATTGACGCTGGAGATTTTCGGGCACGAACGCTGGCTGCTGGCAAGCCGGGAATTGGTGAAGGAGCGGTTTGCGGAGCTGACATAATCTCCAGTCTCAATTACAAGATCTGAGATTTCCTGTCAACCGCCGTCAGTCGGTGGGTCGAGCAAGCTGATCGGGGCAGGCGTCGGCGTTGGGAAGACAAACGTTGACGCTGATCCGGCTGGCGTCGAGGTTGGGGCGGCCATTTCAGTGTCAGGCGTGGCGACGGCTGGCTGTGCAATCAATTCGGGCGGCGCCGGCAGTGCATCGAGGTCAGTGTTGAAGTCGGCGTTGTTGACGAACTGGGTGACATCAGTCGCAAAGGTGATGCCTGGCGGCAACGCCGGACAGCGCGTAGAATCCTTGCGATAAGAATCAGCCATAGCTGGCGCGTTCCAGACGCCTTCGACCACACTGCGTACGCGCGCCGGGTTAGCGATGCGCAACACCGAGGCGCCTTCCGGCGTCGTGTAGATTTGCAGATCGTAGAGCGTCAATCCGCTGGCGCGCACACTGGCGGGATCAAGCTGAATGCCCCAGCTCAACAGATCAAGGATCTCCAATGGATTCAAATCGGTTGCAACCATGTTCTGGAAGGCGTTGTAAAGCGGGAAGAAATTGGCGAGCAGGTTGGTGCGCAGCATTTGATTGCGCAATCCCCATAGGAATTCGCGTTGTCGCTGATTGCGTCCAATGTCGCTTTCGCGATAGCGCAGGCGCACAAACCAATACGCCGATTCACCGTCCAACCACACATCCCCCGCTGGCAATGCGAAATAATCCCAGCGGTTGGTGGTCAGGTTGAAAATCGGTTCGTAAAATGGGCAATCCAGACGCACTGTGACGCCGCCCACTGCATCGACCAGATCAACAAAGCCATCCATGCGCACGCGCACATAGTGTTTGGTCGAGATGCCCAGTGTATTCGCCAACACTTGTGAGAGCAGCGCGGGGCCGCCGCCGCCAGGGCTTGCCTTTTCGCCGATATTGTCAACCTGATTGATGCGCCCCCATCCATAGCCGGGAATCTGCACGTAAAGGTCGCGCGGAATGCTGAAGACTGCCACACGCGCGTTGGCGCGATCGACGCCGACCACCATCACCACATCGGTGCGCCAGCTCGTCCAGCCAGGACGGTGGTCGGTGCCAAGCAGCAGGAAATTCTCGGTCTGGCTCCAGTTGAACGCAGGCCCGATCGGCGCTGGCAACGGCTCTGCATCTGGCGCTGGCGGGCCTAGCCACAATGCACCGACGCCATTGGCTGCGGCGACCTGTGGATAGAGCGTGCGACTGATGGAAAACGGCTGGAAGGGCGGCGCCGGTGGATTGTAGTTGCGGGCATCGACGCCAGGTAGTGGCTTATGGCTGCCTGTAATATCAAGCGGCGGTTTTGATGTCATCTCCAATGCCGCTTTTTGAACCCCGCGTGACCCTTGAAAGACGCCGCTTGAGCAAGATGTGAGCAAAAGCGACAAGACAAGGATTAGCGAAAGGATCCGGGTATGGCCTGGCAACATGCAAACATACTCCTGATGCAGTTGAATAGGGTTGTACGCTGTTGTTCCATTCACTGCATAACAATCAATGGCGCTCACAAGCTGTGGTTAGCAAGCTCATAGGCGCCATTATACATATAGATGTTGCAGATGCCCTAACTTCAAAATGAACGAAAAAAGCGTGTTGTCCAGCGATGTGTGTATACGCCATGACTTGCCTTCATCATGGGCAGCGCACCTCTGCTTCTTCGTTGAAGAGCGCGGGTCGCTCGAAGACGCGTTGCGCCGCCTCAGCGATCTTTGCCCAGTCGGCGTACCACACCCACATGGCGCCAGCATAGCCTGCCTTGATCATCGATGGATCGTTGACGACAAAGCCATGCACGTCGCTCTTTTCCAGATCCATCGCCAGCCGCACGAGCTTGACGGCGTCGATCAAGTTGAGATCGGTTTGCACGGAGCCTTGCAGCGCCTGATAGATTGCCGGCACGCGCGGCAGCAGGTTCTCGTTCTGAATCTGCGTGCGCACAGCCCAGATGAAGCGCTGTTGGCGTCGCTCGCGTTCCAGATCGCCGCCGATGCGTCGGCTGCGCACATAGCTGAGCGCCTGTCCGCCGTTGAGCCGGTGCGTGCCGACGTTCAGATAGAGCGGCAGTCCACCTTGATCGTAACCGTAGTTGTCGTAAAGCGGGCAGTCCACCTCAATTTCGACGCCGCCCATTGCATCGACTAGCTTTTTCACCGCCTCAAAGTCGACGCGCACAAAATGATGGATCGGGACGCCGATCTTGTCCTCGATCACCTGTCCCAGCAACTTCGGTCCACCGCCATTTGGCTCGTCCTGTTCACCGAGATAATCGATGACGTTGATTTTGTTGCCGCGCCGTCCGGGGACGGCATCGATGTAAAGGTCGCGTGGCAGTGAAATAACGCCGACGCGCTGGTTGGCGCGATCCACCGCAACGATCATGATCACGTCGGTGCGCCAGTTCGGGGTGTTGGGACGGCGGTCGCTGCCGAGCAGCAGGATGTTGGTGGTCTTGAGCAGCGGCTGCGGGTCGTCGAGCGCCAATGCGCCTTGCGTTGGCGGTGCCGACTGGGCAACCAGCGGTTGGGTTGTGTTCTGCCCTGAGCCGAGAACGACAGGTGTTGTGATGGGCGTTGCAGGCAAAGTCGTCGGTGCCTGTGCAATGAGTGCAGCATCAGCTCTTGCCTGGACAGCGTCGACGGGCGCTTCACTGGCGGGCGCTGCGCTGGCGGCTGGCCCGCTGCACCCAACCAGCAGATCGGCAAGCAACACAAGCAGCAAGAGGATAGAGATGGATCGATGCCACGATGGTTTGGGCTGAGCTATGTCGTGCATGGCTGAGTCCTTGTTGGATATGCTGAACTGGGAACGTGGCCCTCCCCAAATCTTTGTTTACTTTACATCATGCGCGCGACTTATGCAATACCTCGAATAGTTGTTCGCATAGACGATAATGCCAGCGATGACCTTGCCAAAATTCATCCAGGGTGCGATGGCCGGCAAGCTCGTAGCGCAGCGCCTGGTGCACCATGTCGAGTGCGTCGGCGTCATGGACGAGACGCGCCTCCGGGCTGCTATTGTCAGTGTACTCGCGCCACAAGATCGCATAGTCATTGGAGTTGGGCGCGTCGTTGAAGATGGCGGCGATGGCGTCGGCCTCGGCGCGGCGCTTGGTCTCGCTGCCGAGCAATTGCGTGCTGCGCTTGGGCAGGTCGGTGACGATGCTCTCCGCCACGTCGTGCAACACAGCGAGGATGACGGCGCGACCTGCGTCGAGCGGTCGTTCGAGTCCAGCGCTGCGCCAGTCCGCGTTAATGGCATTGGCAAGCACCAAGGTGAGCAACGCCACGCCCGTCGTGTGGTCGGCGACTGACTCGCACGGCGTCACCCCGTTGAGCAGCCAGCCTGTCCGCGGCAGCCTCTTCAACACACTCGCCTGCGCCAGCACGCTCAAAAGGCCGGAAATAGGCTGTTCCACCGTAGACGCCGCTCGCAGCGGCGTGTCCTCTCTCAAGCCAATTCTCCTGTTCCACCGTAGACGCCGCTCGCAGCGGCGTGTCCTCTCTCAAGCCAACTCTCCTGTTCCACCGTAGACGCCGTTCGCAGCGGCGTGTCCTCTCTCAAGCCAACTCTCCTGTACCACCGTAGACGCCGCTCGCAGCGGCGTGTCCTCTCTCAAGCCAACTCGCCTGTACCACCGTAGACGCCGTTCGCAGCGGCGTGTCCTCTCTCAAGCCAACTCTCCTGTACCACCGTAGACGCCGTTCGCAGC
>CALJMI010000022.1 GCA_937981885.1 uncultured Caldilinea sp.
ACCACGCCGTTCTCGAAGACCAGCAGCCCTTCGCCAAACTCGTCGGTGGCGCCGTAGTTGGCGACCGCAGTGTCCATCGTCGCCGTGACGCGCGCTACGTCGCCCAGCAGCCACATCAGGATGTCGAGCGAGTGCGTGCCCAGGTCGCCGAACGCGCCGACGCCGGCCTGCACGGGGTCGGTCATCCACAGCCAGCTGGCGTCGAACCAGCGTCCCAGCGAGCCGCTGTGACAGTTGGAATGGCGCACGCGCGTGATCTTGCCAAAGTGACCGAGGCGAATCTGCTCGCGCAGAAACTGGTGCACCGGTTGCCCACGCATGAAGTAGCCGGTCTGGAAGATCACGCCGGCTGCTTCGATGGCGTCCGCCATGCGTGCGGCGTCGGCGTGTCCCATGCCCAGCGGCTTCTCGACAAAGAGATGTTTGCCCGCAGCGGCGGCGGCCGTCACCAGCGGCTCGTGGCGGTTGGTCTCTGAGCAGACGATCACGGCTTTGACTGCGTCATCCTCCCACAGCGCGGCGGGATCATCGACCACGGCGGCGCCCAGCTCGGCGGCGCGCTGTTCAGCACGCGCAGAATCGTGATCCCACACGCTCTTGACGCGCACGTCGCTGCGCGCCAGGATGCGTTTGATGAAGCCGGGGGTGTGAATGTGGGCAACGCCCGCAAAGGCGAGATCAAGCGCCATGATCAACCTCCTCTGAATTGAGCGAAACTTCGCGTCCTTCTGCCTGGCTGCGGTAGATGCCGTCCAGGATCGTCATCACCTGCAGAGACTGCTCCGGCGGCACCGGCGATGGGCATCCCTCGTAAACCGCTTCGGCGAAGGCCACGCACTCGGCGGCGTGCGGCTCCATCGCATCCTTCGTTAGCTTGAGCTGGCGGTTGTAGAGCTGGCGCGTCACATTGTTGGAGCTGTAGAACTCGCACTTGGGCCAGTGGCTGCCGCCCTGTGTGCCGTAGAGCCACATCTGCATGTCCTCGCCCTCGGTGTCGTGATGCAGCAGCCAGCTCACTTCGAGTATCAGCGTGGCGCCGTTGGCAAAGCGCACGAACGCCGCCGCAAAGTCCTCGACATCGAAGTCGCTGGGAATCGGGGCGTCGCGCCAGGTCGCCCAGGCGTCCTTCTGATGCGCCAGTTCGGCGCGCGCCACGCCGGTCACGGCCACGGGCTGCGGGTTGCCCATCAGCCACAGCGTAAGGTCGAGGATATGCACGCCTATGTCGATGCACGGCCCGCCGCCGCTCAGCTCCTGGCGGATGAAGGTCGGCGTCGGGATCAGGCCGTTGCGACGCAGCATCCACGAGCGGGCGTGGTAGATGTCGCCAAGTGCGCCGCCGTCGATCTCGCGCTTCATCGCCTGGGAGTTGCCCTTGAAGCGAAAGTGCTGCGCGGTCATCAACAGCTTGCCGGCGCGGTCACGCGCTGCGATCATCTGGCGGATCTCCGCGGGCGTTGGCGCCAGCGGCTTCTCGCAGATGACGTGCTTGCCTGCCTCCAACGCCGCCAGCACCAGCGGCGTGTGCAGACGGTTGGGCGTGCAAATGTCGACGATGTCGATCGATGGATCGGCGAAAATTTCGCCGGCGTCGGCGTAAAGGCGTTCGACGCCAAACTTGCGCCCGAAATCCGCCAACATGTCGATATTGACATCCGCCGCCGCCACCAGTTCGGCGTGCGGCGACGCTTCCCAGCCCGGCACATGCGTGCGCGCAATACCGCCAGCGCCGATAATGGCGACCTGCAATGGTTTACTCATTTTGTCTCCATTTTCGATCTTTTGTGGTCAGGATCAACGTCCAGCCAATGCAAAGTAAAAAATAACCGTTTTAGTATGCAACACAAACTCTATCGCTGCAAAGTCAGTGATATAATCCTTACAAAACATCGTATACGCCAGCATGACAGGTCAATTGGGCTATTGGGACCAGAATGCAGTGGCTATTGTAGCCAATACCAGAATAGGTTAAAGAAAAATGGATGCGGAGATCACCGTGGCCGAGCTGCGCCGCGCCGTCCACGAGTTTGTCGATGCGCGTGATTGGTATCGCTATCACACGCCCAAGAATCTGGCGATGAGCATCGCCATTGAATGCGCTGAACTGATGGAGCACTTCCAGTGGCTCAGCACAGAAGAGAGCAAAGCAATTGTGCAGAACGACGCAGCGCGCGCCGAGATCGCTGACGAATTGGCGGATGTGTTGATCTACGCCTTCAGTTTCGCCAACAGCGCCGACATCGATATCAGCGATGCGATCATCCGAAAGCTCAATCGTAATCAAACCCGCTTTCCAGTTGGACAGGTTCGCGGTACACTCAGCGTAGCAAACCAATCGATTGAGGAGCAACATGTGTGAGTCAACCTTCATCGAGCATCACGCCGCCGCTGGTGCGAACTACCAGCGCGCGCATCCCCACGGTATATGGCACGTTTTTCCTGCATCACTATAACGACGCCCGCGACGCTAAGGAGCACCTGGCGCTGGTTATGGGCGACGTTCATGGGCGCAGCGATGTGCTTGTGCGCGTTCACTCCGAATGCATGACTGGCGACACCTTCGGCTCGCTGCGCTGCGACTGCGGCGAACAGCTTCACATGGCGATGCAGCGAATTGCCAGCGTTGCTCAGGGCGTGCTCATCTATCTGCGACAGGAGGGACGCGGCATTGGCCTGGCGCAGAAACTGCTCGCCTACAATTTGCAGGATGAAGGCTATGACACTGTTGACGCCAACCTTATGCTCGGCCATCAAGCCGACGAACGCGAGTACTGGGCCGCCGCTGACATCTTGCGCGATTTGGGCGTGGAGAGTATCCAGTTGCTGACTAATAACCCGGCGAAGATCGAGCAACTGCGCGGTTACGGCATCCAGATCAACGGTCGATTGCCCCTCCAGCCAAGTATGCACGCCGACAATGCCGCTTATTTGCAGACGAAAGCTGCGCGTATGCGTCATCTGCTGCAGCTACCGCCGGCGCCGCCCACACTGGCTGGCGCAGCGCTGACGCCCGATCTGGCGGCGCGCATCAGCCAGTTGCAGGAGCGATCGCTGCACCATTTTGCACGTACGCACAGTCCTCATGTCACCATTTCCTATGCACAGTCGCTCGACGGCAGTCTTTCGGCAGAGCCAGGCGCGCCGTTGGCGTTAAGCGGCGCCACGTCGATGACCATGACCCACGCCCTGCGCGCGGCGCATGATGCGATCCTGGTCGGCGTCGGCACAGTGCTTGCCGACAACCCGCGGCTGACTGTGCGGTTGGTGGCGGGCGCCAATCCACAGCCGGTAGTGCTCGACAGTGCGTTGCGCACGCCGCCCGACGCTGCGCTGCTCGACCACCCGCGCGGGGTATGGATTCTGACGACCGAACGCAGCAGCAACGACGCACGTCATACCCTGGCTGCGCGTGGCGCCGAAATCGTAGTGCTGCCAACCGACGAAGCCGGACGCGTCAGCCTGTTCGCTGCACTGGCAGCGCTGTATGCACGCGGGGTGCGTTCCGTAATGGTCGAGGGCGGCGCCCGCGTGCTGGAGAGCTTTGTCGCCAGCCATCTGGCGCATTACGCTGTAATCACGCTGGCGCCGCGGCTGGTCGGCGGTCTGCACGCCTACCATGCCGGGCGCAACGGCGCATTGCCGCGGCTGGCGCAGGTTGCCTACACCCCGGCGGGCGAAGACCTGATCGTCTGGGGCGAGCCGGTTTGGGGACAACCTGCTGTCGACAAGCCTGTGCTTACACTGGAGCCAGCATGAGCCGCGTCAGCGTGCTCTTCGTTGCGCCGGGTGAAGTGACCGTCGTCCACGAGCCGATTCCACAGCCGGCGCCGGGCGAGGTGCTGGTGCAGACAATCCTATCGGCAATCAGCGCTGGCACCGAGCTGCTCTTTTTGCGTGGAGAGATTCCTGCCAATATGAGCGTGGACAGCACAATTGGCGCGCTCGCTGGCGTGGTGCGTTATCCACTGCGCTACGGCTACGCCTGCGTCGGGCGCGTGGTCGAGATCGGCGCTGGAATCGACTCAGCCTGGATTGGGCGCATGGTTTTTGCTTTTCATCCACACACCAGTCACTTCACTATACATATCGCACAGGTGATCCCGGTTCCCGACGACATCGATTCGACGCAGGCGGCGCTGCTGCCAAATATGGAGACTGCTGTCAACCTGGTGATGGATGGCGAGCCGATCATCGGTGAGCGGGTGGCGGTGGTCGGGTCGGGGGTGGTCGGACTGTTGACGACGGCGCTTCTTGCGCGATTCCCGTTGGCGCGTTTGCTCTCCGTCGATCCATTGCCACAACGACGCGCCCTGGCGCTGGCGTTGGGCGCTCACGCCGTTGCGTCGCCGGATGAATGCGGCGAGTATGGCGTCTTTGACCTGACCTACGAGGTGAGCGGCGCGCCGGATGCGCTCAACACGGCGCTTGGCCTCACCGGCTACGCAGGCCGCGTTGTGATCGGCTCGTGGTACGGCGTCAAACAGGCGACGCTCGATCTGGGCGGAACGTTCCACCGCAGTCGCATTCGCGTGCTCGCCAGCCAGGTAAGCACAATCGATCCGCGCTGGCTTGGCCGTTGGGACAAAGTGCGGCGTCTCGATGTGGCGTGGGAGATGCTGCGTTGCATTGACGTATCTCGGCTAATTACCCATCGTCTGTCGGTGGAGCAGGCGCCCGACGCATATCGTCTGCTTGCTGAAGCGCCAGCGAGCGCATTGCAGGTCCTTTTTGACTACGAAACTCGATAACCTGAAGGAGCACAGGATGTATACTCTGGCTGTTCAGCGCGACTTTGTCGCCCA
This sequence comes from uncultured Caldilinea sp., assembly GCA_937981885.1. GTDB lineage: Bacteria > Chloroflexota > Anaerolineae > Caldilineales > Caldilineaceae > Caldilinea. The sequence continues at coordinate 4,803 of CALJMI010000022.1, forward strand.
GCATTTCCTGATCGGCGGCGATTGGGGTGCAGAAAACTTCTGGCACTCACACCACTATCGCCTGGAGCTAATACTTGAAGGCGCTACGCTCGACGAGCATGGCTACCTGGTCGATATTGTCAACGTCGAGCAGCAGTTGGAAGCCATCGTCGCCCACTACAAAGACAAGACGCTCAACGATCTGCCCGAATTTGCGGGTCTCAACCCGAGTATCGAGCACTTCACGCGCATCGTCTGCCTGAAGCTCAACGACGGCATTCTCGCGCCCAACATCCGGGCGCTGACGGTCAAAATCTGGGAAAACCAGATTGCATGGGCTGCGTATCGATATGAGCGATAGCGCATTTCAACAGAAAATTTTTCAACAGAGATCTGAACCTCTATGCCGACAGAAAGCATGACATCCAAAGAGCGCTGGCTCGCCGTCCTTCAACGCAAAACGCCTGATCGTGCACCTATGGATTACTGGGGTACAGAAGAGGCGATGGACAAACTGATGCAGCATCTTGGCTGCGCCGATGAGTGGGAGGTGTTCCATAAGCTGCACATTGATCGTGTCGTGTCGGTCGGGCCGGCATACATCGGCCCGCCGTTTGATGATGACCGTGACATGTTCGGCTGCGGTTTTCGCAAGGTGGCGTATGATGGCGGCGTCTACAAAGAGTGCGTCTTTCACCCTCTGGCCGCCTATGAAACGGTTGAAGAACTTGAGGCCGCCTACACCTGGCCCAGCGCCGACTGGTTCGACTTTTCCGTGATTCCTGACCAGATCGCTGGCAAGGAGGAATATCCGATTCGGGGCGGCGGCTCGGAGCCGTTTCTGATCTACGCCAACCTGCGGGGTCTTGAACAGGCGTACATCGATTTGCTCATCAATCCTGAATTTGCGCTTTACTGTTTGGACAAGCTTTTCGACCTTGCTTACGAGATATCACTGCGCCTCTACGAACAGATTCCGGGAAAGGTGACGCTCTCCTATATCGCTGAAGATTTCGGTTCACAGCAGAGTCTGCTCTTTTCGCCCCAAACCATCCGCGAGGTGTTCATCCCGCGCATGAAACGCATGATCGACTTGGCGCACAGTGCGGGAGCGTATGTTTTCCATCATAGCGACGGCGCTATTCGCCCGATCCTGCCCGACATGATTGCCGCTGGCATTGACATCCTCAACCCGATCCAGTGGCGCTGCCGCGGCATGGATCGGGCAGAACTCAAGCGCGACTTCGGCGAACAGGTGATCTTTCACGGCGGCATGGACAACCAACATACGCTGGCGTTCGGCTCCGTCGATGACGTGCGCGAGGAAGTCGCCTACAACCTGGAGGTGCTCGGCGCAGGCGGCGGCTACATCCTGGCGCCCTGTCACAACATTCAGGCAATCAGCCCGCCGGAGAATATCGTGGCGATGTATGAAACCGGCTATGTGTTAGGTTGGCGCTGACCTTGCACCCTCGAAGAAATACGAAGAAATACGAAACACTCGGTGCGCCTCAAATCTATGGCTGATTTCTGACCCGTGGTAAACTCCTTTGTCATGAAAAATTACTGGCTTTGGGGTGCGCTGATCGCTGGGGTATTGGCGCACATAGCGCTTTTGGCGCCGGCGCCGCTTTTGGCGCAGGCGCTGGCTGTGATGGTGATCGCCGGTTTCCTCCCCGGCGCATTGTTGATCGAGGCGTTGATCGGACAAAGTGCATCGGCGCCTGACCCGCTTGAGCGAATTGTCTACGGCATAGCCGCCGCTTTTGGCGTGATGGTTGTGGTGATGCTGCTGCTTAGCTATCTGCCAGGCGGCCCGACGCAACTCATGACGCTGCTTGTCTTTGATGCAGTGACGCTGGCGCTGCTGGCGTGGGTCTGGTGGCGCATGGGTCGCGTCGAGCCAGGAGCGCCAGCGTGGCCCCCTTTCACCGGCGACCGACGCTGGCTGTGGGCAGGGATGCTAGTGTTGTTGCTGGTTGGCGCATTCACCCGTTTCGAGGGGCTGGCATACGCCGATTTCCAGGGCGATGAAGCGCGCGCTGTGTTGCGTGCGGCAGCGGTGATGCAGGGCTACGAAGATGTGTTGATGCTCCACAAAAAGGGGCCAACCGAGATCCTTCTGCCGACAGTCTTCTATGTCATGACCGGCCATCTCACCGAACAGACCGCGCGGCTTCCGTTTGCGATTGCCAATCTGGCCGGGCTGCTGAGTATGTTTTTGCTGGGTTGGCGGCTCTATCGACCGCTGGCTGGCTGGATCGCTGCAATGTTTCTGACATTGGATGGTTATTTCATCGGTTTCGCCAATATTGTCCAATATCAAAGCATTGTCTTTCTCACATCAGTATTGGCTGTGCTGGTGCTGTACCGACTCTATGTGAAGCCGGCAGCGTTGGCGAACTATCTGACGCTGGCCGCGATCCTACTCTCCACCGGCATCCTTTCTCATTACGAAGGAGTGTTGGCGGCGCTCCCCGCCGCAGCGTTGCTCGGCGCAACGGCGCTGCGCTACCGTCATTTGTGGCGACGGTTGCTTGGCGCCACCGCTATTGCAACGGCAGCGGGCGCGGTGATGTTGGGCGTCTTCTATGCACCCTACATTTTACACGAACGTTTTGCCGCCACCTACACCTACCTGACCGCGCGACGCATCGGCGGCAGCCCGCCCTACAACAATCTCAACGATGTCTTCTTGCGCACGACGCTCTACAGCACCACATATCAAGTGTTGCTTTTGATCGGCTTGACATTGCTGTCGGCGCTGCGTGTGATTCGTCACAACTTCAGCCGCAACATCGGCGCCGTGCTCTCTGTAGTTGTTACACTTTTTTTTGGCGTGACCTTCTTTTGGCCTGAATGGTTGACCGTCGGCGGCAAAGATTGGGTCGTGATCCCCTTCACCCTGCTCTTTGGTTTGCTCGTGTTGCTTCCTCGTCAACGCATCGAGAACCGCGTGATCTGGCTGTGGTTTGGCGTCGTGATGATCCTGGCGCTCTTTCTTACTGAAAAGCCGCGCACGCACGTCTACACCTTTTTCATGCCATGGGTGCTGATCGCTGGCGACGAATTATCGCTGCTTTGGGGCGCGTTGCGCGACCGCATTGGCGTCCGACCTGCGATGGTGGTCGGCAGCACAGTTGCCGGCGCACTTATTCTCTTTTTGGGCGCCTATGCCTATGCGTACTTCCTCAGCCAGGACGAGGTGCTGCTCGATTATTTCGAGAAGCGACCGCCCGGCTATTGGACAGTTTATGATGAGCCGGACAACAAGGCGCGCTTTGGGTTTCCACTCAACAATGGCTGGAAGACAATCGGCGAGCTTTACCGGCAGGGCATCTTGAGCGGACCCTACGAGACGAGTGAGAAGGAGGCGTGGGTGCCGGCCTGGTACACACGCGGGATGGATCGTTGTCGCCGCGATGCACAATGGTTCTTCGAGATTCGCAACCTGGAGCCATGGTCGAACGAAGATGCGCTGGCGATGGAGCACTATTTGCGTCAGGGCTTTGAGAAATGGGGCGTCGTGCAGGTCAACGACCGTAACAAGATGATCATCTACAAACGCACCGGGGCGCGCCACGAATTCCCGACGCAGTTGCCAAACGAAGGGCTGCCCATTTTTCACAATGAAGAGTACGTGCATTCTTTCGACATGCACGCGTTGGCGGATTTGCCGCTGACATACCCGTCGGTTGATCCGCCTGTGGCTTTCCCGTTAGATGTCAATCTAGGTGACCTGATCACGCTGGAGGGGTATGACATCACGTATGAAAAACCGCTGCGTCCAGGCGACAATATTTATCTAACGCTCTTCTGGCGCGCACAGCAGCCGATCGATAAATCATATAAGGTTTTTAACCAATCCTATTTTGGCGACGGGCAGATCGTGGCGCAACGCGATGGCTATCCGGTCTGTGAGGGGCGCGACACCTGGCGGTGGGATCCAGGCGAGCTGGTCGCCGATCCGTACATTATTCCCGTCAGAGAAGATGCGCCGGACGGCCTTTATCCGCTCTATACGGGGATGTATCTGGAGGAGACCTTTGAGCGTCTGCCAATTTTGGATGAAAACGGCGTCGAAATTGGCACGCAGGTGCACCTAACCGACATTCGCATCGGGGAAGAATGAAGCACCGTTATCGAGAAACAGCCTGGCTGATCTTTCTCTTTTTCCTGGCGTGGCTGCCGCGCGCGCTGGCGCTCGACGCCTACGTTTCCCCCGATGAGCGCAAATGGCTGGCGCGTTCAGCCAACTTCACTTACGCGCTCTCACACGCCGACTTTGCGCAGACCTTTCAGCGTGAACACCCTGGCGTAACGGTGATGTGGGCAGGGACGCTCGGCCTGCTAAGCGTCTACCCTGATTATCCGCTGGAGGCGCCTGGCTACTTTACCTGGGAGCGTGAAAACTTTGAGGCATGGATCGAGGCAAACACCGAATACACGCCGCTTGAGTTGCTGAAGGCAGGTCGCCATTGGATCGCTTTGGGCGTGACGCTGCTGTTATGGTTGAGCATCTTTCCGTTGCGTCGTCTGATCGGCAGAAACGCGGCTTATCTGGCATTTCTGTTTCTGGCAGTCGATCCGTTTGGCGTGGCGCTTTCACGGCAACTGCACCCCGATGGCTTTGTCGCCAGCTTCATCTTTCTATCTCTAATGTTCTTTCTGGCCTGGCTATATGCCGGTCGACATTGGCATGATGTGGTTATCGCCGGCGGGTTGATGGGGCTGGCCTGGTTGACCAAGACGCCGGCTGCGCTGCTTGCGCCGGTGGGTGGGGTGTTGGTTGCGGTTCAGTGTGTGCGCATCTGGCGCACGCGCTGGCAACTCGCTCCATCCGATTCTTATGCGGACGCTCCAGACAGCGGCGGCGTGCATATCCCTGAGCGTCAGGCGCGCGCCAAAGCCATGATCGTGCGTCTGTGCACCGGCTATTTGTGGTGGGGAATTGCAGCCGTGGCTGTCTTTGTTCTGCTCTGGCCAGCGATGTGGAGCGATCCGGTTGGTTCGCTGTTGCGCATGGCAACAGAGATGGAGGCGTATGTCGAAGGGCACGTCAACCCCAACTTTTTCTTGGGTGCACCGACCGACAATCCTGGTCCACTGTTCTACCCGATTGCACTCTTTTTTCGTATTACACCGGCGGTGACGATCGGGGTGGCGGCGGCGCTTGTGTTTTATGTGCGTCGTGATTGGATTTTTGCCGAAGCGCGCACCCGCCGCACTGTGCGCGCCTTGACCTTTTTTGTGGTTGTCTTCATCGTTGTCATGACGGCGCCCGCCAAAAAGTTTGATCGCTATATCCTGCCTGTCTTTCTGGCGCTCGATGTGATCGCCGCCGTGGGTTGGATGGCGTTGGTGCAGATGCCATGGCGGATCGACGCTTCACTCTGGCAGCGGCGGCTACGTGTGATCTCTCCTACAGTGGTGTTGCTGAGCATTGCTTTCATCTTGCACGGCGTTTTTACAGGGTTGACCTTTCCCTATTATTTGACCTACTTCAATCCGCTTGCTGGAGGCAGCCGCACAGCGCCCAACGTGCTCTTTGTCGGCTGGGGCGAGGGTCTTGACGAGGCTGCACGCTGGCTCAATGCGCAGCCGGGCAGCGAGAATTTTCGTATAGCCGCATGGTACGCCGACGGGCCATTCTCCTACTTTTCAGATGGCGAGGCTGTGCCGATGGGCTACAGTTCACCGCTTTCATGGCTGGATACCGATTATGCCGTCACCTACGTCAACCAATGGCAGCGCCAACTTCCCTCGCCCGAGGCGGTGGCATGGTTCGAGGCGCAGACGCCTGTCCACGAAGTGCACAAAGATGGCTTGACCCTGGCGCGCGTCTATGATCTGCGCCAGACGTTGCTGCCGCCCTTCATCGATCTCAACACGGCGCCGGCGGCGGATTTTGGCGGCGCGATCCGGCTGGTGGGCATCGACGGTGACTTTGTGCAGATGGCGCCCGGCGAGCAACAACTCGTCACCTTCTATTTACAGGCGCTGGCGCCGATGCAGACAAACTACAACGTGCTCGTGCGGCTGGTCGGACAGGATGGTGGCGAATTATGGCGCAGCGAAGGCTGGCCATGGGGTGCGCCAACGGCGGAGTGGCCCGTGCGTCAGGTGCGTCCCGACGGCCATACGCTGACGGTTCCGTCTGATGCCCCCCCAGGGCTTTATCAGATCGTGCTTTCTTTCTACGACCCGACGACCTTCGATCCCCTGCCAGCGATTGACGCACGCACAGGAGAACCGATTCCAGCCAACGAACAGAAGGTGGCGCTCGTGCAAGTCGGTGACCCGACGACGATCGCGGCCGTCGATCCACCGTTCCAGTTTGGCGATCTGGCAGAGCTTTCGGGCGCAGCTATTGAAATCAACAACGTCGCGCCTGATTCGCTGACTGTTCATCTTCAGTGGGATGTGCAGACTACGCCCACGACCGATTACACAACCTTTGTGCATGTGGTCAACCGCGCCGGCGAGTTCGTCGCTCAGCAGGATCAGCCGCCCCTTGCCGGCTTTGCGCCGACGCATACCTGGCAGCCAGGTCAGCGCATCACCGACGCCATCACGTTGTCGCTGCCCGCCGACCTGCCGCCGGATCAATACAGCGTGCGCGTCGGGCTGTATGCTGGCGAGTCTCGCCTGTCGGTCAATCAGGGCGATGCGGCAGTTGGAGATTTCGTCGTAGTGGGAGGCTTCGAGAGATGACGGCGGCGCCCCAGAGTGCACTTCACATTTGGGGGGCGCGTGGCGTAGGTCATCGCCTCCGGCGTGACATGGCGCCCGTCACGCCGGAGGCGATGACCTACAAAACAAACTCTGCCTCAAATGTGACGTACACCCGGCGCCCCAAAAGCTGATTGATTGAATCCATATATCCGGTATAATTGCGAAGAGACATTTTCGACCCAACAATTTGGGGCGCAAATCAGCATGAACAAAGCCAGGCTACTGGAGAAAATTCTCCAGCATCGTCCCGCGATCTATCAGGTCGCTGCGTCGCCTGTGCTCTCTACAGCCTGATGCATGCCCAATTCAACTGGAGCAGGCGCCTTGCAACACACCCCTTCTGACCACCTAGACGTAGTGCAGTCCACTGTTCGCAACCGCCTGCAACTTCTGACAATTTCTGTTCTCCTTGCGGTGCTGCTGGCGACGGCGCTGTGGTTGCGCTGGCAGTATCTCCAGACGATCAGCCTCTATGTCGACGAGTTCACCACGCTGTGGGCGGCGCAACGCACACAGGAAGTCGGCGCGCCGATCATGCCCAGCGGCGTGCTCTATACACGCGGGCTGTTGGCGACCTATGTCACTGCGCTGGTCGGCGCGGTCGCCGGTCTTGATTATACGACCGGACGGCTGCCCAGCCTCGTCTTTGGTCTGGCGACAATCCTGGCGATCTTTGCGATGGGGCGGAGGGAATGGAACACGCGCGCCGGCTGGCTGGCGGCGCTGGGGCTGACGCTGCTGCCGGAAGCGATTATCTGGAGCGGGCGGGCGCGCTTCTACGCACAACTTCAGTTCTTTGCGTTGCTGGCGGTTTGGGCAGCGTTCTGGGCGGTGCAGGAACCGCCCAATAGAAACCGAGTTTCTCAAAGAAACTTGGTTTCTTTCCGCCACCTGCTTTTCGCCCTCTTTTTCCTCCTCGCTCTGTTCTCCCAGGAACAGACGGTGCTGCTCTATCCACCGCTGCTGTTGGGAATGATGCTCTGGCGTGGCTGGCGCTATCTGTTGCGCCGCGAGGTTTGGCCTGCGCATCTGTTGATCCTGATTGGCATCGGCGCACGCTACGCCATCGAAATCCTGGGTCAGCCCGGCTTCTTCGAGACGATCCAGGCGGAGCGTCCCTATGTCGCACCACTGTTCGACGTGGCGGCGGCGTGGCCTGTCTACGCGCCGCTCTTGGTGGCGCCGGAGCGGCTGCCGTGGACGCTGGCAGGCGTGCTGGCGGTTGGCGCAGCGCTCGTTGCGTTGGCGCGCAGCGGCTGGCGACCGGCGCAGCTTTCCACGTTCGATCAGGCGACGCTCTTCTTTGCGCTGCCCTTTGGCTTTGTGCTGGCGTTTATTCTGACGTTAGTCGGCGGGCAGTGGCGCGAGGCGCGCTATCTCTTTTTGGTGCAGCCGCTTTGGCTGCTGCTCGGCGCAGCGGGTGTGGTTTGGGTAATCGACCGGCTGTTCACATCAAGATCAAATCAGCGGACTTCCTTTGCCTCCAACGCCGAAAACTGGCGATGGATCGTCACTGCGGGCGTGTCTGCGCTGCTGGTGTGGGGATGGTTGCAACCGGCGACCTCTGTGCTGACCGGGCAGGTCGAGGGCTACGACCGCGTCTTGGCGTACGTCGCTGCCAACCGACAGCCGGACGACGTAGTGATATCGCCGCAGCCGCCGGCGTGCGCCTTTGTGCTCGGCGCACCGTGCGACTACTACGCCGTGCAGCGCGTCTACGAAGAGTTCGTGATTCGCAAAGATGACGTGCTCGTCGACCGCTGGACGGGCGCCACGCTGCTCAACGACGCGCAGCAACTGATCGACGTGATCCGCCGTGCGCCGCGCGTCTGGCTGGTGACCGACGCCTTCCGTCTCGCCACGCGCTACGAAGACGACTTTCTGCGCACCGTTATCGAACAATTCGACCCGGCTTACACCGAACGCGGCGTCACTGCACTGCTGGCGGAAGGTTGGCGTGAGCCGCCGCCCTACGCTGAAATTCAGACGTTCGAGCCGCCGCTTCCGTTCGGTCGTCTTGCCCTGACCGGCTGGCGGGCGACCGCTGCCTATCCTGGCGAGGCGCTGCACGTCGAGTTGACCTGGCTGGCGACCGCGCCGATCGATCGCCAGCTCAACACCTCGCTGCGCGTCGTGGACACGAACGGCGTCACCGTTGCCCAACAGGATGGGCCGCCGGCGCGCGGCATCGTGCCGACCAACCTGTTTTTCGCGGCGCCGCTGCCCGATGTCAAAGTGTTGACGCTTCCTGCCGGGTTGGAGGCTGGCGACTATCGCCTCGCAGTGGTCGTCTACGATGTCGAAAGCGGCGCAGTGGAGGCTGGCCCACTGGAGATCGGCAGCATCCCGATCCCCTAGGGCGTCGTTCAAGAGAGGTGTGTACATTGCAGGCTATCGCCTCCGGTGTGACACGATGCTGCGCCAGGCGTGAAGTAGACCTGCCCTTGTCAGTACGCTTGACCCAAACCGACAACATCGCTACAATCTCCGGTGAACGCACCGTTTTTGTTTGGTGGAGGTGACGATGCCTAGCCCCTTTCCCGGCATGGATCCATATCTGGAAGATCACGCGCTCTGGCCCGATGTGCATTCTTCTTTGATCGCCTACATTCGCGAAGAACTGCAGGCGAAGATTCGCCCCGAATATATCGCGCGCATCGGCGAACGCATCGAGCTGGCGCAGGTGCACAAGGGCTACATCCCCGACGTGCTGATCGTCAAGCGGTCCCGTGCGCTGCGCGAGACAGCAGCCTATGCCGAAGCGCCGACTGTCGACGACCCGCAGACGTATGCTTTGTTCGACGAGGAGCGCCGCGTGCCCTACATCGAGATCATCCAGCGTGCAACGGGCGAGGTAGTGACGCTGATCGAGGTGCTTAGCCCCAGCAACAAGATCGGCGACGGCCGCGACCTGTATCTGCAAAAGCAAGCCGACCTGCTGGCAACGCCGGTCAGCCTGGTCGAGATCGATCTGCTGCGCGAGGGCAAACCCACCACGCTGGCGCGCCAGGTCGAGATCACACAGCCGCCTGACTGGCGCTACGTCGTCAGCGTCAGCCGTGGCGGGCAACGAAGCCGGCTCGAAGTCTACCCGTTCAGTGTCCGCGACCGCCTGCCGCGCTGCCGCATCCCTCTGCGCAGCCCTGATCCGGATGTTGTGCTCGACCTGCCGGCGGTCTTTACGCGCTGCTACGACGTAGGCGGCTATGACCTGACCATCGACTATACCAAGCCGCCGCCGGGCGACCTGAGCGAGGCGGAGCTTGGCTGGCTGCGCAGCCATTTGGAAGCCTGGCGTGTGGCTTCCAGTCAGACATCCTGCTGATTTCTAGGCTGACAGTTTATGAACGCAATGTTGCGTGGTGCGTGTTGGAATCCCTTACGCACCACGCATCACGCACCACGCAATGCTGATGATTATGCCGGGACGAGCCGCAGCGTGACGATCTCAAAGGGGCGGATGTCGTAGCGCACGCTGTTCTCCGTCACCGCCAACGCATACTTCTCCTCCTCCAGCAGATTCGTGCGCGCCGCCTCCTGCAGCGGGAAACCGGTCGTCAACGTGATCGCCCCGCGACGGCGCTGCGTTTCGTAAAGCCGCACGATCACGCCGACGCCATCCTCTGCCCGCTTCACGGTCTCGACGATCACATTTGGTGCATCGCAGCTCACAAGCGAAGCCGTGACTGCCCCTCGTCCCTTGCCCCTTCGCACAATCAGCGGGTCGTTGAGCGCATATGCGGCGCGCACGGTCGTCTCATTCCAGCCGCCAGCGTGGGGCAGGATGCTGTAGCTGAAGGTGTGATGGCCGAGGTCGGCGGTCGGGTCGGGCGAGCCGGGACCGCGCAGCAGGCTGATGCGGATCACGTTGTCCTTGATGTCGTGGCCGTACTTGCAGTCGTTGAGCACGCTGACGCCGTAGCCACCCTCGCTCAGATCGACCCATTTCTGCGCGCACGTCTCGAAGCGCGCCCAATCCCAACTCGTATTCCAGTGCGTCGGGCGCTCGGTGTTGCCCCACTGAATTTCGTAGGTCGCCTTTGGGCTGAGCACATCGACCGGGAAGGCCACTTTTAGGAAAATTGCCCGTTCGCGCCAGTCGATGTCGGTGGTGATGTCGATCTGCGCACGGTTGTGTTGCAGGCTGATGCGCTGCGTGTACTCGCTGCTGAGGATGCGCCGCTTGATCTCCAGCGTGGCGCGCAGAGGACCGGTTTCGACCACCGTGATCGAAGTCGCAGGGTCGGCCAGCCACATCTTGTCGCGCAGGAAAATGTCCACATCCCACGCGTCCCAGTTGTTCGGTCGATCCTCGTGCGCCTGGAACTGGTTGGCGACCGCACCAGGGGGCAGCACCTCGCGCCTGTTCACCTTGTCGTAGATGCGTGTGATGTCGCCCGCACGATCCAGCTCGACGCGCACGAAAGCATTCTCCAGTCGATCGGCGGCAACTTCCAGCATACCAGGCAATGTGTCCGCCGGCGCCGCCTCGATGGCGGACGCCAACGGCGTCACCGAGAAGGGCGGCAACTCGCCTGCATCGATCAGCAGCCCTTCTTCCGTTGCCTGAACAGTCACAGTGCGCCCTGCGATCGCCAGCGACAACGCGTTCACTCTAGCCGGCCCTTCGTTTTGCGCACCGGGCAGGAACGCCAGATCGGTGCGTGGGAAGCTCGACGGGTTGACGATGACGCCATACGCGCCTGCTGGCGTCAATGCTGCCACCGCCTCATCGATCACGCCTTCCGCCATCTTGCGAATCTCAGCATATTGCGCCTGCGACTCCACATAGACCGGCGCAATCGAGCTGCCGGGGATGATGTCATGGAATTGATTCAGGCAGACCAACTCCCACGCCTTGTTGAGCGTTGCCTGGGGATAAACATAATCGCCGCCCAGACTCGCCAGCGTCGCCAGAAATTCGGCGTCGTGGAGCAGGAATTCACTCTTGCGGTTGGCGCGTTTGTTGCGGCTCTGCGTCGTGTAGGTGCCGCGATGCAGTTCCAGGTACAGCTCGCCGTTCCACGTCGGCAGTCGGTCGCCTGATTCGGCTTCCAACTTCTCGTAAAACTCCTTGACCGAACCATTGCGCATCCTGGGTAAGCCGGGGAAGTCGCCCATCTCGCGAATGTTTTCGAGCATCTCACGTGTGGGCCCGCCGCCGCCGTCACCGTAGCCGAACGCCATCAACAACGTCTGCTGCAATTCCTTTTGCTGGAAGTTCTGCCATGTCCCTAAATTTTGCGCTGGCGTCGCCATGGCGTTGTAGGTGCTGGCGTAGGCGCCGAAGTCCGGCGTGGTGCTGAAGTGGGTGAGCACCTTCGTGCCGTCCAGCCCCTGCCACCAGAAGGAGTCGTAGGGCAGGCGGTTGTACTGGCTCCAACCGATCTTGATCGTGAAGAAGTACTCCAGCCCGGCTTCCTTGATGAGCTGCGGCAGATTCCAGGCATAGCCGAAGACGTCGGGCAGCCAGAGCACCGGCGTCTCGGCCTCGGCGCCGAAGTGTTTGCGGAAAAAACTGCGCCCAAGCAGGAACTGGCGCGCCAGCGACTCGGGTCCGCTCAGGTTACAATCCGCCTCGACCCACATGCCGCCGATGGTCTCCCAACGACCCTCGGCGACGCGCGCTTTGATGTCCTCGAAGATCTGTGGATAATCTTGGCGCACGTAGTCGTAGAGCTGCGGCTGGCTCTGCGTGAAGTGATATTCGGGGAACTGCTCCATCAGCCGCAGCACAGTGTGGAAGGTGCGCCCGGCTTTCTGCCGCGTGATGCCGAGCGTCCACAGCCAGGCGACGTCGATGTGGGCGTGGCCCGTGCCGATCACCTCGACATCGAGCGCAGGCCCGGCTTTGGCGATGCCCGCTTTCAGCGCAGCGTGGGCGGCGGGCACACTGGCGTAGAAATCCTCGCCAAACGCGGTGTGGCTGGTCGGCACAAAGGAAAGCCCCTCCAGATTTTGCACCGCCGGCGCGCGCGTGTCGAGAATCTTGAACGCAGCGTCGAGCGCGTTGAGCAGATGACCTTTCGCCGGCTCGTTATCGTCGAGACGTGTGGCCGTCTCCAGCGCCACCCGCGCCATGACCAGAAAGTCACGCGTCGGCTGATCGATCAGTACGACCTGGCACGGGCGCATGAAGAGCGCGCTTGCACTTGGATGGACGGCGTCGCCGAAGAGACCGCTCCAGCCGTGCAGGTCAAGCAGATGTTCGGCGCCGTCGCACCAGTGCGCGGGCAGGCGAATCTCCTGATGGTGGCGGTCGCCGGCAGCGTAGGCCACGCCATCGATGTATGCCAGCGTCTCCGGGTGGCTGAAGTCGCCCGACTCACCCAGCGGCAGGTAAAGGGCAATCGGCGCGTCGGTGGGCCAATCGTTCGGCACGCGAAAGGTCGTGCTCAGCATGAAGTTGGTGTAGCGCTTGCCCCAGTAGCTGTTCGGCTCGATCACCGTCCACTGCGAACGGTCGATC
>CALJMI010000023.1 GCA_937981885.1 uncultured Caldilinea sp.
GGCGCGCCGCTGCCCAAACCCAAGGCGTAAAGCAAACGGTTCTAAACAGACGGCGATATCGTTGATGCATCGAGCCTGATCTCTCTTCGGTCCATATCCCGTGCATATGGCCGAGGTCTGCGGGCAAGGAGAAGGAATAATGAGCGAGCAGAAACAGTCAAGACCGGCGCCCCGCTTGAAGGTGCGCTATCGTGAGGAGATCGTGCCGGCGCTGATGAAGGAATTCAACTATCGCAGCGTAATGCAGGCGCCGCGCATCGAAAAGGTCTCCGTCAACATCGGCCTGGGAGAGGCGCTGCAGAACAGCAAGGCGCTGGAAGCCGCCTCCAACGACCTGGCGACGATCACCGGTCAGAAGCCGGTGATCACGAAGGCGCGACGCTCGATCGCCGCTTTCAAGCTGCGCGAAGGAATGCCGATCGGCGTGAAGGTCACGCTGCGCGGCGATCGCATGTGGGACTTTCTCGATCGGTTGATCAACATCGTGCTGCCGCGCCAACGTGACTTTCAGGGCGTGTCTCCGGATTCCTTCGACGGACGCGGCAATTACAGCCTGGGGCTGCGCGAACAACTGGTCTTTCCGGAGATCGACTACGACAAGATCGACAAGATTCGTGGCATGGAAATCACGATTGTCACGACTGCCAAAACCGATGAAGAAGCGCGCCGGCTGTTGGCGCTGATGGATATGCCGTTCAAGCGATAAGAGGGGATTGCCGTGGCGAAAAAATCAATTGTGATTCGCGAGAGTCGCCGGAAATACGAAGTGCGCGTGCGCAATCGCTGCAAAATGTGTGGCCGCCCGCGCGGCTACATGCGTCGCTTCGGTCTGTGCCGCATCTGCTTCCGCAAGGAGGCGTTGGAAGGCAAACTGCCCGGCGTTGTCAAGTCGAGTTGGTGAGTCGAGTTGGTAAAAAGAGCATATCTGACCAAAACGGACGCAGCCCTCTTGAAGGGCGTCCACCGTTTTTTTCAAGTGCTCGGTTGCTAACTACAACTTCGTCGTTTTGTTTGAGGTTGCAAGAGTGACCTGAGGAGAAAATGAAATGGTGAATGATCCAATCGCTGACATGCTGACCAGAATTCGCAACGCCAGCATGGTGAAACAAAAACAGGTTGTGATGCCCAGCTCCAAGATCAAGGTGGGAATTGCGGGCATCTTGGCTGAAGAAGGGTTTATCGAGGGATATGCGGTGACGGATGAGCAGCCGCAGCCGAATCTGATCGTACGTCTCAAATACACAGCGCAGGGACGTCCTGTAATCTCTGGTCTGGATCGCGTCAGCCGCCCAGGCCGCCGCTACTATGCCGGTTTCAAGGACATCCCGTGGGTGCGCAGTGGTCTGGGGATCAATATCATTTCGACGCCGAGAGGGCTGATGACAGGACGCAAAGCGCGTCGTCAGCGCCTCGGCGGTGAGATCCTCTGCAACGTGTGGTAGGGGGGAGCCATGTCTCGTATTGGAAAGATGCCAATTACGCTGCCAGCGAAAGTCTCGGTCAGCGTTGACAAGGGAAATCTGGTCACGGTCAGCGGACCCAAAGGCGCACTGAAGCAGCAGTTTGACCCGGACATGACGATCCAGGTGGAGAATGGCGTGGTCACGGTCACGCGCCCGACCGATCAGCGCGAGCACCGCGCCCAGCACGGTCTGACGCGCGCCTTGCTGGCGAACATGGTGCAGGGTGTAAGTGCTGGATTCACGCGGCGCCTTGAAATCCGCGGCGTTGGGTACCGTGCTGAGAAGCGCGGCAACAACCTGGTGCTTTCGGTCGGTAAAAGTCATCCCGTGGAGTTTGCGCCGCCATCCTCCGATATTGTTTTCGAGGTGGATAAAGATGGCCGCGGTTTTACGATCAGCGGCATCGACAAAGCACAGGTCGGTGAGTTGGCTGCAGAGGTTCGCCGCACTCGACCACCAGAGCCATATCAGGGTAAAGGAATTCGCTATCAGGGCGAATATGTGCGGCAGAAGGCGGGCAAAACTGGCAAGGCCGGTAAGAAATAGGCTGATCTACATCTGGGATGGGATCCTTGCACATGTTAAAGGCGCCATCTTAAATGTAGAGCTAAGGATAGGAGTGTGACCAACAATGGCGAGAATCAATCGATCAGTTGCGCGCCAACGGCGTCATGCCCGCGTGCGCGTCAAAGTGCACGGGACAGCCGACCGGCCGCGTTTGAATGTTTTCCGCAGCCTTGAACATATCTATGCTCAGATCATCGACGACACCACCGGCGTGACGCTGGCTTCGGCGTCGACTGTAGACCGAGACTTGCGCGGGCAGGTGGCTTCGCTCACCAAGATCGAACAGGCAAAAGCAGTCGGCAAGGCGGTGGCTGAACGCGCAAGGGCAAAGGGCGTTACGCAAGTGGTCTTTGACCGCGGCGGATACCCCTATCATGGCCGCGTGAAGGCGCTTGCAGAGAGCAGCCGCGAAGGTGGGCTGGAATTCTAATCGGCAGAGTGCTGGGAGAAAAATGATGGCGAAGAAAGAACGAAAGAGCAAAGAGCGCGAGAAAGAGCGCGAGGAGCGCCGTGAAGAGTTCGACGAGCGCGTTGTCCATCTCGCCCGCACGGCCAAAGTGGTGAAGGGTGGGCGTCGCTTTGCGTTCCGAGCTGTCGTCGTGGTCGGCGACAGACAGGGGCGCGTTGGCGTCGGCATTGGCAAGGCGCGTGAAGTGCCAGACGCAATCCGCAAGGCTTCGGAGCGCGCCAAGAAAGGCATGGTGAGTGTGCCGCGGCTTGGCAGTACGATCCCGCATGAGGTGACAGCCAAGTTTGGCGCTGGCAAAGTGCTGCTCAAGCCGGCCAGTCCAGGCACTGGCGTCATCGCAGGCGGTGGTGTACGCGCCGTGGTCGAGGCAGCTGGCGTCAGCGATATCCTGAGCAAATCACTAGGCAGCGACAATATCCTTAATGTGGTGCAGGCAACGTTCGCTGCGCTTCAGGATCTACAGGATTTCCGTGAGGAGTCGGTCTACCGCGGCGTAGAGCCAAGACATCTGGCGCCCTTCTGGTACAGGGAGGAGATTCATGGCTGAGCAACAAACGGAAAAGACAATCCACATCAAGCTTGTGCGCAGTCCGATCGGGTACACCGAAAACCAGAAGCGCACTGTCAAGGCGTTGG
This sequence comes from uncultured Caldilinea sp., assembly GCA_937981885.1. Taxonomy (GTDB): domain Bacteria; phylum Chloroflexota; class Anaerolineae; order Caldilineales; family Caldilineaceae; genus Caldilinea. The sequence continues at coordinate 3,136 of CALJMI010000023.1, forward strand.
GGCTGCATAGACTCAATCAAGTTGTCGAAAAGCCCGACAACGATGCTGTGCGCGGAATGATCAACACCGTATCGCACATGCTTGAGGTGAGCGAGTAATTGATGAGAAGGATGGACGTGTTGCGTGGGATGTGTTGCGTGTTGATTCGCAGTGCAACACGAATCACGCAACACGAATCACGCAACACGTCCATAAGTGAACAAGAACTGGTAGAAACATAATGAAACTGCATGACCTGCGTCCCGCTGAGGGTGCAACAAAAAAGCGCAAGCGAGTAGGTCGTGGCACTGGCTCCGGGAAAGGGAAGACCAGCGGTCGCGGCCAAAAGGGACAAAACGCCCGCACAGGTGGTTCGGTGCGGCTTAACTTTGAAGGCGGTCAGCTTCCATTGACCAAACGGCTGCCCAAGCTGCGCGGCTTCAACAATCGCTTCAAGGTCGTCTATGTGCCTGTCAATCTTGACGAGCTGGACCGGCTGTTTGAGGCGCAGGCTGAGGTCTCGCAGGTAACGCTGAAGAGTGTGGGGTTGCTTGGCAACGTCTCCGACCCAGTGGTTATTCTGGCGCGCGGTGAGGTGACCAAACCGCTCTCTGTGAAGGTGCAACGCATCAGTGCGGCTGCGCGTCAAAAGATTGAGGCAGCCGGCGGTTCGGTCGAGGTCCTGAGCTACGAAGTCAATAAACGGCTGCCGCGTTCGTAGCCGTCCATTCGTGCAATGAATCTATGTTGAGGGATGTTTGGGAAGCGGCGGCGTTTTCCAGACATCCCTCGGCAAGAGAAAGAGGAGAATTTGCGCATGCTTGAAGCCGTACGCAATGCGTTCCGATTGCCAGACCTGCGTCAGAAACTGTTGATCACTCTCGGTCTTCTCATGTTTTACCGACTGGCCGCCAATATTCCGCTGCCCGGCGTCGATCATCAGGCGCTGGCAGTGATCTTTCAACAGCAAGACAATATTCTGCTGAATTTTCTGAACTTTTTCAGCGGCGGCGGCTTGTCGCGTATGGGTGTCATGGCGCTCGGCGTCTATCCATATATTACTGCTTCGATTATTCTCCAGCTCTTGATCCCGATTGTGCCGGCGCTGGAAGAATTGAGCAAAGAAGGTGAAGCGGGGCGCGCAAGAATCAACCAATACACCTTGTGGCTCACAATCCCATTGGCGCTCCTTCAGGCGATTGCACAGGGCACATTGCTGAGCAGCGACGTGGCGGGAGGCGTGGCAGTTCTACCCAACTGGGGCTTTTCTGCCAATGCCTGGTTCCCGACGCTGACGATCATTATCGGCATGACGGCGGGCACAATGCTCGGCGTCTGGATCGGTCAGTTGATCACCGAGCAAGGCATCGGCAACGGCGTTTCGCTGATCATCTTTGCTGGCATTCTATCGAGTGTACCGTTTCAGTTGCGGCTGCTTTCACAGAACTGGGTGCTGTTGATCGTCTTCATTATCGTCACCATCGCCACGATTATCCTGATCGTCTGGGTGCAGGAGGGGCAGCGGCGCATCCCTGTTCAATATGGGAAACGGGTGCGCACAATGCGCGGCAATCGGATGATGATGGTCGGCGGGCAGAGCACCTACATTCCGCTGCGTGTCAACACCGCCGGTATGATCCCGTTGATCTTTGCACAGAGCCTGTTGATTTTGCCGAGCACTCTGGCTAGCTATTTTGTAGCGCGGCCAGACTGGGTTGGCTCGATTGCGAATGCGATCTTTCAGTTCTTCAGCCCAACCAACTTTGTGTACTGGCTCTTCTATTTCTTGCTGACGGCTGCTTTCACGTACTTCTACACCGACGTGATGTTCCGTCAGCAGAATCTGCCGGAAACGCTGCAAAAGCAAGGCGGTTTCATTCCGGGCATTCGCCCAGGACCGCGCACGGAGCAGTATCTGAACAGCGTGTTGTCTCGCATCACACTGGTTGGCGCGCTTTTCCTCGGCTTCATGGCTGTCCTGCCGTTTATCGTCGGTTCGCTGGCGGATCTGCTCTTTGGCGGCGGCACCGGTGTGTTGACCAATTACAACTCGTTGATCATCAGTAGTTCAGGGATGCTCATCGTCGTTGGTGTGGTGCTGGATACCATGAAGCAGATCGAGGCACAGTTGATGATGCGCAACTACGAAGGGTTTATCCGATAATCGATCAACAATGGCTGTTGATTGTCGATGTCGAGCAAGTCAGAGACCGGCGCAGCCCGCCCCGGTCTCTTTATCCCTACACTCGATTGTCTCGACGACGAAAGGATGCCGAAGATGAGTGAGAAGCGCACATATGTCGTTTTGCTCGGCGTTCCAGGCGCCGGCAAGGGGACGCAAGCGAAGCTGCTGGAACAGTCCACCGGGTTGCCGCAAATCTCCACCGGCGATATTTTCCGGTATAACCTGAAAAATCAGACGGAGCTAGGCAAACTGGCAAAGAGCTATATGGATCGCGGCGATCTGGTTCCAGATGATGTTACGATCCGCATGGTGGAGGATCGACTGCAACAGCCAGATTGTGCATGTGGTGCGATCATGGACGGTTTTCCACGCAACCTGATCCAGGCGGCGGCGTTTGACAAGATGACCGAACCGTATGGCGGTGTTCACGTAACGCCGCTGATTCAGGTCGACGACGATGAAACAATTCGACGCATCACCGGGCGACGAAGTTGCCGCACATGTGGGGCGGTCTATCATGTGATCTACAACCCGCCCAAAGTCGAAGGCGTCTGCGATGTCGACGGCGGCGAGCTATACCAGCGCGATGACGACAAAGAAGATACAGTGCGCAATCGTCTTTTTGTCTATTACAAGCAAACGTCGCCGCTGATCGGCTATTACTTTGCCAAAGGTCTCTTGCGCGAGATCGATGGCGCACAATCGATCGAGGATGTACACAGCGCATTGGTGGCGGTGGTGACATCGTGATGAACATGTTTCGACGCAGAAATGATCGAGGAGTGCGGCGTCAGGCCACAACAACACAACGCCCTGAGCCGCAACTGAAAAGCCCGCGCGAGATTCAGATCATGCGCGAGGCAGGGCGAATCGTCGCCCGCGTCCATGCTGCCCTGCGCGAAGCGATTCGTCCAGGCGTCAGCACGTGGGAGCTCGATCAGCTTGCCGTCGAAACCATGAACCGCTACAACGCCACTTCCTGCTTTCTGGGCTATCGCGGCTTTCCTGCCAACATCTGCGCCAGCATCAACGAAGAACTGGTGCATGGAATCCCAAAGAAGGATCGCATCCTCAAAGAGGGGGATATCATCAGTATCGATGTTGGCGTGCGCTATCGTGGCTTTATCGGTGACAGCGCATGGACATACGCCGTCGGTGCGATCAGCCCGGCAGCGCAGGAGTTGATGCGTGTGACGGAAGAGAGCCTGTATCAAGGCATTGCGCAGGCGCAGGCTGGCAGGCGTGTGGTGGATGTCAGTCGCGCCGTGCAGCGCTATGTCGAGTCGCATCGCATGAATGTGGTGCGTGAGTATACAGGGCACGGCGTTGGCCGGCAGATGCACGAAGCGCCGCAGGTGCTGAACTATGAGAGCGACGACCCGGATGGGCAGACAATTTTGCGGCCAGGGTTGGTGGTGGCGATCGAGCCGATGGTGCAAATTGGCACCTGGCAGACGCGCACACTGAAGGATAAATGGACGGTCATCAGCAAGGATCGCAGCCTCACGGCGCATTTTGAACACACAGTTGCAATAACAAATAATGGGCCGGAAATTTTGACCCTTCCCTAAGGTTATGGTAGATTGGTAGAGTTGCGCTAAACACCCGCGTAGGATTGTCCGTCCTTTACGTCGGTGCGTCGAGTCGTGAACAGAAGTGTCACATGATTTCGCCCTTGCTGGCGCGTTCGAGATGTCGGCGACGCTATTTGCAACGACGTCAGATGCCAGATAGGTGCATCATGAGCGATAGTCAGAGGTTACATTATGAAGGTTCGACCATCTGTCAAAAAAATTTGTGAGAACTGCAAAATCGTGCGCCGACGTGGTGTGCTTTACGTGATCTGCAAGAATCCGAAGCACAAGCAGCGTCAAGGGTAAGGGATTGCGCAGCGAAGGAGAGCAATTGTCATGGCACGTATTTCTGGTGTTGACATTCCGCGTGACAAACGAGTGGTTATTTCTTTGACCTATATTTATGGCATCGGCAAGACCACCAGCCAGAAAATTCTGGCTGCGACAGGAATCGACGAAAACAGGCGCGTCAAAGACCTGGACGAGGCTGAGGTGACGCGGCTGCGCGACTACATCGATCGCAACTATCTGGTCGAAGGCGATCTGCGTCGCGAAGTGAACATGAACATCAAACGGCTGATCGAGATCGGCTGTTATCGTGGGCTGCGTCATCGGCGCAATCTTCCAACGCGTGGACAGCGTACGCGCACCAACGCTCGCACTCGCCGTGGTGCACGCAAGACGGTTGCTGGCAAGAAGAAGGCGCCGCGCAAGTAGTGAATTGTTCGGTTGGTGTTGCATATCCATCGAGGTGTGCAGCGCCAACCGTCCCGATTGTTACAGTGTGGAGAAATAAGCAATGGCTCGACCACAACGCACGCGGCGCGACCGGCGCACAGCGCGCAAGGAAAAGAAGAACGTACCGATTGGGCAGGTGCATATCCATGCATCGTTCAACAACACGATTGTGACGATTACAGACCTACAGGGCAACACACTCTGCTGGTCGAGCAGCGGCAGTGCAGGCTTCAAGGGCAGCCGCAAGTCAACGCCTTTCGCCGGACAGCTTGCTGCCCAGAGCGCGGCGCAGACCGCTCGCTCCGACTTCAATATGCGTGAGGTCGATGTGTTCGTCAAGGGGCCTGGCCCCGGTCGCGAAAGCTCTGTGCGTTCTGTGCAGGCCGCTGGCTTGATTGTTCGTTCGATCACGGACATCACACCGATCCCGCACAACGGATGCCGGCCGCCCAAAAAGCGCCGCGTCTAGTGCTGCTTTGCTGGCAGGCGTTGACGAGGCAATGATTTCAGCATGAACAGGTGGCGCAGCAGATGCGCCATCTGTTTTGGCGCATGGCTGAACGTCATTTGCTTTACGACATTTGCGCCTGGTTGTGATGATTTTACGGCCTGCTCATTGTAGTGTGCGGTCGTCCAGGAACAGATAGATAGATTATAGATAGATTAGCGGAAAGACTGTCAGGTAAGCACCTGCGGAGGAAAAATGGCACGATATACAGATTCGGTTTGCAAGCTGTGCCGGCGTGAAGGGCAGAAACTATTCTTGAAGGGAGAGCGCTGTCTTTCGCCCAAGTGCGCAATCGAGCGCCGCGCGTTCCCGCCGGGCGTTCATGGCAAAAAGCAAACCTTCCGACGCAAGGCGTCGGACTATGGCTTGCAGTTGCGTGAGAAGCAGAAGGCGCGTCGCATCTACGGTGTTTTGGAGCGTCAATTTCGACGTTATTTCGAGGAAGCCAACCGCACCAAAGGTATGACCGGCGTAAACCTGTTGGCGATGTTGGAGAAGCGGCTGGACAACGTCGTTTATCGTCTTGGCTTTGCCGATAGCCGCGCCCAAGCGCGACAGTTGGTGCGTCACGGTCACTTTGAAGTGAATGGGCGCAAGACGGACATCCCGTCATTCCAGGTCAGCGTCGGCGATGTGATTACAGTGCGCGAGAGCGCCCGCAACAAGGGTTACTTCAAGGAACGTGCTCAGATCATGCAAGGTGGGTCGAGCAGCGTCCCAGCGTGGCTGCGCGCCAGCGTCGTTGACATGAAAGGAGAGGTGCTCGGCGCACCGGCTCGCGAGGATATTGAGATCCCGTTGAACGAGCAGTTGATCGTCGAGTACTACAGCCGTTAACGATGCGCTGGCTGCGTGCGTCTTGCCCATGAAAGAGCTATGGGCAAGATATGGATTGTTCGCAAGCCAAATTTACGCTTCCGGGAGGGACGCCCTTGTTGAACATGGTATTACCCAAAATTGAAGTTGAGGCAAGCTCCCAGAACTACGGCCATTTTGTCGTAAGTCCTCTGGAAAGCGGTTACGGCATTACGCTTGGCAACGCCTTGCGTCGAGTGTTGCTTTCGAGCCTGCCGGGAGCCGCAGTCACATCGATCCGCGTCAGCGGAATTCATCACGAATTCTCGGCAATTCCGCATGTGCGCGAAGACATGACGCGGCTAATCTTGAATGTTAAACAGATTCGGTTTCGCTCTAATACCGAAGAGCCGGTGCGCGTTCACGTCGAGATTAGCAACGAAGGCCCTGTCACTGCTGGCGACTTGAATTGTCCGCCCGAAGTAGAGGTTGTCAACCCCGACCAGTATCTGTTGACTGCTGATTCCAACGATGTCGATCTCGACATCGAAATGACGGTCTCTACTGGTCGTGGATATAGCCCGGCGGAAGATCGGGGGCGACTGCCGTTGGGTGAGATTCCTGTTGATGCAATCTACAGCCCGGTCCGCAAAGCCGCCTATCGTGTCGAGCGCACCCGCATCGGCCAGCAAACCGACTACGACAAGCTGCATCTGGAAATCTGGACGGACGGTACGATTTCACCGGACGATGCGTTGCGGCGCGCCGCCAATCTTATGCTGCAGCACCTGACGTTGTTGGCAGGCACTGAAATCGCTATCATCGAAAAGCAGGAAGAGACCGCCGAAGGCATACCTGGCCGCGTCTTTGATGCGCCGATCGAAGAACTCGAACTCACTGTGCGTGCATACAACTGTCTCAAGCGCGCAGGCATTACCAAGGTGGGCGAAATTCTAAAGCGGATGGAAAAGGGCGAAGAAGAGATGCTTGCCATTCGCAACTTCGGCAAGAAATCGCTGGATGAATTGGTCGAGAAGCTGCGCGACAAGAACTACCTGACCGTGCCGGGCGTTGATTTGAGCGCTTATATCGGCGACGCCTATAAGCCGCTTTCCGAGAGCGATGACACGGGCGAGTAAGCAAGAGGAGATTGAGGAATGCGTCATCGAGTTTATGGACGCCGTTTAGGGCGCAACTCGGCACAGCGCAAGTCGCTGTTTCGGAATCTAATTCGAGAACTGTATCTGCATGAGCGCATCGTGACGACCGAAGCCAAGGCGCGCGCCGTGCGCAGCGATGCTGAGCGGTTGATTACGAAGGCGAAGCGCGGTGTTTCTGAAGAAGGCAATCGCGTTCATGCGCAACGCCAGGTGGTCGCCTATCTGAACGACAAGACCGTCGCCAAGAAGGTGTTCGATGTGTTTGCACCGCGCTACGCCGCTCGCAACGGTGGTTACACGCGTATGATCAAGCTCGGCAAGCGCCAGGGCGACGCCGCCGATATGGTGCTCCTGGAGTTGGTGGACAGCGCGGCAAGCTAAAGAGAGCTACGCAGCCAGCGCTGAGAGTTGTCGCCGTGACGCCGCCTTTGCGCACCGTGTGTGCACTGGTCGCCTATGATGGAACCGACTATCACGGCTTCCAGTCGCAGGCGAACGCAATTACAGTGCAAGATACGCTGGAAGGGGCGCTCGACCAGTTTTGTCTGCGGCAAGAGCGCATCGTTGGCGCTGGCCGCACCGATGCAGGCGTTCACGCCAACGGTCAGGTGATTCGAACGACTGTCGCCTGGGCGCATTCGTTGGCTGACCTGGAGCGCGCATGGAACGTGCGATTGCCGTCATCGATTGCGGTGCGCCTTGTGCGTGAAGCACCGCCAGGATTTCACCCGCGTTTCGATGCGATTAGTCGCACCTACTGCTACACGGTGCAGTGGTATCGAACGCCGCAAGGGTTTCCTGCGCCGCGACGGGCGCCGCTGACGGACAGGTTTTCGTTGCTCGAGACGCGTCCACTGGATGTGGCGGCAATGAATAGGGCGGCGGCGCACCTGGTTGGGGTGCATGATTTTGCAACGTTCGGTCAGCCGCCGCAAGGCGAAGGCGCCGAGCGCTGCGTGCTGGCGGCGGAATGGCAGATCATCGAAACAGCGCCTGCCCGTCTTGGTCCGTTTCCTGGGCAGCAGTTGATCTTCACCATCACCGCCAATGCATTCTTGCGGCAGATGGTGCGCAATGTGGTGGGCACGTTGTTGGCGGTAGGGCGGGGTGAGTTGAGCGTTGAGTCGGTGAAAGAGGCGCTTGCCGCACGCAACCGCAGGCTTTCAGCGCCGCCAGCAGCGCCACACGGATTGGTTTTGGAGAAAGTCACCTATCCGCCAACATTGGATGGGTGGATTCATGCAGATAGATTGGATTGAATTTCGTTTGCCTGATGGCGCGAAACTTGTTGGGTAGAGGAGCAGGCACGTGAAGACGGTTACGCCAAATCAAAAAGAGGCTTTGGAGAGCCGCGAGTGGTACGTGGTTGACGCCACCGGCAAGACGTTAGGTCGTCTTGCCTCGGAGATTGCGCAAATTCTGCGCGGTAAACACAAACCGACGTTTTCGCCGAATATCGATACCGGCGATTTTGTGATCGTGGTCAACTGCGAACGTATTGTTGTGACAGGCAATAAGTTGGACACTGTGCGCTATTATCGTCATTCGCGCTATCCCGGCGGTCTGAAGAGTCGCACCATGCGCGAAACGTTGGATCGCTTCCCAGATCGTGTGATCTATGAAGCGGTGCGCGGCATGATGCCAAAGACCAAGTTGGGGCGCGCACAAATGAAGAAACTGCGTGTCTACGCTGGCGATCAGCATCCCCATGCGGCCCAGCAGCCGACGGTGTTGGAACTTTGAGAGAGGATGAAGGACGGAGAGTTACATGGCTGAGTATGTAGAAGCTGTCGGTCGCCGTAAAGAAGCCACCGCACGCGTACGCCTCTATGCTGGCACTGGCGAAATTGTCGTCAACGACAAACCGGTTGATGTCTACTTCGGGCGCGCCCTGGATCAGATGATCCTGCGCCAGCCGCTTGCACTGACGGGCGCCGAAGCATCGTTTAACATCAGCGTCAAGGTCAGCGGCGGCGGCGAAAGCGGCCAGGCATCGGCTGTGCGCCTTGGCATCGCGCGCGCGTTGGCCGAGCAGGACGCCAATTTGCGTCCCTCGCTCAAGGCGGCCGGTTTCCTGACGCGTGATGCGCGCGAAAAGGAACGCAAGAAGCCGGGTCTCAAGCGTGCACGCAAGGCGCCGCAGTACACCAAGCGCTAAACGCAAGCGGTTTGTGGCCACAGTTGATAGTGGGATGGGCACGCAGGTGGCTGTGCTGAGGTTGTGATCAGCACACTCGCCTGCGTTTTTGTGGTTGCGGCTCGATCTGTTGCCGAAGTGTGTTGCTCACCGAATCCGAAGATAATGCGACCGATCAAGACAGGTTTACTATGCATCCCCCATTACGACGAGCAAGCAGTCAATGCCGTACGCCTGTTGCTGCGTCGATCAGTTCCCGGCGTCATCATTCTGGCTGATCGACATATCGAGAGTCAACGTTATCTTGCCGAGGAAGTGTTGCGGCGTTGGTGCGACGAGGACGAACTCGACTTGATCCTGACGCTTGGTGGGACCATGCCTGCACCAGGGCCGAGCGCGCAGGAAATCGCTCCGGAGGCGGTCAGCGCCGTGCTTGAGCGTATGTTGCCCGGTCTGCCCGAGGCGATGCGTGCGTATGCTTACGAGGAGAGCTCGCTGGCGCTGCTCGACCGCGGCGTCGCCGGCATACGCGGACGGACATTGATTGTGAATCTACCTGCTGGCATGGCGGCGGCGCTCTTTTTGGAAGCGGTTGTGGACGTACTTGCGCCGATGGTGGCTCATCTGCACGAAGATGTTGACGCCCCTCTGCTGGCTGACGCGTTGGCTCCGACACAGCTCGACGCCATATCGGAGGAGATGCAACCGAAGGCCGCACCTCCTCCGCAAAACCTTGAGCGGCGCAGCGCTGGGAAAACGCTGAACGCCGACGAATTCGCTGCGTTTCTGCGACGCCAATCGCCTAACGCGTAGGGCGCTGGTTCAGGCGAGGGCGAGCGTTTTGCGGCGTTCGGCAATCACGGCCAGCAGTTCCACAAAGGAATCGGCGAACTTCTTGACGCCATCCGCCTCCAATTCCGACGTAACTTCATCCATCGAAATGCCCACATTTGCCAGGTCAGCCAATATGCTGCGTGCTGCGTCCAGATCGTCGCGCACGGTCACAGCTGGTGTCCCGTGATCCTTGAATGCTTCGAGCGTCTGGGGTGGCATGGTGTTGACGGTGTGTGGGCCGATCAGTGTATCTACATAGATCAGGTCGGGGTAAGCCGGGTTCTTGGTGCTGGTGCTTGCCCAGAGCGGACGTTGTACGCGCGCGCCGGCCGCGGCGAGCCGCTCCCATCGTGCGCCGACAAAGGTCTGCTCGAACTGGGCGTAAGCCAGTTTGGCGTTAGCGACGGCGGCTTTGCCCTGTAGCGCCTTGAACTGTGGCGCTTTCTCTGGCTGTTGCGCGGCCAACTTGTCGAGCCGGCTGTCGATGTTGACGTCGACGCGGCTGACAAAGAAGCTTGCCACCGATGCAATCGAAGCGATCGATAGACCGGCGTCGAGACGGTCTGTCAGTCCCTGAATGTACGCTTCCTTGACTTCAGCGTAACGTTCCAGGCTGAAGATCAGCGTGACGTTGATATTGATTCCATCGGCGATGAGCTGGCGAATCGCCGGCACGCCAGCCTGCGTCGCAGGCACCTTGATCATCAAGTTCGGGCGATTGACGGCGGCGTGGAGACGCCGCGCCTCGGCAATGGTTGCTTCCGTGTCATAGGCGAGATCGGGCGCCACTTCCAGACTGACGAAGCCATCGTGTCCCTGGTGAGCGTCGTAGACGGGGCGCATCACATCCGCCGCTGCCTGGATATCGGCGACGGCAAGCCCTTCAAAAATTGTCTTGTCGCTGTTGGTCGTCGCTGCCAGGCGGAGCAGGTCATCGTTATAGGCATCGCTTTTGGCGATCGCCTGTTGAAAGATCGTCGGGTTGGAAGTGACGCCGGTCACGCCATCTTCGGCAAGCGCCTTCAACTTGCCACTTTGGATCATGCTGCGTTCAATAAAATCCAACCAGATGCTTTGACCAAGTTTGTGTAGTTCCTGGATACGGTTCATGCTGACTCCTTGTCGTAGTGAAGCTGGAAAGCCGATTCAATTGTTGCTGTTTGACATTATACGCGACGCGGGCATGGAAGCGAAGCATTGCATTTTACTTGTGGTATGTACATGCCAAAACTTGATGCATCAGATTTGATGCATCAGATGGTGAACGCCTACACGCTGGGTTTCTTTTGACAAACTACTGGACGGAGTGTACTATATTTTTTGTAGCGATGATTACCGCCTGAAGACGGCTATCAAGGCATACTTGCTTTCCGTGTGTGTACATTGGACGCACGCTCATAGCCGTCTGATGGAACATGCGCTGGGATTGTTTGGATCGATTAGACGTCGATGCAAGAATTCGATGACAATAGTAAATTTTGAGGAGAAGAGAAATGGCAAAGCCGATTGTGGTGACAGACAGCACATTTGATGAGTTGGTTGTGAACGCCGAAAAACCGGTTCTGGTTGACTTCTGGGCCGAATGGTGCGGTCCATGCAAAATGATTGCGCCAGTACTCGAGGAACTAGCTGGCGAGCTTGACGGGCAATTGACGATTGGAAAGCTTGACGTCGATGAAAATCAGAATACAGCGTTTGCATTTGGTGTGATGAGCATCCCAACGTTGTTGCTCTTCAAAAATGGCGAACCGGTGGATCGAATCGTCGGCTTCCAGCCAAAGCCAGCACTCAAAAGTCGCTTGCAGAAGCATCTGGCCTGACCGATTTAGCAAGGCATTGAACCGGCGTCTGGACAGAGTCGCCGGTTTTTTTTTATTGGTCTACCGTAGCTGGCGCACATGGCGACATAACAGCCACTCGACCGGCCATAACGCTGCGAGAACAAAGAGATCGAGCACGATCAAGAACAGCAAGGCGCCAACTGCGATCTCGATCACAGGCGCCACCCAGCCAAGCAGGTGCGTCACTGGCGTCACGGGCAATCCAACGCCCACATACACTACAGCGGCGAGCATCGAATAGAGCAGCACAGGCTTAAAGGATTCACGGTCGCTGCTACTTGGCATCATGCTGTTGCCGATCGTGAAAAGAATATACGACCACACCAGCCCGTCCGCCGTGCGCATCCCTTCCAGAAACACGATGACTGCATCGACGAGGCGCACGTTTGCCAGTGCATCGAGCATTGCCGGCGTCGCAAAGACTCGCCACCCGATCAAGGCGATCACCAGGTTGCCCAAAATCAGAGGGGCGATGCCAACTAAGCTGTCGCGCCAGACATCGGCGCGTTCGACGCTGACGCTGCCCAACCCAATGTAATCTCCTTGCTTGTTGGGCCATACGCGGAACTTGCCTGTGCGCAACCTAACCAGTCGTGCCATCAGCCAGTGGGCGCTTTCATGCAGAATCACTCCCGGCAGGAGCACCAGAAAAATGATCACGTTGGTCATGTCTCCTGAGCCGGTCAGATAGTAGGTGACCGCCTGCACGCGCAGACTGACCAGCCGACTCAGCCAGGCGAGCGCCAGGAGGCTCAAAACGAGCAACAGCAAAATGGAGAGGGTTTGAGTTTCAGGTGTAATCAAAGACTTGCTCGCAGCGATGACTCACGGTTCGGCCACTTCGAGATTGTACGTGAGGCTCTCGATCACCCAACAGCCTCCTTGTTTGACCAACACCCAACGGTCGCCGGCGATCGCCATCTCATCGCCGATGCGAGTGGTGGCTGTCACTGTAGCGCGATCCTCCTCGATGGCAATTTCCAGGTCAGAAGGTGCGACTGCGGTCGCAGCGCCAGGAAAAACTGTGCGCACATAGCGATGACGGATTGCATCGACCCCGCGCCAAAACTGATCGTCGTCGGTTCGCTCAGGCGTGTGTTTGGCGTCGGCTACATAACCTCCTTCGCTCCATAGCGCCATCAATGCATCGATTTCCTGCGCCACGACCAGACGTCCCTCAGCCGTGAGTACAGCTTCGATCGCAGCGGCGTGGCTGCTGCCTGTCGCCAAATTCAGCCCGCACGAACCGACTATAGACCCCTGTTGCGACTCAACACAAGCCGCTATCACAAACAGAGCGACGAAAACAGACAAAATGAATAGGCCTGGACGCCCGCTCTTCCATCGACTGTCGTTGGGCAATGGATGCACAGAACGCCTCGCATCGAATTCAAGACGGCGCCAGGGCAAGCTCAGCCGGTTCACCGGCTCTGCTGAAAAAGGAGCGCACGAATTCTTCGTGCATCGTCAGCGTTTCCTCCAGCGTGCCGTAGCGTCCTGAAGTCAACTTGAAGAGCACGATCCCGTCGGCCTGGTGGCGTCTCGCATCTGGAAACAGGTAGAAGTAGTAGACGACGTGTTCGGCTGGCTGTTCGTAGCCGGGAATCTGCTTCTTGCCGTGCAGCCACAGCCCATAGATTTCACCGCCATCCACCAGCTTTGTGGAGTGCGAGCCGAGATCATACTGCCAGCCGTCAGCGTCGTAGCAGATATCCGGCGCATGGAAGGGCTGCGAACTGCGTCCGCCAACCATGCTTAGCCAGATAGAACGTCCGGCGTTGTCGTTGTAGAGCCGTTGGATATATTGTTCCGGCTCGAGCAGGATCAAGACTTCTTGATTGGTTTCGGGCACATCGACTCCCTGCCAGGCGCCGACGATGAGCGGCACGTCATTGAGATCGTGGTTGAGGTCGAAATGTGCTTTGGCGACGACGGCGCGCTCGCGCGGGGTGCGCTGCCAGAAATCGAGATCGGTGATGTAGACCAGCTCATCTGTGGTGAAAAGTCGTTGTGGCGCGCTGAAAGCTGCAAAAATCTGCGGCAGATAGACTACCGCCAGCCCAACTATCAACAGCACGATCAGCCCGACCGCACTCAGGAGCGAACGCGTTTGCATCAAATGACCTCAGGGCGAAAAGAGCCGAAACGCAGTGCACGCGTCAGCGGTGCAATCAGCGCCAGCACAGCGACAAAGAAGAGAATCCCCGAATAGTCGTGATAGAAGCTGAAGCCTGCTTCGGCGCCCCATGCTTGCGCAATAAAGAGCAGCGTCGCCACGCGCAAAATATTGCCGATCAGCGCCAGCGGGAACGCCAACGCCACCAACAGGACGCGCGCCCACACAGGCCCGTCGAGGAGATAAGCGACTAATATTAGCAGCGCCACCAGCGTGATCAGCGAATTGACGCCGCTGCATTGTGCGCCGATGACCAGGTCGGCATTGGACAACGTGACGGCATTGCCTGAAATCGTCACGTCCAGCCCCAGAAATTGTACGATTGCTCCGGAGCAGTAACCGGTGAAAAGCGCCAGCGGCAGCGTGATGCGATCAAGCAGTGGAATCGGCGTCATCAACGCAAGATAGGCGATCGGGAAAGCCAATCGCCGCGCCGCGCCGCTGCCCGCAATTGCCCAAACGATCCCTGCCAACATGCCGATCATCGCAAATGCAGCCAGATAGTAGGCGCGCTGCTGTAGGGCATACACATAGAATGCCAGCGTAGCGCCAAAGAGCACAATGCCGGCGACGCTGGTCTGACCAGGCAGGTAGATCAGCGTCTCGTCGTTGCGGAAGCGCTGGACAGCCAGAAACAAAGCCACCGGCAAAATCAGCAACCCGTGACTGTAGTACTCGTTCGACATCCATTCGAACCAAAGCCACCGCCACACCGGCCATGTGATGGCTACATACCCCGTCATCGCAACAACCGGCAGCCAGAGGCTGCGCAATGACATTTGCGACATTCGCATTGATTTCCTGGGAATCATGAGATTGGAGAATAGAGATTGGAGATTGATTTAGCCGCTCTCCAGTCTCTATTCTCTGCTCTTCATTCTTTACTGATTTCTAGGTTGGCATTTTATGAGCGCAATGTTGTGTGGTGCGTGTTGTGTAAGGGATTCCGACACGCAGCACGTAGCACGCAACATTGAAAACATAAAAACTTTGCCTAGCAATCAGCAGTACAGCTCGCTCGTCGTTTTGACCATGGCGACGTAACTCTCTGCCTTGAGCGATGCGCCGCCGATCAGCGCGCCATCGATGTCGGGCTTCGCCATGATTTCGCCGATGTTCTTCTCGTTCGTGCTGCCGCCGTAGAGAATGCGAATCGTTGCAGCGGCTTCATCACCAAACAGTTCGTTCACAGCTTTGCGCACTACACCGCCGCAAATGTCGTTGGCTTGCTCGGCAGTGGCGGCGCGACCGGTGCCGATCGCCCAAATCGGCTCGTAAGCGATGACGATCTCCGCCATCTGCACCGCCGTGAAGCCAGACAATGCCGCCTTGACTTGCCCGCTGACGAACTCCTGCGTCTCGCCGCGTTCGTTTTGCTCCAACGACTCGCCGACGCAGATGATTGGCGTCAAGCCTGCCGCCAACGCGGCGTGCGCCTTCTTGTTGACGGTCTCGTCAGTCTCGGCGAAATACTGGCGGCGCTCGCTGTGTCCGATAATCACATAGGTCGCCAGGTTCTTGAGCATTGCTGCGCTGATCTCGCCAGTGTACGCGCCGCTTTCGGCCCAATGCATATTCTGCGCGCCGACGGCAATATTGCTGCCCATCAGCTCGGCGCTCACCATCGGGATGTCGATAAACGGCGGGCAGATCACCCGATCAACGTTGTTCACGTCGTTGACCTGCTCACGGATGGCGCGCGCCAGCGCAACCGCCTCGTTGATCGTTTTGTTCATTTTCCAATTGCCGGCCATCATTGGCTTGCGCATCGTTTGTTACTCCTTTTCGTCAAAATTCCGCGTGAATCCGCTCAATCTGCGTCATCCACGGTTGCTTTTTTCGCTTCCCTCGTCTGCTGCATCGGCCTCCGCAGCCTGGATTGCGGCAGCTTCCGCTTCAGCGGCTCGCCGCTCCATTTCAGCTGCAAATTCTTCGGCGGTGAGCCAGCGCCCACCCTGGACTTCATGTTGCTTAATCTGCTTTTTGTTGTCCAGCCAGAGCTGCACTTCGACCTGCCCAAAACAACGACTGGCGCCCGATGTGTGCAGCACTTTGCGCACATAGTAGCCAGCGCCTTCGTCCTCCGCCAGACTTAGTTCGTTCAGCAGATCGATCTGCCCCGCAATCGGTTCGCGGCAGCGGTGGTCGAGGACGTAGATCGGCAGATAGCGGTCGCTGCCACTCGGCGCTTTGCCGGTGAACGCAGCCATGATTTTCGAGAAAAAGCCCATGATGTCAAAATCCCCTTTTTGCAGGCGCAGCTGACGACCGCACGCTGATTGACCACACGTCTCCGATGAATGCGGCCACGTGCGGTCACCAACTGCGCCTTCTTTACTCCTTATCGTTCAACGCCGCCACGCCAGGCAATTCGATGCCTTCCAAGAATTCCAGGCTGGCGCCGCCCCCTGTGCTGACATGCGACATTTTTGCTTCCAACCCTGCTTCGCGAATTGCGGCCGCACTGTCGCCGCCGCCGATGATCGTTGTGGCGTTCTTCAGCCCGCCTAGAATTTCAGCGATGGCGAAGGTGCCTTGAGCAAATTTCGGAAACTCGAAAACGCCCATCGGGCCGTTCCAGACGACGGTTCTGGCGCCAGCCAGCCGGTTGGAGTAGTGCGCAATCGTCGCCGGTCCGATGTCGAGCGCCATCCACTCGGCGGGCACTTCACCGACAGCCACCACCTTGTCGGCGGCGTCTGCGGCGAAGGCTTCGGCGACGCGCAGGTCGACGGGAAGCTGGATCATATCACCGCCTTTTGCCATCAGATTGCGCGCTGTCTCCAACGATTCAGCTTCGACCAGGCTTTTGCCCATATCGATGCCCTGCGCCGCCAGGAAGGTGTTCGCCATACCGCCGCCGATCAAGATTGCATCGACTTTGGTCAGCAGGTTGGAGATAACGCCGATTTTATCGCTGATCTTGGCGCCGCCGAGGATCGCCACAAATGGGCGCTCCGGGCTTTCGAGCGCCTGGCCCAGGAAAGCCAGTTCTTTCTCCATCAGAAAGCCAGCGACAGCCGGCATGAGCCTGGCGACGCCTTCGGTGCTGGCGTGGGCGCGGTGCGCGCTGCCAAATGCATCGTTGACATAAACATCGCCCAGTTTCGCCAGCTCGGCTGCCATGCCTGGATCATTCTTCGTTTCGCGCTTGTCGAAGCGGGTGTTTTCGAGTACAAGCACCTCGCCCGGCTTCAGTGCAGCGGCGGCGGCCTCCGCCTCTGTTCCGGTGGTCTGCCCAACAAAGTGCACCGGCGCAGAGATCAGCGTCGCAAGATGATCGGCGGTCACCTTCATGCTGTACCTGGGGTCGGGGCCATCTTTCGGGCGACCGAGATGGCTCATCAGGATGACGGCTGCACCATGATCGAGCAGATATTGGATCGTCGGCAGTGCGGCGCGAATGCGCGCATCGTCGGTGATGGCGCCGGTTGCCTTATCCTGCGGTACATTGAAATCGACGCGCACCAGAGCTTTCTTGCCCTGCCAGTTCACATCTTTGATCGTTTTCTTATTCATGGGTCTTGCCCTTTCAAGCGTTCAAAGAAAAACGTGGCGCACAGTCTGTCACCGCGCGCCACGTTTCAGAACATATTGGAATCGAGGATTGTGGGATCAAGAGACTGAGAAATCAGAGAAGTAGGAGATTGGAGAGTAGTGGCTGGAGATTGTCGCCGTCGCAATTCATATAATCGCATAGTCGCCCAATCTCCTAAATCTCTAATCTTCTAAATCTCTAATCTCTCACTCTCAAATTGTTAGATGCCCTTCTTCGTCATGAAGTCGATCAGATCGGCGACGCGCGAGCTGTAACCCCACTCATTGTCGTACCAGGTTACGACCTTGACCATTTTGCCATAAACATTGGTGAATTCGTAGTCGACCGAGCTGCTGAAGGGACTGCCCTTGAAGTCGATGCTCACCAGCGGCTCGCGTACGACCTGCAGAATGCCTTTCATGGGGCCCGCAGCTGCGGCGTCGAAGGCGGCAAACAGCTCATCCTTTGTGACTTCTTTGTCAACGACGGCGGTGAAGTCGACTACAGAGACCGTCGAAGTCGGCACGCGCATGGCGTACCCGTCAAACTTCCCCTTGAGTTCCGGGATGACCAGAGCCACAGCCTTGGCGGCGCCGGTGGTCGTTGGAATGATGCTCATGGCGGCGGCGCGGGCGCGGCGCAGATCCTTGTGCACGAGATCAAGGATGCGCTGGTCATTTGTGTAGGCATGCACTGTCGTCATCAGCGCCTGCTGGATGCCGGCCAGGTCGTTGAGCACTTTGGCTGCCGGCGCCAGACAGTTGGTGGTGCAGCTGGCGTTGCTGATGATGTGGTGTGCAGCGGGATCGTACTTTTCATCGTTGACGCCGAGTACGAGGGTCAGGTCTTCGCCCTTGGCTGGCGCGCTGATGATCACCTTTTTGGCGCCTGCCTGTATGTGCAGATTTGCCTTTTCGCGCGAGGTGAAGATGCCGGTGCTCTCGACGACGATATCGACGCCCAAGTCTCCCCACGGCAGTTTGCTCGGATCTTTCTCCGCCAGCACCTTGATGCGATCACCGTCGATGACCAGATCGCCGTCCACCACCTCGACGCTGCCAGGGAAAGCGCCGTAGTTGCTGTCGTACTTGAAGAGGTGGGCATTGGTTGCTGTGTCGCTGAGGTCATTGACCGCCACCAGATCGAACTTGCCGCGATAGTTCTCGAAAAGCGCCTTGGTGACCTGACGCCCGATGCGGCCAAACCCATTGATCGCTACTTTCACAGCCATTTGAATCTCTCCTTAGTTTTGGTAAAAACGAATTTCTATCATCGACTCACATGAGGAGTTTTCCTTGTGATAACTACGTATTTATCTTACCATTCCTCCCACAAATTGTGTAGTTTACACTTTGGGTGATTTTGCAGTGAGTTGGTAGTAGATGTCCATTAGCCGCGCAGCCAGTTTTTTGGGATCATGACGCCAGGGGCGTTCGGTGTCGACCACGTCGCCGACAAAGACGCGGAAATCGCCACTATCCTGTACATCAGGCAATGTGACCCAACGCGCATTGTGAGCTGGCCGGGTCTCCGGGTTGTAATTGCTGTTTGCCAGCGCCATCGTGAACGCATCGCCAACATGTTGGCGTAGCTTGACCATGTGGTCGAGCACGGTGTAATTGTCGGTCTCGCCGGGTTGAGTCGCTACGTTGCAAATGTAGATGCGCACGGCCGACGACGCACTGATCGCATTGCGGATTGACTCGACCAGCAGGTTTGGCAATACACTCGTGTAGAAACTGCCGGGGCCGGCGACGATCAAGTCGGCCTGTAAGATGGCGCGAATGGCTTCGGGATAGGCGCGAGCATGGGCAGGTTGTAGATAAACGCGCTCGATCTGACCGGCGGCTTTGGGCACGGCGCTTTCGCCCTGTACGGTGAGCCATTCGGTGCGCCCATCTTCGGTGACGCGCCTGATTTCGGCGCAGAGCGTGACATTTTCCAGTGTACTGGGTAAGATGCGACCGCGCACCGCCAAAACCCGGCTGCTTGCTGCGATTCCGCTTTCAAAGCTGCCGGTGATTGCCGCCATCGTCGTAATAAAGAGGTTGCCAAAGCTATGACCCGCCAGCTCGCTGTGTTGTACGTTGCCGCCGGAGACATCATGCTCAGCAAAACGATATTGAAAGAGACGCTTCATCAAGCCTTCGTCGTCGCTGAGCGCAGCGATGTTGTTGCGAAAATCTCCTGGTGGGAGCACACCGGTCTGCTGGCGCAACCGTCCGCTGCTGCCGCCGTCGTCGGCGACAGTGACAATAGCGGTGATATTATCGGTGTATTCGCGTAGCCCGCGCAGCAACTGTGGCATACCGGTTCCGCCGCCGATTGCCACGATGCGCGGCCCATTGCGACGCTGTTGGCGCCGTATGAATGCCTGCAGCGCCGCTCGATTTTCTGGCGTTTGCAAGCCGGGCCAGATCTCACGCACGATCAACTGATGAAGCCGCAGTGCGCCAGCGCCGCCAAGCAACAGCCCCAAAATCACCAGCAACAGCGCGCGCAGCCAGTCGGGGAGAAAGTCGAGCAGAAGCAGATGAAGTGGGCCGTTGGCAATGAGCAACAACAACAACAGCGCCAACCCCAGGCTGGTCAAAAGAATGCCAAGCAGCGCCGCAACCAGCCATCGCTTAACGCCGATGCCTGGACGCAAGAAGAACAGCCATGCGCGCGCCGAATTTGTGGGTTGTGAGGAGCGATCTCTCATAAGAAATCAAGAGTCCCCGATGCGTTATGGCAACCTTTGCCTTGTGCAACGCACCGGGGACTGCCTATCGAATTCTCAATGCAACTCCAAAATGTCAGGCGCTAAAAACCAGAAATTTTCTGCCCTGCGTCTCGGACAGCAGGTGCACCAAAAAAATCCTGGCTTGTAGCCAAATATTTGGACGATGGGGTAAAGTCAGTCAGCCATTGGCACGTACAGAATCTGTCCCTGGGTTGCACCTGCTTTTACGGTGACCACCACTTCTTCGTTCAGCGTAGCAAAGCCGGCTGTATCGGCAATGACGAATGTGTATGCGCCGGGCGCCAACCCCTCGACCAGAACGCCTGCATCGCCCGATGTGAACGCGCCGATCTGATTGCCGCTTGCATCAATCACGTTGAGTTTGACGCCAACGAGATTGACTTCTGACAAATCCATCACGCCATTGCCGTTGTTATCGGCGAAGAAGAGCACAGCGACTGCGTCCGGTGGCACGGTTGAATCGTTCACAATCGTCGGCGCGACTGCAATCGCGCGCGTGGCCGGGCTGGGCGTTGTGCTCCCGTCAAGCTCGCGCACCGCAATCAATGCCTGATCGAGCGCGCCGACGAAGGCGTCGAAGCGATCGCCGGTGACAGCCAGTGCATTCACAGCGTTCTGCAAGCTGCCGATCGCTTCAGATTGGCTGTCAAGCTGCGTCATTGTCAAGTCCATCTGGCTGCGAGCGCTTGCCAGTTCGCCGCGCACTTCGCTTAGCTGACTGGCAACGAGATCGACGTTTTGACTGACCGCGCCTACATTTTCACTGACGCGCGCCAGATTTGCTTCCATGACTGCCAGGCGCTCCGGACGAGTGAAATTAAGCGTGCCGCCGTTGATAATCGCCAGCACCAGCAAGGTCGCCAACATGCCCAACACGGCACCGCCGATGGCGGCAAAGAACATTGACAATGAATCTTGCGACGCAGCTTTGTATTCTAATTCGGGTGCGACTGCCTTTCGCTCGCTGTTCTTCAAATCAAGGGATTCGTTTTGTACACTCATGATGCTCCTTCAAGGTATCAATCTCTCGTTGACGGTCACCAGCCAGTGAACTGCACAACATTACCGAACTACATGTGGCAATACATGCGACCGAGAAGAACTCTGTTTCATTCCGCCATTGGTGTGCAATAATAGGTTGTAGACATTGCACCGTCGAGAAAATAGCCGCATGGTTGGCGATGCCTCTTAACAGGTAGATGGAGCCGGTGCAAAGAACAGAGTCATTTCCGCATCGCCTATCTAGTTTACCGGCACGCTGCAATGTGCGTCAAGCTGGCTGGAGTGCAATTGACCAACGAAACGCAACCGTTTTCTCAGAAAACATTGTCAAAGACGCCGGAGCGGGTGATTGCTGAGCAGGCGCGTCGTCTCGCCGCCATCAATTTTGTGCTTTCGCCGGACGCACAGCCTGCGCTTGATCGGCTTGCCCATGAAGCGCTTGACGATGTGAACACGCTTGCATTGCTTACTCAATTGCGGCGCACTTTTCCGGCTGATGTGGCTGCAGAATTGCTCACCCAGGCGCGGCTTCGGCGGCGCGCGGCGGCGAAGTTTGTTCACGCCGCGCGCATGTTTTTTGTCGCCGAAGCGCTCGAGCAGGCGACGGCGCAGGCTCCGGCTGAGCATCGTGCGGCGCAGCTCGACGCATTGGCGCCGGCTGGCAATTTTCTCGATCTTGGCTGCGGCATCGGCGGCGACATGCTGGCGCTGGCGCAGCGTCGCACAGTGATCGCCTACGAAATCGACCCGGTGCGCGCGCGTATTGCGCAGGCAAATGCAGCCGCTTTGGGGCTGGCTGACCGTATTCGAGTCCACGTCGCCGACTGGACAGCAGCGCTTGCCGCCGGAACGTTGCCTCCCGCCGCCGCTGCTTTTGTCGATCCAGCGCGGCGTCGCAACGGGCGCCGTGCCTTTAGCTTGCACGCAATGCAACCAGCGCTGACCGAGATTCTCAAGCTGTGCAATCAAATTCCTCTTGTTGCTGTCAAAGTGATGCCTGGCGTGCGCAACGATGAGTTGCCTGCGGATTGCTGCGTTGAGTTCGTCAGCCATGAAGGAGTGTGCAAGGAAGCTGTGCTCTGGTTTGGGTGGGATGGTGCACCGCGGCGTTGGGCGTCGGTGCAGTGCGCCGATCGCTGGTGTGTGTTGGCGGATGACGGCGTTATGCCGCCGCGTGGCGAACTCATAGCTGGGATGTTTCTCTATGAGCCTGATCCCGCAATAATTCGCGCTGGCGCGCTGGCGCCGCTATGTGCTCGTCTCAACGGTCATCTGTTTGCGCCCGATATTGCTTATATTGTAGCGCCTGAGTTCAAATCTGAAGCACTGGCGCAGGCGTTTCTTATCGAGGAAGTGCATCGGTTTAGCCTCAACCACCTTAACCAGCGGCTGGCAGCGTTGGAAGTGGGGCAGGTCGAGCTGCTCAAACGCGGATTTCCACAGGAGCCTGAGAGTCTACGTCCCCGTTTGCGGCTGACGCCGGGTGGTCGTCCGGCTGCTGTAATTTTCACGCGTCGCGGGGACGAGCGTTTGATGTTGATCGGTCGCCGCATGAATGCAGCCGTCAGCTGACAGTTTCTACAACAGCCCGATCGCCCGCGCCGTCTCGATGGCGGCAAGTCGTTTGTCCACGCCCAACTTGCCATAGAGTGACTTGACGTGATAGCGCACGGTGTTGACGCTCACGATCAGCCGGTTGGCGACCTCTTGATAGGTTAGCCCCTCAGCCATCAATCGAAGCACTTCGAGTTCGCGGTCGGTGAGAGATTCGATTAGCGTAGAGGAAGGGGGGATCGAAAGAGTAGGAGAGGGTGCGTCATGTGGGAAGACGGCAAGCAGGCGGGCGAGATAGGCGGGGGAGGGGTCAGTTTCAGCCAGGGAGGGTTTGCTGCTCAGATCGCGCAGCAGTTTTGCAAGCAGATCGCGCATGGCAGCGCCAGCATTCACGAATGGGCGCACATAGTCTTCGGATTCGCCGAGAATCAACGCTTGATGCAGATCGGCAAGCCCCGACTGATTGTCGCCTTGCGCATGGCTGATCAATGCGCGTAGCACAAGCGTTTCCAACGCACGCCCCATGCGTCCGCCAGCGACCGCCGAGGCCAGGACGCTACTGGCGCGCTCATGCGCCGTGTCGAGCAGGCGTGCTGGCGCCGTTGCGCGCTTTGCCTGATGCAGCAGAAGATGGATGTACGCAAGCTGGGCGATCTCGGTGCTGTGGTCGACCGGATCGGATTGTGCGGCGCCCCAATGGGCAAGGCGCTGGGCTGCTGCTGACAAATCGCCGCGCGCCAGCATCAGCGCTGCCTCCTGCGCGGCAATGCTCGATGTCACCCAGACAGGCATTGTGCGTTGATTGAGGGAGGCTGCCTGGGCAAGTGTAGCCGCCGCTTCGTCCAGTTTGCCTTGCGCCTGCAAAATGCGCGCCTGCATGGCGCACCCATAAGCGATCGACGCCGCATGACCGCTCAGACGCGCCGCATCGAGCGATTGGGCGGCAAAGTGCTGCGCCTCCTCCAACCGGTTCCATTCGTAGAGGACATTGCTGTAGCCGCCGTAAACTGAAGCCAGCGCCGGCGAATGCGGCTGTCCGGCCTGTTCGGCGGCGGCGATCACACTGCGACACAGCTCGGCGGCAGCGTGCAGTTGACCGCGCGCCAGGTAGAGCATCGTTAGGTTGCCGATGATCAACATTGTCGCCACCCTGTTGCCCGAAGCCTGGCAAAGCGGAAGCGCCGCCTGATAGCTGACCAGCGCCTCATCACCCTTGCCAGCATAGTTGCAGGTCGTGCCAAGCGCAAAGAGCGCCGCGCCGCGCACAAATGCATTGGTTGCTGGCGCCATCGATACAGATTCCCGGGCAAGTTCGCAGCCGTGTTCCGGATCGCTGCGCAGCGCCGCCAGCACTGCGCGCAGCGCCAGCGTCTCAGCCTGAATCGCCGCGGCTTCATCGGCGTTCTCCTGGCGTATACGTTTGGCGGCGGCTTCGGCATGGAAGAGATGCGGCTCTGTTTCCGGCAGCCGCCCGCGCAGGATCAGCGACCAAACAAGCGCCAGGCTGGCATGTGGCTGCATCAAGCGCCACGCCTCGGGCAGGCGCTGCAGCCAGGTCTCTACCGTACGCAGAAATCCCTGCATCATGGTCTGCTGCGCGTAGGTCTCAATCAGATAGGCGACGCGTGCATAGTCGCCAGCGGTGAAGGCGAGGTCGATCGCTTCGTCCGCCGTGCCGTGCGCCTCGAACCACACGCTTGCCTGCTTGCGCAATTGCACAGCGCGTTCTGGCTGTGTGCGCTGCAGATGAACGCGCAGAATCTCGCCAAATAGTGGATGATAGCGCCACCAGCTATGCGTGTCATCGAGAGGAGTGACAAAGATATTGGCGGCGTACAGCTCCTCCAGTTGCGACGCGCTGTCGCAGCGTCCGGTGATGAAGTCGCACACAGCGCCGCTCAAGCGCGGCAGCACAGATGTATCGAGCAGAAACTGTTGCTGCGGCTTTGGGAGGCGATGCAACACCTCTTCGGTTAGATAGCTCAAAATGAAGTGATGGCTGCCTGACAACGCCGCAACCACGGCGGATGGATCTGGCTGATTTTGCAACGTCAGCGCAGCGAGTTGTAGACCGGCCGGCCACCCTTCCACCCGCTGCTCTAGCTGCCTGATCGCGACCGAGGGCAGCGTCAGCCCCATGACTTGGTGAAGAAAGCGTTCCGTCTCTGCGCTCGAGAAGCGCACATCGTGGGCGCGCACTTCAGCCAGCTCGCCGCGAGCGCGCAGACGCGCCAGAGGCAGCGGCGGGTCCTCGCGTGTAACGATCACGAGTTGCAGCGATGGCGGACGATGGGCGACCAGCGTCTGGACGATTTCATGCACGGCAGGTTCGTCGATGAGATGGTAGTCGTCGATCACCAACAGGAACTGTGTGTGCATCCGCTCTGCCAGGTCGTTGATTAACAAACCAACCAGGGCGACCGGCGGCTGTTGCGCCGAAGTCAGCGCATACTGGAGATCTCGCCCGACCGAAGCGTCGATCTGTTGCACGCTGGCAAGGAGGTAGCGCAGAAAGCGGATCGGGTCATTGTCGGCTTCGTCGAGTGAAAACCAAGCGACCGGATGCTGTAAGCGTTGCGTCCACGTGCTGATCAGCGTCGTTTTACCATAACCGGCCGGCGCCGACACCAGGATTAACCCACACGCATAGTATTGATCCAATCGGTCAAGAAGATGGTCGCGTGGCACGGAGCGAGGCCGTGTGCGCGGGATCAATAACTTGGTCGTTAGCAGTGGTTCGTTCGTCGCTGGTCGAACCGGCGGCGATGTTGCACCTTTCATGTTCAGGATTGTAGAGGGGGCAGCGCTCTTCGTCAATCTTGCAGCCGGGATGAATTTACGATTGCTTTGTCCATTTCTCTGGTTTCCAGTATAATTTTGAGATTCTGCACGTTGAGGATTGCCTGTTCCATGTCCGACCGTTTACCGCATCGTCGTTTTTGCCGTGATCATCCAAATTTACTTTTTTGGGGATCATTTGCTGTTCTCAACTTTTTACTCTTTCTACCCTTGGCGCTGTTGGATGAGCAGAGCAGCCTCATACCGCCCATTTCGACGCTCGACGGCGGTTGGTGGTTGGCGGTCAATCGCATCTTCATCTGGCGCGAAAACCTCGATCCTTTGCGGTTGTCGCTTGAGCTATCGGTGATGACAGCGCTGTGGGTTTGGCTGGGACGGTTTCGTCGTCCCTGGCTCGGCGCCCTCTTCGGTGTGATCTATGTATTGATTCTTCTGTATGCAATTTATGAGGCAATTGTGACTGCTATTTATCTGCTCGAACCCTCTTTCTACAGCCAGTTCTATCTGGCGCGCGACGGTCTGCCTTTTCTGTTTGAACACGTCAACGCGGGATGGTTGCCATACGTTGGCGGCGCTTTGGGTTTGCTGGCTGGCGCCGGAATGACCATTAGGCTATGGAGCGTGCTGTTGCATAGCGGCGCTACGCCAGGGCTGCGGCATAGTTCGCGCGTCGGCATTGCAGTATTGGCGGCTCTGACGTTGGCTGCGGCGGCTGTCTATCAAGTCTACACGGCGCGGCCGGAGATGGTGGTCAGCAGCTTTGGCTTCAAACTTCAAAAGAACCTGGAAGTCTCGGCGAAGATTCATCAAGACGTGCTCAGTTTTGATGACGGCGTAGTGCGCAATATCTACGATTATTCGGGCTATCGGCTAGAACAGAAGCCTGACATCTACTTTATTTTTGTCGAATCGTACGGCAGCGTGCTTTATAAACGCCCGCATTTTACGCCACCGTACCGCACCTTACTGAAAGAACTGGAAGAGATATTCGATAATACTGGTTGGCATGTAGCCACCGCTTTGAGCGAAGCGCCGACTTGGGGGGGCGGTTCATGGCTTTCGTATACGAGCACGCTCTTTGGAATGCGCATCGACAATCATCCCCAATACCTCGAACTGCGCAATAAATACCAGGTGGAACGCTATCCGAGTTTGGGGGCAACGTTAGCCGATCAAGGGTATCACTATGTCTGGCTTTCGGCGCTGGATGAGAATATTTCTGAGGTTGGGTGGGCGAAGTACACACGAATGCTGGCGGTCGACGAGTTGATCCGCAACAAGGACATGGAATATATCGGCCCGCGCTACGGATGGGGGCCGGCGCCGCCAGACCAATGGGTGTTGCACTGGGCGCACGAACGGTTGAAAGCGACGACCGACAAACCGTTGATGTTCTTTACGATCACGCAGAACTCTCACTATCCGTGGAAACCGCACCCGGATCTGGTCGAGGATTGGCGCACGCTCAACCAGCCTGCGCCAGAGGCTGCGCCTGTTGATCCAGAGACAATTGCGTTGGATGAGATGCGCGCCAATCATCTAATCGCCATCGAGTATCAGTTGCGGATGTTAACGCAATTTATCCTGGAAGTAGGCGACGAACATAGCATCTTTGTATTGATCGGCGACCACCAGCCGCCCGCTGTTTCACGCCGAGCTGATGGTTGGTCGACTCCGGTGCACATTGTCAGCAAAGATGCCGCATTTGTGGATGCGTTCTCCGAATACGGTTTTACCTCAGGGTTGAGCGTGATTGATCTGGAGCCGCCGTTGCGCCACGAGGGTCTCTACTCAATGTTTATGCGTGTGCTGCTTGGCCGCTATGGCGCCGGCAAATTAGTCCAGCCAGCCTATCTGCCTGAAGGAATTTTGCCTCAAGCGGCGGAAGCAACGAATTAAAGGAACGTGCTGTTTCAATAAGGAGGAAACCATGCACATTCGTTTGATAAGAATTGTAGCTGTTGTGGTGTTGAGTCTCCTGGTGGCGGCTTGCGCTTTGCCATCTGCATCGGCGCCAGCAGCACCGGCGGCAACTACGGCTCTTGCACCTGCCGAGACCGCTGCTCCCGCTGAAGAGCCTGCCAGCGATGCGCAAGCCGATGAAGCGGCAGCTGCAGGTCAACCTGTTTCTGGTTTGCGGACATTTGTCATCATACCAGCGGAATCGCGCGCATCGTATCTCGTCAATGAGGAGTTTTTCGGCGGCGCGCTGGCAAAACTTGGCATTCCTGCTGGGCTGGCCGATGTGGTCGGCAGCACGCAGGAGATCGAAGGCAGGCTCCAGCTCAACCTGGACGATCTATCCTCGGCGCTCGGCGAAAACATCTTTACTGTGCGCGTCAACACCTTCACCACCGATCAAAACGACCGCGACCAGTGGATTCGTCGCGACGGGCCGCGCTTCAACAACTTCCCGGTGGCAACCTTTGTCGCCACTGCTATCGAGGGTGCGCCTGGGGAATACTTCGAGGGGGAGGAAGTGAGTTTCAAATTGATCGGCGACCTAACCATCCGCGATATTACGCGACCGACCACCTTCGACGTGACGGCAAAAATCAATGGTGATACGCTCACTGGCGTCGCCACTGCTCGTATGCTCATGAGCGACTTTGGCATCGACCCACCCAACTTCATCAACACCCTGACCGTCGCCAACGAATTCGACATCGAAGTGCAGATCACAGCGCGCGAGGAGTAGAGAGATTGGAGATTAGAGATTGGTTGGCGACGCCAACCAATCTCTAATCTCCAATCTCCACTGTTTTAATCTCTTTTTCCTTCTTCTTCCACAGCAATGCCCCAGCCAGCCATAAACCGAACACACCGAGCAAGACGTCGCGCGCGCGGATGAGCAGGCTGAGGCTGACGCCCGCAGCTGGCGACTGACCCAGGACGCGCATTGCCAGCGCCTGGCTGGCTTCGAGCGCACCAATGGCGGCGGGCATCGGCAGCAAGATCGCCACGCGCGCGGCCAGCAGCGCCGCAATCGCCTCGGGCAACGTCAACTGCATACCCAATACACTCGTCATTAACCAAAACTCGCCGATGATGGCGATCCAACTCAATAGCGATGCGCCGATGGCTGCCATCAGAAAAAATGGATGGTCACGGCATAGTGCAATGCTCTGCTCCTCACTCCGACGCACTGCACCCAAGAGCCGCGATTCCGTCAGCGATGGCCCTGGCAGCCCGCCCCGGTGTGTAGCCCATCGCTGCCACACCTGTGCGAACGCGGTGAACAAGGATGTAACAGGAGGGATGCCGAGAAAGAGAGAAATCAGTAAGCTGAGCGGTGTAGCAAGCAACGCAATACTGGTCAACAACAACTGCTCCTCGCTGATGCCCACCAACGCGTGCGATTGCATGACAAAGAGCACGCCAAGCGTTAAGAAAGTAAAATTGGTTGTCATCTCCAATACTTTGTCCACGAGTACGGCAGCCACCGACGCTGAAGTCGGCACGCCATGTCGCGATGAAACTAGATAGACCTGCAGCGGCTCGCCGCCGAAGTGGGGACCAGGGGTGAAATAACTGACGGCGAAGGTTGCCAGCCGGTAAGCCATCAACCGAATATAGGAAATGCGATAGCCCTGAGCAAGCAACAGCAGCCACCAGCGCGCGCTAAACGTTGCCAGCACAGCTAGGTTGACGAACGACAGCAACGCGATCTGCGGCGGCGTCAATCGGCGCAGTCGCTCCCACACCTCGCCCAGATCGACGGCGCGCAACGTCATCCAGAGCAGCAACATCGCCAACGCCAGCCAGATCAGGTGAGGGATCAGACTGCCCGATTGCAACTGGCGACGCGACCACTGACGAAGCGCTGTTGTCATAGATTGGCCCCGTTACGAGCGCCGAGTTTGGCGTGTAGGTAGTACTCCTCCGGCTGCCACAACGCAAAGCGACCGCTGCCCAGGTGTAGCACGACGACCGCACACGCCAACAACAGCGCGTTGTCGAAACGCAAACCAATGGCGACAGCGCTGAAGGCGGCGATAAACGCCAGCGTCAGCGCACCCGTTCGCCCAATGGCGCCCAACAGCATCGACAACGCCGCAACCGTCGCCAGCGCGATTAGCGCCAGAGGCAGGCTGTCGCCCTGCCAGATCAGCCAGCCGGCCAACAGCGCGCCGGTCAGCCGCGCCAGCAACGGCAGCCATTTTTCCACGATTGTTTTGACGTGGCGGCGCACATCCTGATAGCGCGCAGAGTCGGCGTCGATGGTCGTGCTCACCGCCAGCCAATCGCGCCCAAAGCTGAAAATCAGCGGCGCAGCAAAGAGCCAGGCGGCGAACAGCGCAACTTCGGTCGTCCACACAGGCCAGAGAACGATGCTGATGAAGCCGGTCTGAAAGCCTGCGATCAGGCGACGATGATCGGAGGTCGGTAGGTCGCGCACCGGCCAATTCAGGCGCTGGCGAACCCAGATGCCAAGCACGAACAATTGTCGCCCCAACCCAAGCACGAGATACCAGACCGGCAGATGCTCATATTGAATCGCCAGGCTGACGGCGATCAGGATGCCCAACCCGTCGAACTCCATGTCGAGGATTGCGCCCAGCTTGGTCTCACGGCTGGTGTAGCGGGCGACAAAGCCATCGAAAAAGTCGATGACGCGCTCGGTCATGTAGAGGAGAGCCGGCGCCCACGCCAGCCAGCCGATTGGAGTGGGGCCAAACAGAAAGCCAGCCATCAGACAGGTGAGCAGACCGCGCGTCAGCGTCATGCCGTTGGCGACGCCCAGGTCAGGAAAGAGCGCGTCGCCGTCCGGGTGATGGTTGAAGCGCAGCGCCCACCATAACACGATCATCTGCACCACCATCGCCGCCAACGCCAACGCCAGCCATTGCATGGCGTCTGTAGCGGGCCAGACGCGCAGCATTAGCCAGTAGCCAGCGCCGAGCGCCGCCGCATAGATGACGGCCACATAGAGCCATTGTCGTCGCAACCCGGTTAAGAAGCGTCGTTCGTCGTAGACCATAGGTTTACATCTGTCTTGCATAGATGTCGCCCGAACCGGACGATGCGGTGAGCGTGTCGAGCCAGCGCAAGGTCTCGGCGGCGGATAGCCAACGTTGCGACTGCCAGCGATGCTGTTCACCTTGCGACCAGTTAAACGCATAGTCGCCCAACGTTGTCAGCCGGGTGACGCATTCGGTTGCTATCGTCCTGGCTGCGCCGATGTACTCAAAAGAGAGCGCACGCAGCGGCTGCGAAAGCCCCCGTAGCACTTCCAGCTCGTAGCCTTCGACATCGATCTTGCAGAAGACCGGCTCGCCATAGCGGGCGATCAGGTCGTCGAGCGTGGTCACGCGCACCGTGGCTGCACCGTCCCAGCGCACGTTGACGAAGGAGTCTGCCTGCTGCACGGCTTCGATCCACGGCTGCGATAGTGTGGCAACCGTCGGCGTCTCGGCGCTGACAAAGAGCGTCGCCTCGCCTGACGCCGCGCCAACCGCCTCCTCGACCAGCGTAATCTGTGGGTTGCGCCCGTACCAGCTTCGCAGCAGGCGTATGCAAGCTGGCTGCGGTTCGACGCCGATCACGCGTGCGCCCAGACTCTGCCAGACCCACAGGCGGTTGCCAACGTGCGCGCCTAGGTCGAAACAGAGATCACCGCGGCTGATAAACTGCGCGTAAAATCGGCGCATCCGACGCAGTTTGATCGGATTGCCATAGTACACAATGATCGAACGCAGCAGCCCAATCCAATGCCGCGGCGTCACGTTGTCTGTGGCGGAAGCCATGCCACCGTCCTGCCTACGTGTGCGTCCGGGGAATGCCCGAACAGGGAGTCCGCCGTCGTCGGCGCGTCACAGCCGCCCGCAAGCAGCCAGGGTTAGCCACGCCGCAACAATGGCGATTCGCAATGATAGCGTAAGCATATCACAGAGTGCAGCGTTGTGAAGTACAATATCTTCTAGTCAGAGCGCTTCCTGCTGATAATTTCGATCGCTGTAGATCTGTTGAGTAGAATGGCAAAGAGGGTGCAGAGAGACCCGGTGGAGACATCGAGGATGCAGAGAGCCCCGGTGGAGACATCGAGTCATTGCGTCTTCCTGAACCAAGTCAGCAAAGACGCTATGGCTCGATGCCCCTTCCAAGCTGACAGAGTTTATGCAACTCGCCTTGTCGGGGGTTGATTACTGATTTCCAGGTTGACATTTTATGAGTGCAATGTTGCGTGTTGTGTGAGGGATTCCGATACGCAGCACGTAGCACGCAACACTGAAAACATAAAAACTCTGCCTAGCAATCAGTAACAAGACGCGGTCGTAATGCGTAGCCTGTTGGCGAGCGACTGCTCAGTCGATGCCCAGCACACGCACCAGCTTGCGCGCAGTAAAGCGATTACGCAGATAATGGCCGTTGTCAAAGCCAAGATCGCGCTCGGCGTCGTCGAAGCCAAGTTCCGCAGCCGTGGTCGGTCCGCCGGCGCGCCGCAGCAGATCGGCGATGGTGGCAGCCGGTGGGACCTGGGCGGCAATTGCCTGGATATCGCCCCAGTGGTCGAGAATGGCGCGCTTGATCGCTTCCACCTTCTCCGGGGCAAGTTCCAGGAAAGCTTTATGTTCGGCGATAACGTCGTCAGCCAGGTCGCCGTAGGCTGCGCGAATGCACGCAATCTCCTCGTCGCGTGCAGGCCAGGTCGTTGCTTCCAGCAGCTCGGAGACCTGTTCGCGCGAAAGCGCACGCACCCGATCGTATAGTTCCGCCACCATCACCGTGGCGACGCCGACTTTGGCGCCGTGCAGAATCGCCGGGCGCCCCTCGCGCAGCAGTTTCATCTCCCAGTAATGGGAGGTGTGGTGTTCGGCGCCGGAAGCGGGGCGGGACTCGCCAAAGTCCAACATGCAATAGCCCGATTCAAGTAGCGCATCAAGCAGCCGGCTGATCCCCTCCGGCGCCCCCCGGCCGATGGCGTCGACATTGTCGATGCAGATTTGCACGGCGTCGAGCGTGCGCTGCGCGATTGTCTCGTCGTAGGGTTCGTTCCAAAGCAAATGCCCTAGCCGCCAGTCGGCAATCGAGGTCAGCTTGCCGAGCATGTCGCCAAAGCCGGCGGCGATCATTGCCTGCGGCGCATGCGAGAGTGTGTTAATGTCGGCGAAGATCGCCAGCGGCGCCTGGCAGTAGACCGTAATCTTGACGCCGTGCACGATCAGCGGTGCGCCGATCGAGGCAAAGCCATCGACCGAGGGCGCGGTCGGTATGGAGATGAACTGGCTGTGTGTGCGGTGGCTGGCGAAACGCGTGATGTCGGTCAGTGTGCCGGCGCCGACGGCGATGTAGGTGCGCATATCGCCGCCCGCTGCAATTAGCACATCGAAGACATGCGCAGCATCCGCAATGACTTCTTCGTTGGAAAAGACGATATATTTGAGATCGAAATCTGCGGCCAGCAACGCTTTCTTCACTGCCTGCCCCTGTGCGGCAAAGGTGTTTGCATCGGCGACCATGAAGAGCCGTGTATGGTTGTTCGCTCGGCAAAACTCGACCAGATGCTCGACGGCGCGATCGTCGATGATGACAGCTTGAGGACGATACACCATGATCAGTTTCTCCTCTCAGCGCACTGCAGCGCCCGCACTAGATAGGTCAGCATTGTGAAACCCGCTTCTTCGGCCGTGCGGCCATAAGTGACGATGCCATCTTCATGCCCCGCCATGCCAAAGATGCGCTTCTGCGGCAGGTCGCTTTCGGCGTAGAGGCGCTGCACCTCCGCCGCCATTTCGGGCGTACCGTAGGGCACGTTGGCAGTCATCGGCACGCCCAACGCTGCTGCGTTGTGCCAGATTTCAGGCGAATGACTGTGGATCACCCAGAGAATCTGGCTGCCGAGCGCATAGACCGCGCCGTGCGTCAGCGCCTCGGACGATGGTTTGATCGGACCCTTCGCCACCAGCCGATTCTGGCTGGCGTAGCAGGCGGTCACCACCACATAGTCGTCAGGCGTCAGGTCAACCTTGCCGCCGGTCTGCGTGCCGGTGATCACGAACGGATGCAGCCCGTCGGCCCGCACCTGTGCGTCGAGGCGGCGGCTGATGTTGCCGTAGCCGTAACCGCCGTACCGATTCGGGTCTTGACCGATCAGCCTGGTGATCACCATTAGTTTGCGCCAGGCGTTCAATTCGCTCAGCTCACTGAACGGCAACGCTGGCCCCAGTGTGAAATCGCATCGATATTTGACGATGCCTTCTTCGGTGGACATGAGAATTATCCTCGCCTTTGATTTTGTTTTTCGTTCATCTTGCGCATCAAATCGCGCAATTGTCGATACGTATCTTGATATTGTCGCACATAGAATGTGTATTCGCTGTGTCGTTGGGGGTCTGGCATGTACTCCTTATTGACGGCAACCATGGTTCGCGCCGCGGTCGTCAGGTCTGGATATAGCCCTGCGCCGACAGCGGCGACAATTGCTGAACCGAGCAGAGAGGCCTCAGGCTCGCGAGTGATCAGCAGCGGTTGTCCGATCACGTCGGCGTAGATCTGCATGAAAAGTGGGCTGTGTGTTGCGCCGCCGCTGGCGATAATTCGTTCGACGTGAAAGCCGTGTGCGCGGAAGGTCTGCAGGATATCCTCCATGCCGTAGGCGATGCCTTCCATCAGCGCGCGGAAGACCTGCGCACGTCCACTTTGCAGCGAAAGCCCCCAAATGGCGCCGCGCGCAGCAGAGTCTGTGTGCGGCGTGCGATTGCCCTGGAAGTAGTCGAGCGCAATCAACCCTTCAGCGCCGGGCGGAACTTGCGCAGCCTCTTCATCAAGCAACTGATAGACCGAAACGCCGCGCGCGGCTGCATCCGCCGCCGCACCTGCGCCAAAGTTGCGCTTGAACCAGGAAAGCACGGAACCTGTAGAGACCTGACCACCTTCCACCAGGTTCAATCCTGGAATGACGGCATTGGGAAAGCTGCCGAAGATGCCCGGAAAGTGCATCTCCTCCGTAGAGAGCGCCGAGAGCACATTTGACGAACCCATCACCACGCCCAGATCGCCTGGCTGCGTCACGCCTTGCCCCAACAGCCCGACAAAGGCGTCGCCGCCCCCGGCTGCAACTGGAATCCCAGGGCGCAAGCCAAGTTCGCGGGCGGCCTCTGCGCTCAGTTCACCGACGACCGCACCCAACGGCAGGATGTCGGCAGGAAATTTCTGAATGAGATCATGCAGCCCGATAGCGGCAAAGAAATCCAACGGCCAGCCGCCGCCTGGTGTGTAATAAAACCATCGTTGCGTGATTGTATTCAGGTTGAGGGTCAATCGTCCTGTCAATCGGTAGGCGATCCAATCCGTCAATTCGAGCAAAGTGGCGGTGGCTGCATAGCGCTCCGCTTCGTTTTCCTTGAGCCAGAGCATCTTGGGAGGCATCCACTCCGCATTGGCGCCGGCCAGACAATAGCGCAGCGCCGGATCGCCCGTGGCGAAGATGCGCTGCGCCTGCGCTGTTGCGCGCACATCCATCCACAGGAGCGCACGTCCCAGCGGTCTGCCGGACGCGTCCAGTGGCATTAACGTGCAGGTCGTAGCGTCGGCGCTGACGCCGACAATGGCGTCCGGTGCGATGTTGACACAGCGCAGGCAATCCTGCACTGCGCCAACCAGGCCATTCCACCAGTCTACGGGGTCTTGTGCAGCCCAGCCAGGCGCGGGGAAATAGGTCGGATAGCTGCGCGCCCCAATCGCCACGCGCTGGCCATGCAGATCAAACAACCCGGCTTTGACTGCCTCCGTGCCGGCGTCGATAGCCAGAATATAAGGTGGTCGTCGTTCTCCATTCATATTTCCCTTCAACAATGACAATCCAAGTTCTCTGTCCGCAGATTACGCAGATGGCGCAGAGGTAAGGACGCAAAATCTGCGTCATCTGCGCAATCCGCGGATTATTTGATCGGCATTACTCCATCAATAGTCCGCCGTTGACGGCAATTGTCTCGCCGACGATATAGCTGCTTGCGGGCGACGCCAGAAAGAGCACGGCGTTCGCCACTTCTTCCGGGGTTCCCAAACGGCGCGCCGGTGTGTCTGCCATCCAACGCGTGAACTCGTGCGTGGTCTGCTCATTGACCAGCAGATCGGTGGCGATGCGTCCCGGCGACACGGCGTTGACGCGGATGTTGTGCTCGATCACCTCGCGCGCCAGCGAGCGGGTGAAGGCGAGCACGCCGCCTTTGGCTGCGGCGTAGTGTGCGTGTTGCGCCGAACCGCGTTGCCCTGCAATCGAGGCGATATTGATGATAGCCCCGCCGCCCCCTGCGATCATCCCTGGCAGCGCCGCCTGGCAGCAGTAGAAGACGCTGTACAGATTGGTGCGCATGACAGCGTCCCACTCAGCCGGCGCCATGTCGATTACCTTTGTCGCCGGAAAGCTGCCTGCGTTGTTGACAAGCACGTCGATGGCGCCTCGCTCACCCTGCACCCGCTCCACCAGCGCTGCCACCGCCGCCATATCGGTGACATCGGTCTGAATGTCGTCAATTCGACAGCCGAAGTCAGCGCCTGCCCGTTTCACCTCTTCGGCGGCGGCGTGGTCGTTGCGATAGCAAAAAGCGATCTCAGCGCCGCACTGCGCAAACGCAAGCACGATTGCGCGCCCGATGCCGCGGGAGCCGCCGGTCACCAATACGCGCTTGCCTGCGAACGCTTCACTCTTTTCAACGCGGCTCATCGTTCCACCTCGGCAAGATCATGGAATGATTGACGCAGCGCCGGGTACAACTCACGATAGATATGATAGAAGCGGTCGTAGCGCGCAACGTTTGAAGAGAGCGGTGCGTAGACTTTGCCTGGTTTCACCATGTGGGAGACGGCGTCTTCAATTGATGGGTACAGCCCGATGCCGGCCGCAGCGACGATTGCATCGCCCATCGGCGCGCCAAATGCTGCGGCTGGCAGCGAGACCGGACGGTTAAGCACGTCGGCTTTGATCTGATTCCATAGCGTGCTGCGCGCGCCGCCGCCGACGCAGGCCAGCGTATCGAGCGCAAAGCCAGCTTCGGCTGCGGCTTCGACATTGTGGCGCAGCCCGTACGCCGCGCCTTCCATAATGGCGCGCACCAGGTCGCCTTTCGTCGTCGCCAACGAGAGACCGAAAAAGACGCCGCGCGCAGCCGAGTCCCAAATCGGCGACCGCTCGCCGTACATATAGGGCAGAAAGATCACACGATTGGCGCCGGGAGTGCTTTGTTCCGCCCTCTGGCTCAGCAATTCAAAGGGATCAACGCCCAACCGCCGCGCCTCGACGACTTCGCTTTCGCCCAAATGGTCGCGGAACCAGCGCAGTGCGCCGCCTGTCGCCACCATCGCGCCGACGACGAGATGCAACCCGGCAATTGGATGTCCCAGCGGAAAGAGCACCTTGCCTCGATAGGGTGTGTCGCTGCAGATGAGCAACACAGTCGACTGTCCGGTCATCTCCGCTGCGTCGCCAGGGCGCACCAAACCGACCTCGATGCTGGCTGCTGTGCCGTCGGTCATGCCGGCGATCACCGGTGTGCCAGCCGCCAGACCTGTCGCTGTGGCAGCGTATGCGGTGACTACACCGACGACTTCAGCGCACGGCGTAATCGGGGGCAATTTCGCCGGATCGATGCCCATCGCATCGATCAGAGGCGGTGACCACTCGCGCCGTGCACTGTCGAAACAGAGCGTCAGCGGGCCATGCGAACTGTCCATGCAAAAGATGCCGGTGAGCTTGTGCACGATGTAGCCGTTTGTCTGCACGACTTGATGGCAGCGGGCATAGGCATCGGGCGCCGCGTCGCGCAACCACAACAGCTTTGGCGCCAGAAAATAAGGGTCGATGCGCCCGCCGTTGATGTGGGCGATCATCTCTTCGTCGAGCGTCGAACGCAACATCTCGCACTGCGCTTCGGAACGGCGATCCATCCAGATCAGTGCCGGGTGCACGGGCGCGCCCAGCTGATCGACGGCGACCAGCGACGGCGCCTGGCAGCTCACGCCGACGCCAGCGATCGCTTTGGGTGAGACGTCAGAATGCGCAAGCGCCTGGCGCAACACACTGCACGTCGCCAGCCACCATGCTTCCGGGTCCTGTTCCGCCCAACCTGGATGTGGGAAGGATGTTGGATACTCCTCGCCAGCCTGGGCAAGCACACTGCCGTGACGATCACACACGATCGCCTTTACACCAGTCGTGCCTACATCAACGCCCACCAGTAGTTCTGTCGGCATTACCGCTCATCTCCTTTGCGTCAACGCCGCGGCGTTGACGCAGAACTCGAGCGGGCGACCGGCGAAAAAGTTGGCGACATCGCGCGCGACTTGTTCTGGTCCACGTTCAGCCGAGTTGCGGGAAGCGCCGGCGATGTGCGGCGTCACAGTGACATTGGGCAGCGTCAACAGCGGCCAGTCGGGCGGAGGCGGCTCTTCAGGGAAACAGTCGATGCCTGCGCCGGCAAGGTGACCGCTGCGCAATGCTTCGTAGAGCGCGTCGTAATCGACAAGCGGGCCGCGTGCTGTGTTGATGAAATATGCTCCCGGCTTCATTCGGGCAAACTGCGCCGCGCCTATCATGCCGACTGTCTGTGGTGTGACGCGTGCGTGTAGGCTGACGATGTCGGCGCGCGCCAGCAACTCGTCCAGACCCACTTGCTCGACGTTCATCTCAGCACAGCGCGCAGCGGACACGAATGGGTCATAGGCGAGGATGTGCAGCCCGAACGGGCGCAAATATGTCACCAGCGACTGGGCGATGGCGCCAAATCCGACCAGCCCGATGGTCTGACCGCGCAGTTCGCGGCCAGCGCGGTCGTAGCGATAGAGGTCGCCCAACCAGACACCCTGACTCAGCGCCGCGTGTGACCGCGCAATGCCGCGACACTCTGCCAGGATCAACCCGATCGTGAACTCGGTCACAGCCTGCGAATTGCGCGCAGGCGAGTTGACGACAGGGATGCCGCGCGCCGTCGCCGCGGCTACGTTGACGTTGACGGGTCCACCACGACAGCAGCCGATGATGCGTAGGTTGGGCGCCGCGTCGAGCACGGCCTGCGTCACCGGCGCAACGTGTGTAAGCAGCACATCGGCGTCTTGCGCAAGCTGCGCCACCTCCGTAGGGTCGCCCAAAAATTCTTTGACTTCATCGTTGTATTGCAGCGGTGTGTCGGGCCACGACACATTCATCGAGACAACAGACGCCTCACCCACTTCTGGTTCAAGAAAGCGGTGCAGCGCATCAACAAACAGCTCGGTTCGCACAAATTGGTCGCCGATGACGGCGACGAGCACTTGCTTCGACATGGATCAACAAACCCCGATATGGAAATTCATGCCCGTACTTTACAGCTTATGTCAGCAGCTCTTTGCGCAACTCCCACACCTCCAACATGGCCCGGCGCTCGGCGCGGTAGACCTGCAAGAGCGTCTGATAGTGTGCACGATTGTCCGGCGTTGGCTCGATGGTGCGCGCCGGGCGCACCATGCGCGCCACCGCTTCGGCGTAGGAGGTGTAGACACCGGTGGCGACCGCTGCGTTCATCACTGCGCCGCGTGCGCCATATTCTGCCCCTTCAGCCACGATCACCGGCGCTTCGAGTGCATCAGCCAGCATCTGCGCCCACAGCGGGCTGCGCGCGCCGCCGCCCGCCAGCCGCAGCGAGGTCACCGGCGCCCCCATTGTGTCGTAGCAGTCTAGCACGGAGAGTACAACGCCCTCGTACACAGCGCGCAGCAGCGTGGCGCGTGTGTGGTAGGCGCTGATGCCGCTGAACTGGGCTCGCGCCGCTGAATTGATGAAAGGCGCCCGCTCGCCTGCCGGGTCAAGATAGGGATGGTAGATCACGCCGCGCGCGCCGGGCGGTTCCTGCAAAGCAATCTGCTCGAGTGCATCCCAGATATTGTCGCCGCGTTCGTGCGCATCCGCCCATTCCGACGCATAGAATTCGCGCGCAAACCACTGCAGGTTCTGCGTGCTCGTCATCGTCGGCAACAGACGGATCATCACCCCTTCCGGCGCGTGCAGCATGTTGTAGCCGATGTCAGCAGGTTCAAGCACCGGCCTATCCACCATGAGCTGATGCACGCCCGCTGTGCCCAGCACCGAGCACGCGTCGCCAGGAAAAGCTGCGCCAACGCCCAGCGCTGAGGCTGCCACATCGAAAGGGCCAGCGACGACAGGGATGCCAGGACGCAGTCCTAACTCTCTGGCGACGGCATCAAGCAAGGGCGCCTTCTGGTCGCGTGGGCGTGGCGCAGCCGGGATGGCATGCGCCCAACGCTCGATGCCGAGCAATGCCAAGACACGTTCGTCGAATGTCTGACTATGCACTGAAAAATAGGTGTGAGAGGCGTCGGTGGCGTCGGTGCTCACCACGCCAGTCATGCAAAGAAAAATCCAATCCTTAGCGCGCAGGACAGCAGCGGTGCGAGCGAGGGTCTCGGGTTCGTGTTCCTGAAGCCAGCGCAGGTGGATGGCTTGATTGCAGGTGTTGAGCGCCGTGCCGGTGATCTCGAAGATTGCCCGCCCGACGCCGCTCCGCCAGAACTTGGCGACGAGATCGGCGGTGCGCCCGTCCGACCAGAGAATAGCGGGACGCACCGGTGCACCGACGCTGTCCACCAGCCACGTCCCATCACCTTGAGCGGTGACGCCGATAGCGACCACTTGCTCCGGCGCGACGGCAGCGCGCGCCATCGTCTGGCGCACCGTGATCGCAACAGCCTGCCACACTGTCGCCATGTCCGATTCAGCCCAGCCGGGTTGCGGCGTCAGGAAGCTCGAATCGTGGGCGGCGCCGGCGATCTCCCGCCCTGCAAGGTCGAAAAGTGTGCTTTTGATCACCGTCGTGCCGGCGTCGATGCCTAGCAAGAAGGGGTCGCTCACGATGGCTTCCCTCAAATTGCAGCTTGCGTCACTGCATCGAAGAGATGAAGACGCTCTGGACGCAGCCGCAGCCGAACTGCGTCGCCCCGGTCCAGACGCAGCCAGGGTGATGTGACCACCAACACGGTGGATGTCCCGACGGTGGCTGCGAGCTGACCTTCCTCGCCAAGCGACTCAAACGTGACGACAGTTGCGTCCACGGTGTTGTCGCCTTCCTCCTCGACGACTTCCATGTGAATTGGGCGGATGCCAAGATCGATCTTCTGCGCACCGCTTTGTTCGATCCTGGTCTTCAGGGCGTCTGTCAACAGAATGCGGAAGCTGCCGTCGATCGCAGCCAGGTAGAGCTTTTCAGCCTCGCGAACAGGCGTCACAGGCAAGAAATTCATTGGCGGTTCGCCGATAAAACCGGCCACAAACTCGTTGACCGGGTGGTTGTAAATTTCGTCGAAGGAGCCAACTTGCTGAAGGACGCCGAAGTTCATCACAGCGATGCGCTGCGCCATCGCCACCGCCTCAAGTTGGTCGTGGGTGACCAGGATGGTCGTGCGGCCGGTTTGGGCGTGCAGGCGCTTGAGTTCAACGCGCATGTGCGAACGCTGCGCCGCGTCAAGGTGCGAAAGTGGTTCGTCCATCAGGAACACATCCGGGTCGCGCACCAGTGCGCGCGCCAAAGAGACGCGCTGTTTCTGACCGCCGCCCAACTCGGCAGGCTTGCGATCCAGAATGTCGGTGATGTCGAGCATATCCGCCACGCGCCTGACGCGCTGGCTGATCTCGGTTTTAGGAATCGAGCGCGCACGCAGACAAAAGGCGATATTCTCGAAGACGGATAAGGGCGGATACAACGCATAGGTCTCGAAGGCAAGGGCGACGTTGCGCTGATTTGGCTCCAGACGGTTGACGAGTCGATTGCCGATGTACATCTCGCCGCTTGTGATATCTTCCAGCCCAACGATCATGCGCAACGTAGAGGTCTTGCCACAGCCCGATGGCCCTAGCAATGCCAGGAATTCCCCATCTTTCACTGTGAGGTTAAGATCTTTCACCGCCTCCACCCCGCCTTTGTAGGTTTTATAGATATGTTCAAGGCGTAATTCAGCCATTGCTTACGATTCCTGCTCCAAGAAAAGAATATTTCGTTCGCTTTGGGCGTCGAAGAGTAGAATGTTCTCCGCCTCCACTGCCAGTTGCACTGGTTCGTCGATTGCAAAATCCATTTCGAGCGGCGTCAGCACATCCATCTTGGTCTGCCCAACGGTTGCGGTAAGCACGCCTCTGGCGCCAAGTCGCTCGAAGACGTAGACGACGCCTCTGCATACATTGACGCCTGTTTCGCTGGCGGCGCTGTCCACAACTGGGTGGAGATGCATCGGACGGATTCCCAGGATAATGCGGTCCGCCTTACTCTTTGAGAGAGGCCGGCGAAGCCTG
The DNA here is from genome assembly GCA_937981885.1 of uncultured Caldilinea sp. GTDB lineage: Bacteria > Chloroflexota > Anaerolineae > Caldilineales > Caldilineaceae > Caldilinea. The sequence goes on from CALJMI010000023.1 coordinate 44,978, forward strand.
TCGGGAACGGCGACTGTGATAGCGCCGTCCATGCTGATCAGACGAGGCGCATCGCCGACTTGTTGCACTTTGCACTCGATCAGATTGATCTGCGGATAACCCAGTAATTTAGAAACGAAAAGATTGGCTGGGTTCTCAAAGACCTCGTTCGGCTTTCCGATCTGTTGAATGTTGCCCTGATCGAGCACAACAAGGCGATCGCCCAGAGAAAGCGCCTCGAGATAGTCGTGTGTGACATAAATCGTTGTGTAACGAATGTCCGCCTCGAGCGCTTTGAACTCCTGTCGCATCCGATGACGCAGTTTGGCATCAAGGTGCGAAATTGGCTCGTCGAGCAGCAACACCTCAGGCTCGCGCACCATCGCCCGCCCTAATGCAACGCGCTGCTTCTGACCGTTCGACAGATGTTGCGGCAGGCGATCCATCAGCATGTGGATGTTCAGAGTTTCGCACACAGAAAGGACGCGGGCGTCGATCTCCGCCTGACTGAAGCTGCGCCCGGGCGCACGCAGTGGAAAGGCGATATTTTCCTTCACAGTCATGTGTGGATACAGCGCGTAGCTCTCGAACGCCATCGCCACGTTGCGGTGATGCGGCTCGACGGCGTTCATCAGCCTGTCGCCGATATAGACTTTGCCGCTCGTAGGGGTCTCGACGCCTGCAATCAGTTTGAGCGTGGTCGTCTTGCCCGCACCCGACGGGCCGAGCATGACAATAAATTCACCGTCCTCCACTGTCAACGAGAGATCGTTGACGGCGCGAGTTTTGCCAAAATCTTTAGTGAGATGTTCAAGTCGTAACGTTGCCATCGTGCAACTAGCCTTTCACAGCGCCAAAGCTGAGGCCGCGAATGAGATAGCGTTGAATGCTGAGCGCCAGGATGATCTGCGGAATTGAAGCTAGCACCGAGGCGGCGGCCATGCGATTGAAGAACGCCTGCGCCGAGGAAATATAGCCGAGCGCCGAGACTGTCACCGTCTGGACATTCGAGCCACCCAGCACCAATGGGAAAATAAAGTTGTTCCAGGCAAAGACGAAAGCCAGCAAGGCAGCGGCGGCAAGGCCGGGACGAACTAGCGGCAACAGAATCAGCCAGAAGATGCGCCACCAGGGGTAACCGTCGATCATCGCAGCCTGTTCGATGTCAGGAGAGATATCCTCAAAATAGCTGCGCAACACCCAAATCAGGAGAGGCAACGTAACAAGCTGATAGACCCAAATGATGCCCCAGTAAGTGTCATAAAGTCCAAGCTGGCGATAGATCACCGAGAGTGGGATGATGACGACCAGCTCAGGTGCAAAACGAAATGAGAGGAAGGTGAAAGCCAGGTCTTCCTTACCCTTGAATTTGTAGCGCGCCAATGCATAAGCGGCCGGCACGCCGACCAACAGTGAGACAATCACCGCGCCTGAACTGACGATCAGGCTGTTCATGAAGTATTTGGGAAATTCTTGTCGAGCCACCACGCCCGCCGCTGCGCGCGGGTCGCCGAAGAGAATGGCTTGATAGTTTTCCAGCGTCGGCGTAAAGATGAATTGCGTTGTAAAGAGCTGTTCACCGCTCTTCAGCGAGACCAACAGCATCCACAAGATAGGAAACAGCGCGAAAATGAAGTAGAGCGCCAGAAACCCATCGGATAGAATCGCCGCCAGCCGATTGCTTGTGACTTTTGATTGCATCGTCGAATCGTCCCTTCCGTTCTCAGTAGCCGGCGGCGCGTCGTTGGGCGCGACCCCACGCCTTGATCAGATACATACTGGTGATGTAAATGATGATATAGAGCAGGATGGCGTATGGCAATCCCTGCGCCAGGCGCTGAAATTGGATGCCGGTGCGGTACGCGGTCAACTGATAGGTCATAAGCGTATTGCCTGGCCCGCCTTCGGTCATCGCAAAGATGATATCGAACATTTTGAGCGAGTCCATCAGACGAAAGACCACGACAATGATGATGAAGGGCGTCAACATTGGCAGCGTCAGGTTGCGAAAGGTGAACCAGAAGGATGCGCCATCGACGCGCGCCGCCTCGAACGGTGCGCTCGGAAACGATCGCAAGCCCGCCAGCAAAATCAGGGCGGCAAATGGCGTGAACATCCAGACATCCACCAGCACAACAGAAAAGAGCGCGGTCTCCGGCACAGCAGCCCATTGCAAGGATGGCAAGCCCACCGCATTCAACATTGGGTTGAGGATGCCCACGCTTGGTTGCATCATCATCTTCCAGATCAGCGTGCCGATCACGGGCGCAATCATCATCGGGAAGATCAGGGTGGGCGTAAAGATTTTTGCCAGCCGCGAGTCGCGGTTGAGCAGCATGGCGACAATCAAGCCGATCGACAGCTGGATGCCGGTGGACAACAGCGCATACGCAAACGTGATATAGGTGCTGTATAGAAAATCTTCATGCGTGAACATGCGCATGTAGTTGCGTAGACCGACGAAAGTGTCAACGCTGCCCGGTCGATTGAATGCATAGGCGGTCAGCGAATAGTAGATCGCCGTCAGGAATGGGTAAAGAATCCCAATCAGCACCAGCAGCGCAGGCAGGGCGATCAACCAGGGGCGAGCGCGCACTGCAAGCGGCGGTCGGATGTTTTCTTCCATTGTTACACCGTTTCCGAAAGCCAAAAGCGCATCAGTCTGTTGTATAATGGGGGACGGTCGACCATCCCCCATCGTCACGATACGAAAGAACCTATTCCTGATAGATGCCGGCGTCTTTGAGTTGTTCGGTGAGGCTTGCCACCAGCTTGTCCAGACGTTCCTGGGCAGGCTGACCGGCGTAGATGTCCTGCAGCGCCTGCGCCCATTCTGTAGTGGTCTCGAAGAAGAGTGGCTGTGGCGTAAACTGAATCTTCATATCGTTGGCCGAAACCGTCTGGAAGGTCTTCAGATAGTCAGTCTGCTCCGCCATCTTTGCTTGGAAGTCCGGGTTGTCCCAGATCGACTGGCGCACCGGGTTGACCATGCTGTAGTCGACCGCTGCTGTGGTCAGGAAGTCTTTGCCGGTGGCCCACTGCAGGAAGAGCCACGCCGCGTCTTTTTTCTTGGAGCCGGCGTTCATTGCCAGCGACCAGATCCAGATGTTGGAGCGCAGCTCGCCGTTAGGTCCGCGTGGCCCAGGCGCCCATGCAATGTTGCCCAATACTTCTTCAGCAGCCGTGCCGGGTTGGTTCTGAAAGTAGCCGAGAATGTCGGCGTCAAAGAGTGTGGCTGCTTTGCCGGCGCCAAAGTCCGATCCGGCCTGATACCAGGTGTAGGTTGTCCAGGCTTCGGGGCCTGCGCTTCGCACCATGTCGATCCACTTCTCGGTGACTTCGACAGCGCAGGGAGTGTTCATCTGCGGCTGCATCTTTTCGTTATAGTCTTTGCAGCCAAAGCTGGAGTACATTGTCATAAAGCCGGGGTGAATCGTCGCCCAGTTCAGGCTGCCGCGCACCACAATGCCTGCATTCGCCGGGTCGATCGCCTTGAGTTTCTTGCTGACTTCGACCAATTCGTCGAGCGAGGTCGGCGGCGTCAAGCCGTTGGCGTCGAAGATATCCTTGCGATACATGTAGGCATTAGCTTCCCAGCCCCACGGGAGCGCATATTGCGACCCCTTCCCCAGGTTTGCAGCGCCCGGCTCCAGGTTCCACATTTCCGAATTGCGCAGATCAGCCAGGATGTCTTCAAAGTCATAATCCGGGCTGGTCTTGCTGGGATCGTTGATGTAGCCCTCCAGTGGCTCCATCCAGCCAGCAGGCGCATACTGCCAGATCATGTACGCGCCTGTCATGAAAACATCATAGGTGCTGGCGTCGCCGGCCTGCAGGTCAATCGTCACCTTGTCGAAATAGTTTTGTTCGGGAAAGACATCATAGGTGACATTGATGCCGGTCAGTTCGGTGAATTTATCGAGCTCGCCGACCAGCGCCTGTTGATAGGGATGTTGATTGAGAAGCAGCTTCAGGCTTTCTCCCTCAAACGCACGCCAGTTGAATTCACCGGACGGAGCAGAGGCGGCCTGTTGCGCAGGCGCCTGGGCGGCTGGTGCAGGCGCCGCACCTGCGCACGCGCTGATCACCATCGACAAGATTACCAGAACGGCCAGTGCAAAATAGGTTGTTCGTGTCTTCATACCGTTTCTCCAAAGGGAATCTTTAGTGAATGAACCAAACTGCGGTCAAAATCCGGCCGCTTGCAACGGCCCTGAATGCGGTTTTCTCTGTTGTTTTGCGTCTCCCCCTTTCTTTGAAATAGAAAAGCTTTTTGTCGTCAGCCAACTTCGTTGGCGGCGCAATACGCCCGTCGCCACAGCGTCGTGGGTGGGTTATTCGATCAGCGTTGGGAGCTCGCTCAATCGCTCGATCACAAACGTCGGCGCGACCGTCATGCGTGCAATATCCTCGCGCGTGCTGACGCCCGTCAGCGCAACGGCGGTCAACATGCCGGCGTTCTGCCCCATCGCAATGTCGGTTTCCAAGCGGTCGCCGACCATCATGCAGCGTTCTGCTGGCAGTCCGAGGCGCTCCAGCGCCACTTCCATTGTCAGCGTAGATGGTTTACCTGCCAAGAGTTGCAACTTGCGCCCGGTCATCGTTTCCAATGCTGCAATCGTGCCTCCGGCATCGGGGATGGCGCCGCCGGGCATCGGGCAGGTCTTGTCGCCGTTGGTGGCATAGAAAAAAGCGCCGCGCATCAGCGCCTGATATGCCGTGTTGAGTTTTCGGTAATCCAGCGTGCGATCAAAGGCGACAATGACAGCGTCGATTCCCCGTGGATCGATCACTTCTTTGGGGTCCTGGTCAGCAAATTCATCCAAAATGATGAGGCCATGGCTGCGCAACTCAGCGCGCAAGTTTTCCTCACCGATCACATAGTAGCGTAGCTCTGGCTGATGCATCGCCAGATAGTGACCGAGTACAAATCCCGAGGTGATTACATCTTCGGATGCAGTGGGAATGCCCAGGCGAGTCAACTTGGCGGCATATTGGGCGCGTGGTTCGAGTGGCTTGTTGCTTACAAAAAGCACGCGTTTGCTGCGGCGCCGCAGCTCTGCGATTCCCTCAATGCTGCCTGGCAGCGCCGCTTCGCCAAGATAGACTGTGCCATCCAGATCGAACACAAATCCATCACACCGAACACTCATCTGGTGAAATCCTTTGCAGTAAAATTGGGAAGTTCACTGTATCTGCCCAGATTGCAGGTTTCGGCGTGCAGAGCAGCGCGCATCAGAGCCTGCCGACTGGGCATTTATGATCGATAGGGCGCCATGCGCCTACTTGTCGCCTTCAGAGATGGGAAGAAATAAAATTCAACTACTGCAAATTTTTGCAAGATTGTAGCACGGTCATTGCGATTTGTCAAGAGGTTGGCAGACTATTTTTCGTCAAATATATTGACATTATGTGCGCAGAGTGTTATTCTGTTTGCAAGAATTTGCAGAGTTGGAAAATTTATCCCGATAGCAATTGCGAGTCATCCAAATGAGACAAAATGAACGAACGCGATGACTTGCTGGCGATGGTTGCCAGCCTCTACTACAAGCTCAATCAAGGTCAGGCTGAAATCGCTGAACGGCTGAATGTATCCACATCAACGGTGTCGCGTCTGCTCAAAGAGGCGTGGGCGCGCGGCGTCATCGAAGTGCAGATCAAGACGCCTATTCCGCGTGATTTTGCATTGGAGATGCAGCTCGTGGCGCGCTTCGGTTTGACCGACGCGCTTGTGCTGGAAGCCAAGCCGGAAAGCGACGATGCCAGCCTGGTGGCGGGCGCCGGTCAGTTAGCTGCAATTTATCTGCAGCGGATTATTCCCGAGCTGCCCGAAGGCTCAACCATCGGCGTTGCCTGGGGAACAGGCGTCCATGCAACGGTCAGCGCGCTGCCTAATAACCTGGGGCGTCATATCGATGTCGTTCAACTGATGGGCGGCGTCGGCGCACTCGTCGTTGATGGCCCAGACTTGGCGCGCATGGTGGCGACAAAATTAGGGGGACGCCACTATGACTTGCACGCGCCGGTGTTGGTCGAGCGGCCAGAAGTGCGCGATCTGTTTCTGACTGAACCGACGGTGCGCGAAGGCATTCGACGCGCACGCTCGGTGCAACTGGCGATTACAGGGATCGGTTCTCTCGACGAACGCGACTCCAGCTTTTTGCGCGCGGGATTGATCACGCGCGCCGATCTGGCGACGCTGCGCGCTCTAGGCGCTGTGGGCGAGACAGCCGGTCGTTTTTTCGACGCTGACGGGCGGACGGCAGGACTTGAGATCAACCGCCGCGTGATCGGCATCGAACTGGAAGACCTCCGCAATATTCCAAAGGTCATTGCCGTCGCGCGCGGATTGACCAAAGCTCCTGCCATTCTAGGCGCCCTGCGCGGTTGTTACCTGAATGTGCTGGCGACCGACAATGTCACTGCATGTGCTGTTCTGGCGTTGGCAGAGGAGCAGACGCCGGAGCGCGATACACGTGCGTGAAGAGAAGGCGTCCTGTCTCATCGCATCAGATACACCACCGCCACGATCACCGCAATTGTCACCACCATCACGCGCAGCGCTTGCGGCTTGATGAAGCGCGCCAGCTTGCCGCCAAGCACTCCGCCGAGCACGGCGCCTCCAGCCATCACTGCCGCCGCACTCCAAACGACCTGGTCAGAGAAGACAAAAAAGATCGCCGCAGCAACGTTGACCGAGAAAGCAATGATCTGCTTCAAGCCGTTGAGGCGCGTCAACGTGTCGTCGATGACCAGGCCAAGCACGGCAAGGATGATGACGCTCAGGCCGGCGCCAAAATAGCCGCCGTAGATCGAGGCGAGAAAGACCGGGCCGATCGACCCTGCTTCATTCGCCGCTGAGCCGCCCGACGCCTCGATGCGCCGCGTCACCCATTTGCGCACAATGTCCTGGATCGCCAGCAGAAACGCCGCTAGCAGGATCAGGTAGGGCACGAGTTGGGCAAAGAGTTTTTCGCTGGTGTTGAGCAATAACAAGCCGCCAACAATGCCGCCCAGTGCACCCGTTGGGATTAGAAGTCTCAGGCGCCGTTCCTGACCGGCCAAATCTTTGATCTGTGCAAACGTGGCGCCGAGATAGCCGGGAACAAGCGCCACGGTGTTGGTGACGTTGGCGGCGACCGGCGGGATGCCCACCGCTATCAACGCCGGAAAGCTGATCAATGTGCCGCCGCCGGCGATAGCGTTGACGAGACCCGCCGCCAACGCCGCCAGCCCGATGACTACAAAATCCAGGAGATCGAGAGAGGCCGTCATAAAGCAATCCTTGCATGTTCTATTCGGCTGTAAAGATCAGCAGCTCGCCTGACGCCGTGGTAAGCATCATGCGACTGTTGCGAATTGTCAATAAACGCACCCGACTCAGCGCATCCAGGAAGGCATCTTGCAGCATCTGTTCGCTCTCAGTGCACACGTCGTCAGCCGCCTCCAGGCTGTCGATGTGCAGGCGGTCGTCGTTGAGCGTAAAATCGCCGGCGTAAACGCTGCAACCGCCGCGTCCTATCACACGCCCGCCGCTGAAGAGCGCAGTAATCGACGAACCGGCAGTCGCCTCGCCAGCCCAACCTTGAAGCCGCCATACGCGCCCTGTCAACATCACCAACGGAGGGCGTTCAAGCACGTACTCGATCGTCGGCGCGCATGATGCATCGACAGGCTGCATCGGGTCGTCTAGAAAAGCGCCGACAATCTGCACGACGCAATCGCCAGCATGGTAGAGCAGGGCATGACCGTAGCCAGGAAACAGGATGCGTTGCGCGTTGGGCAACGACTCCATCGCCAGTTCAGCCCACAACGCTGGCGTGACGCTGTCCTGTGCACCTGAAAGAAAAAGAACCGGCTGCTCGCCTGTTACAGCAGCTTTGAACGAAGCTGGGGCTGGACGGATGCCCATTTCCAGGCAGGCGCGTTGGTCGGCTTCGACCGCAGCGGCGAAATCGTAGGGTGGCAGCAACGACGGTAGAGGGATGACCGCCTGATTCTTGCGCACACTCTCTCCGTCGACAAATGGAATCTCCTCCTGGCAGTCGATGATCGTTTTGACATCGCCCAGGCTGCGATGATCGTAAAGTGAGAGGTCAGCGCCATACAATGCAAACAGACGCTTGCGCTCGTATGTCGTCATTCCATTTGCGATCGCGTGCAACTGTTCAGCCGCCGGTTTTGGCAGCCGATCGCGAATGAAGGCGAGCAGCGTCGCTTTATCGTTGTTGTCCGCCAACGCCGCAAGCTCACGCCGCAACATTTGCGCTTCGTCTGGCTGCGTCGAGCGCAGATAGGCGTCGAAGATCGATGCAAAGCGTTCAAACGCATAGACCGGCGCCTGGATTGGCTGCGGAACGTCAAATTCGTGGTCAATCAGCGCACGATAGGTGACGGTTTCGCCTCGATCCAGCTCATCGACGATCAACGGCAACAACGCCATCAGATCGGGACGGTTCAGGGTCAGGTTGATAAGGTTGTAGAGCGCGGCGGCGTCGGGCATGGCAGGGTTGGCCGTCTGCACGTCGTTTTCATCGAGGCGATTGAGCAGTGCCAGAAAGCGTCCGGCCATGGCGCCAAAGCGATCGCTGCATGCGCTATTGCACTCACAGTCGGCGTAGGGCCACAGCTTCGCCTGATAATCGCCGATCGCCTGCAGCTCAAATGTGAGCGTTTCCGGCGCAACCGTCGAATCGAGCACAACAGCGCGCACAAACTGCGGTTGTGTACGTATCATCTCCAATGCCAGTCGCGTGCCGTAGGAGACGCCAAAGAGATCTGCCTGCTCGTAGTCGAGCGCCTGCAGCAGATCAGCAACATCAGCCACAGCCTGCGTCGTGTTGAATGCCATCGGCTCGATGCCCTGGCGCCGCAGCGTCGTCATACATGCCGGACCGACGCCTCCCTCGGTAAAGGCTGTGCAGTCGATGCGCGGCTGCGAGAAACCTGCGCCGCGGATGTCGAAGAAGATCAGGTCGCGTTTCGTGCGCAGTGACGCCAATTGGGGTGCAAGCAACGGTGCATCGTAGACGCCAGAGGCGCCTGGCCCACCCGCTAGATAGAGTAGCGGCGGTGAAGCAGCGTCAGGGCTGATAGCGTTCAGACGGGCAAAAAAGACGCCCAATTGTAGCCCTTGCGGATCATTGCGCATTTGCGGCACGCGTAGAATGCCACAAACGTAATCGTCGCCCTCGACTTCGCTTGGCAGCGCAAAAGGGCACTCGGATGGCTCGACGGTTGATGGCAGAGCACGCGTCAGCAATGTCGGAGCGATAGCGTGACAACCAGCTAACGCTAACGCCGCCACGACCAGCCATACCGGCGCCCACAAAGGAAAATTCATCTTGTTAACAGTAGCGCAGGCAAGTTCGAAGATAGACACAAAGTCAAGTATACCACGCGCTGTTGTCACCGCGTCTCAACTTTCGCTCACGGCCCGGTTGAGATCGGCGAGCAGTGCGCCCACCTTTGTGCTCTCCCCGATCACCACAAGCCGGTCACCGGTGTGCAGTGGGCGAACAACCGATGCGTTGGGCACAACCCGAAAACTTTGACCGTGCTTTTGGACCGACCCGATCACATTTATATCGTAGCGAGCGCGCAGATCAAGGTCGCGCAGAGTCTTGCCTTCCCACGCCAATGGGACGTTGATGCGACGCACAACATAGCCGGGCAGGATTTCACGGCTTTCGTCCTGCTCGCGCTGTGTGCGATAGACGCTGTTCGGGTGCGACAGCAGCAACGTCACCAATAACACGACCAGCGACGGCAGCAAATAGGCAGCGCCAAACATTTCGACAGTTACCATTAACGCAGTCAGCGGTGTGTTGACCAATGACACCAGGCTGGCGGTAATCGACGGGATGACCAGCATCGCCGCAGGGTAGCCGGCAACTCCGGCCACAATCACGCCCGCCATGCAGCCCAGATAGATTGACGGCACCAGCATCCCTGCTGAACCACCCGAAGTGATCGTGCTCATCGTCGCCAGCAATTTACCGACCAGCGCAATCGCTGCGACCTGCAGCGTCAGTTGTCCAGCCAGCGCGTCAGCCACGACCTGCTCCCCAGTGCCGAGCACCAAATCGAGCGACTCGCCAGTCAGCCACGCCGCCAACAGCCCGATCACGCCGGTCAGCAGCGCGCCGATTACGTGTCGTTGCCAACCCAGCCCGATGCGATTGCGGAAAAAGTTTGACATGGCGCTGCGCACTTGACGCAGATAACCGTCGATAAAGGCGACGAACACCGCCAACACGATTAGCAGCAAGTAGTACCATTGTTCCATTGGCGGTGCAATGACATTGTCGATAGCAAGCAACGCCGAGGAATGGGGCGTTAGGGTCTGGGAAAGAAGAAATGCAGTCAACGCCGCCACCATTGCGTAGACCAACTTCTCGATCACCGGACGCCGTCGGTACATGACCTCAACAGCGAAAAAAGCGCCGGCCAGCGGCGCTCCAAGCAATGTTGTGACCGCCGCCGCAACGCCGCTCAACTGAACCGTCTGTAGTTCATCTGGATCGAGCGTGCGCCACCAGCGCCAGAAGCGCAACACCCACAACTGGTGTGGCAGCAGATGTAGACGCGGCTTGATCAATCCAACCGCCAGACTCTCGCCGATCAACGTCACGCTGGCTTCCAATCCCCCGGAACCGCCCAGCCCCAGCGTCGCCAGTGTTGCACCAAACTTGCGCAGCGCCAGGCTGAAGGTTGGCAACTCCCAGCGCGCCCGCACGCCCTGCACGCCCAGCAATGCGCGGTCAAATGCAGGTTCTGAAGTGTAGTAGAGCGCAATCGTGCGCTCCAGACCATCGCCGACCACGTCGTTAAGGGCGTGGACGCGTCCAGTTTCGTCGCGGAAATAGACGCTGCTGGCTCGCCAGGAAGCAAGCAAAAATGTAATCAGGGCGCCGACGATCAATGGCGCAAAGATCACCAGTTGCGTCGGCGCCATTTCCGTCCAGGCGATGATGTGCTCAAAGACAAAATGCACCGACAATTTGAGCGCGTAGACAACCAGCCAAACCACTGCACCGATCAGCACCGAAGCAATGACTAGATGCTGCTCGCGCCGGTCAAAGTGACGTGGAAAGAAGATTAGGCGTTTTGCCAGTTCTGGCGCGGAGAATCGCGACAATGCGGACAATTATCGTTCACTCGATGATGGTCTCAGGCGCGGCGATCTCTTGTTGAACCGATACGCCGCCGTTGCGATCGTCAGAATGGCTGTCAATTCGTCGGTTGCGATTGCGCGGTAAAGGAGGATGCTCAAAACCATACGCTTCGGAGATGATGTACAGTGGACGATTCTTGACTTCGTCGTAGATGCGGCCCAGATACTCGCCGATGATGCCCAGGAAGATCAGCTGTACGCCGCCCAGGAAGAGCACGCTCACCAGCGTCGTTGCCTGCCCTAGCAGCTGTTGGTTTCCAGTCAGACGCATGATGATGGCGACGATAATGGCGATGCCGCTGATGCCTGCGAAAATGAAACCGGTGTACGTAGCCAGTTGCAACGGCACATGGCTGAAGCTGGTAATTGCATTGAACGCCAACCGTATCATCTTGCTTAGCGGGTATTTTGTCTCGCCAGCATAGCGCGGGGCGCGTTCATACTCTACGGCAATCTGTTTGAAGCCGACCCAACTGCTCAACCCCCGCATGAAGCGATTTTTCTCGCGCAGGCGGCGCATCGTCAGCACAACGCGGCGATCCATCAACCGGAAATCGCCCGCGTCGATCGGGATGTCCACATCGGCAATCTTTCGGATCAGTCGATAGAAGGCGGAGGCAGTCCACAACTTGAACGCCGTTTCACCCTCGCGCTTTGTGCGCACGGCGTAGGCGACGTCGTAACCTTCGCGCCATTTCTCGATCATACGTAGCAACACTTCGGGCGGATCCTGCAAATCTGCGTCCATCACGATCACTGCGTCCCCGTCGGCGTAGTCGAAACCAGCGGTGATCGCAATTTGATGACCAAAGTTGCGGCTGAAGCTCAATACCTTGACGCGGTCGTCGCGTTCGTGCAGCTCTGTCAACATCTCCAGGCTACGGTCGCTGCTGCCGTCGTTGACGAAAATAACCTCCCAGCGCTCGCCCAGGCCATCCATCACCTGCACGATGCGTTCATATAACACGGGGATCACCGCCTGTTCGTTCCAAACAGGGATGACAAGGGAAAAGACTGGGCGGGCTTCAATTTTGGTATGGCTCATGATTTGTATCGTATCCGATCCTGCCACAGGGGTCAAGCCAATCGGCGCTGACATGTTACTTACACTTTGTAATTTCGTTGCACGCCACTGAATTGACGCTGATTGGCGGCAATGCTAGACTCATTTCAGTGCAGTTTTGCTGAAGAGGACAATTTTCTGCAATTCCTGGAAGATGGAAATTGAGCGCAACTTATGGCGACGACATCAATCCAACCAGATCGAACGGGGGCCGATTTCGCCGGATGCACGCCCACCTTTCCATCCTTGCCCGGCGCAACGTTGCAAACCAGCCATCGACTGACCAATTTTCAGTCCAAACGCCTGATTTTCAGTCGGCTGGGGCAGCCCGGACAGGTGCACGTCTACTCGGCGGAGTGTCGCGCTGGCGAGCGGCTGTATGTCCAGATGCTGGTGCCGATGCTGCCGGTGGGCGGCTCCGTGACGCCGGCGTTGGCGGTAGTGGCGCAAAGCCTGCCCTACAGCGCCGATGTGCAGAAACTGCCCTTTGCGATGCCGGCTGGCTACAGCGCAGTGGTCGCCTCGCCGCCGACGCAGCTGGTGGCGCCGGTCAGGGATGTCCTGACGCGTGCACGTTATTATTTAGGCCCCATCATCGACACGCGCACGCTGGTTGGCGGGCGGGCGTACATTGTAGTGTGGAGTCCCTTCAACCACATGGGCAAGTATGTGCTGCGCGTCGGGCATCGATGGTCGTTGCATTGGACGTATTGGGCGCAGTTGCCCTACTTCTGGTGGCGGATCCGCGGCTGGTTTGGCTTGAGCCGGACGACGATGGTTGCGGCAATTGTGGGCGTGACGTTGCTTGCTGCGCTGCTGACCGCCGTTCTGCGCCGCAAGCCGCGTTCCTACTGATTTCTAGGTTGATATTTTATGAGCGCCAATGTTGCGTGTTGCATAAGGGATTCGGACACACAACACGTAGCACGCAACACGAAAACATAAAAACCCCGCCTAGCAATTCAGTAGGTGTGTAACCAGGCTGCTCATGTGGACGTACTGAACTGCGTAGGGCGTTGCTTTTTTGTACGCCAACGTGAAGACAGCAACAGGAGTGTAAAAACAGATGCGAATCATTCTTTATTTGGGCAAAGGCGGCGTTGGCAAAACGACAACCGCAGCGGCCTCGGCTATCCGCTGCGCCGACCTGGGCTACCGTACACTGGTGGTCAGCACCGACATTGCCCACAGCCTGGCGGACAGCTTCGACATGTCGCTCAGCTCCCAACCAGTTGAGATCGCGCCGAACCTTTACGCCCAAGAGATCAATGTCGTGGAGGAAGTGCGCGAACATTGGGGTGAAATGCAGGGCTATCTTGGCAATGTCCTGCGTAAACAAGGCATGAACAAAGCCGTTGCCGAAGAGATGGCGATCATTCCTGGCATGGAAGAGGTTGTAAGTCTGTTGCATATCAACAAACAGGCGAACGAGGGACATTTCGATTGCGTCATCGTCGACGCTGCACCCACTGGCGAGACTATGCGCTTGCTGACAATGCCGGAAAGTTTCCAGTGGTATGTCGGTCGGTTACGCGGCTGGGGCGATGCGACGCTCAGGATCGCAACCGGATTGCTCAACCGCATCGTGCCCGACAAAGACCTGTTCGGCGGTCTTAATAGTCTTGTCGATGGCGTCAAAGAGCTGCAAAAGGTGTTGACCAACCCGGAGATTACCAGCTACCGCGTCGTGCTCAACCCGGAAAAGATGGTGCTCAAGGAAGGCGCCCGCGCTGTCACCTATCTCTCGCTCTTCGGCTACCCGGTCGATGCTGCCATTGTGAACCGCATCTTGCCGGGCGTGGATAGCGACGGCGGCGGCAATGCCTGGGTTGCTGCACCTAGCGAGGACAGATATCTCCGTCACTTGCAGGAGATTCAAGCGCGCTACTTGGGTGAAATTGAGCGCGACTTTTATCCACTGCCGATCTTCCGCTCGCGCTGGTATGATCAGGAAATGGTCGGCCTGGATCGTCTGCGCCATCTCGCTGGCGATCTCTTCGAGGAGCGCGACCCAAGCCAACTGTTCTTCCGCGGCCAGGCGCAATCGATCGAGGAAGAAGGCGAAGATTTTATCATGCATCTACCGCTGCCTCAGGTCGAGCTTGAAAAAGTCAAACTAACCAAGCGCGGGGACGAACTGTTCATCAACATCGGCAACTTCAAGCGCGAAATGCTGCTGCCGTCCGTCCTGGCGCAGCGCGACGCCAGCGGCGCCACGTTCGTCAACGGTGTGCTAAAAATTCGCTTTCCGCCACCCGCAGCACAAGGACAGGCCGTGAATTCCTGATGGTTCACTTTGCAGGGTCACGGCATCTGTGTGGCGTCATCCAGAAAACGAGGTTTGGACTGTGACAGCAATTCTCACTGCACTAGCGAATTTGTCGCTCGCCAGTCTTGGCGCGTTGCTCGGTTTCAAAGCGACGTTGCGCGCACAGCACAATCTGCAGCCACAACCGCTGCCGCATCAGTTCGCCAGCTTGCTCGATCATCCGTGGCGACTTCAGGCGCTTGATCCGCCGCAGGTGCTCGACGCCTACGGCGTCGCCGCCGATATGACGGTGCTTGACCTGGGCTGCGGTGTTGGCGTGTTTACATGCACTGCTGCGCACATGGTCGGCGCCGGCGGCCATGTCCACGGCGTCGATTTACAGGCGGCAATGCTCGCACTCGCAAGCAAGCGTGCTATTGCAGAAGGCGTGAATGGCTGGATCACACTCCATCACTGCGGCGCATACGAGCTGCCACTTTCCGACGATTCGGTCGACGTTGCTATGCTCGTTTCAACGTTAGGAGAGATTCCTGACAAGCCAGCGGCGCTCAACGAGTTGCGCCGCGTGCTCAAACCAGGCGCACGGCTTGGGATCACGGAAGAGATGTACAGCCCCTCCTACATGCTCCCTGGCAATGTACGCCGTCATGCCCAGGAAGCCGGTTTTCAACTGCTCGCCAGCACCGGCGGGCTGTTTGTTCATCATGAGATTTTCATCAATGTCAAGTGAACGTGCAGACCCGCCTGCGATTTTCGCCACCCGCTCCGCTTTGGAACCTCCCTTCCTGCGAAAGAGCCAGCAAACATGCACAATGTAGAAGAAGTTGATCTGCGGTTGCCTTATCTGACGGCCGATCTGCCGGGAATTGGCGGAGTTTTGCGCGCCGAACCGGAGCATTTTATCGTCGAGGAAGTAGGCCTCTATGAAGCTGTCGGCGATGGGCAACATCTTTACGTCAATTTGACGAAGGTCGAGTTGACCACAAAAGAAGTGCAGAGCCGGTTGGAAAAATTGTTCGGGCTGGAGCGAGGTGCGGTCGGCTTTGCAGGGTTGAAGGACAAAGCGGCAAAAACAACACAGACGTTTAGCCTCAGCGTGGGGCATCAGCCAGCAGCTTTTGCCGACGAAGCAGCCCAGCGCATCGAGTCAGAGCTGCCGGTGACGGTGAATTGGGTGAAGTTTCATCGCAATAAGCTCCGCATCGGGCACCTGATCGGTAATCGTTTCGAGATCACCGTCAGCGAGCTGGCGATATCGACTGATGCAGCATTACGGCGCAGCCAGGCAATCGCTGCAGAAATTCGACGGCGCGGGTTGCCCAACTATTTTGGCGTACAGCGCATCGGGCGCAATGGCGCCAATGTGCGACAGGGACTGGCGATTCTGCTGGGTGAGCGGCGACCAGGCGACAAGTGGTTGCGTCGTTTTCTCATCTCAAGTTACCAGAGTTATCTCTGCAACCGCTACCTTGTGCGACGGTTCGAGATCGATGCGTTCGACCGACTGCTGCCCGGCGATGTGGCGAAGAAGACGGCGACAGGCGGCATGTTCGATGTCCAGGATGTAGAGACCGAACAGCCAAGATACGCCGCTCAAGAAATCAATTTTACCGCACCGCTTTTCGGGTCGCGCATGTGGAAAGCGAAAGATGCGGCGGGACGTCTGGAAGACGAAGTGCTGGCGGCCTCGCCTCTCACATTGGCGCACTTCGAGCGAGCGCACATCGATGGAACGCGCCGCGTAGGTCGTTTGCTCGTGCCCGATTTGACAGTCGAAGCGCGCGGGGAGCAGATTGTCGCCAGGTTTACATTGACGAAGGGCGCCTTCGCTACAGTTGTGATGCGCGAATTGATGAAGGTGGATGAGGATCACCTTTTCGTTGTTCACGAAGACGACGAATGAGTTTCAACAAGATGAAGAAATCTAACGCAATGATGTCCAGCAGTTACGCTTCAAGCGAAAGACCGCGAAACCGCACCATGCTAATGCCGATCTTTCCATTAAAGAATGTTGTCCTGTTTCCGGGTATGGTGCTTCCGCTGCACATCTTTGAGATGCGCTATCGTGAAATGATCGGTCGCTGCATCGACGAACATCTACCCTTCGGCGTGACATTGATTGCCGAAGGAGAGGAGGTGGGCGGCGGCGCTGAGCCGCATCAGATTGGGACAGCGGCGCGCATCGTGCGTGTGGAAAAGCTCGACGATGGACGCATGAATATCACTGCCGTAGGCACGCAGCGTTTTCGCATTCTCGAACTGCGCGACGACCACAGCTATCTGACCGCCGTAGTCAGCCACTATCCGGTTGTCAATGGCGCCACGCAGCTTGCCGTCGAACTCAGCCAGCGTGTGCGTCCACAGGTGCTCGACTACGTGGCGCTGCTTTCCAAAGCCGCCAATGTCAACCTCATGCTTGACCGCTTGCCTGAAGACCCGCTGACGCTTGCTTTTCTGGTTGCTATTTCTTTGCAGGTCAGCCCAAGTGACAAGCAACAGTTGCTGGAGGCAATGGGCGTACCTGAAATCCTGGCGCTGGAAAGCCGACTGCTTTCGCGCGAAACAAAACTGCTCGAATACATGATCGACACGCGCAGCGATGTCGAAGCCATGAATTTGGGACCAAGCGGTTATATTTTTCCCAATTGAGCAAGCCTGCGATTTTGTCGCAGCGTCCGTGCATGCTATACTCAAGAATGCTTTGGGGGATTAGCTCAGCTGGCTAGAGCGCTACGTTGACATCGTAGAGGTCACTGGTTCAAGTCCAGTATCTCCCACACATAATCAAAAGCGTTGAACAGGACACCTTCGCAGACCATCGACCTTGCAGAGAGCGCCGCACACTGGCTGAAATGCGACGCAGGCGCGATCTACGGAGACCACCTGTGAGCGAATGACCGAACACCTCTCAGCACGTCAGGCAAGTAAGTTATTCCGGCTCGCCCCGTTATTGGCGCCACAAGTGGTTGCGAATTGGCGTATGTCAATCTGCAGCAACATGGGTGGAATCGCGAGCGAAAGCTTCGTCCCATGCGACGAAGCTTTTTTATTTCATAGACATTGCGATATGTTTTGGGCAGAAATCGTCGATATTTGGTCACACAGATGAGCAGCAACCTTTCCAGCGACAGCCAACGACTGATCGAATGGAGCATCGCCATCCAGCAGATCGCAGCGCCGACAGGCGCGGAAGCAGCGCGCGCGGCGTGGGTTGCTGCGGCATTGCGCGATCTGGGCTATGCCGTCGAGATGGACGACCTGCACAACGTCTATGCTTGCCGTGCTGGTGAGCAGCGCGCGCCTGCCCTGGTCGTGAGCGCCCACACCGACACTGTTTTCCCTGCCGCCGTCGATCTGAGCGTGCGGCGCGATGAGCGCCACCATCGCATCTTTGGGCCTGGGCTGGGCGACAACTCGCTTGGCGTCGCCGCCCTGATCTGGCTGGCGGATGTATTGCGTGCGCAACCGGCGCCGCCGGTGGACATCTGGTTCGTCGCCAATGTCGGCGAGGAGGGCAACGGCGACTTGCGCGGCATGCGCGCGGCGTTTGACCGGCTGACGGCGACCGAATCAGGCGCCGTGGGCGCCGCCATCGTGATCGAGGGCATGGGGTTGTCGCGTATCGTGCACCAGGCGCTGGCCTCGCGCCGCTTCCGCATCCACGTGACAGCGCCGGGCGGCCACAGTTGGAGCGACTTTGGCGCAGCCAGCGCAGTGCATTTGCTGGTGCAGCTTGCCGCCGACATTACGCAACTGCGCCCACCTAAAAACCCGCGCACAACCTTCAACATTGGCGTGATTGAGGGCGGCACATCGGTCAACACTATCGCTCAACATGCTGCGCTGGAGCTTGATCTGCGCAGCGAAGAGCCAGCGGCGCTGGAGAGCATCGTCCAGCAGGTTCAGGCGATCATCAGCCGCTATCAGACGGTGCGCTGGCAGCAGGCAGGCGTCACCGTCACCAGCGCAGTGATCGGCGACCGTCCCGGCGGCGCCATCGCCGCCGATCATCCGCTGGTCGAGGCCGCCATTGCATCGCTGCGCGGTCTGCACATCAAGCCGCAAATGTCGATGCGCATCAGCAGCACCGACGCCAATATCCCGCTTAGCCGCAGCATACCGGCTGTGTGCATCGGCGTCACCGAGGGCGGCAATGCCCACCGCACCGATGAGTGGATCGCAACACAACCGATCGAGAACGGGTTGCGCCACTTGCTTGGGATGACCCAATGGGCGGCGCAGTGGCTTGGCAAAGCATCGCCGTCACATTTGAGTGCATAGTGCGCACTGTTGCACCTTAACAAGACTCAAATACAGTGTCTCTCGGCTAGGGAAACACTTTGTCCAACAGATCAAGGACATGGTCGACCAGACTGGCTGGGCCAACGCCGTGTTTTGTCCACGGCGTCGGCATCGAGCGCGGGGGATGATGCTTGCGATATTCGGCGTTGCGCGGGTCGATGAGTGCGCACGTCAATGGCACGCCGGCGCGGCAAAGCAGATATTCCGCCCAGACTGCCTGGCTGCGCTTCACCAAAAACGCGCGCTCCTCGCTGCCATCCATCTCGCGTCCCCAAATGCGTATGCCGTAACGCCGCAGCATCTTTTCGATCTCGTAACCGGTGAAGTCGCAGTCAGCTCGAAACGAGAAGCGGTGCATTGGGCCGTGAAAGGTTCGCCCCCACAGGCCGTCGAGTGGGTTGATAATGTCAAAATCGGTGATCCTCATGGTTCAAGTTCTCCAATTTACGGTACAGAACAAATGTTCTATTTTATCGTAATGAAATCGGATGCACAAATCGGCGCACTCGGTGCTATAATGGTGCGAAGTGGATACTGGATTCCACTGACTCATGCCCTTGGGAGTTACACCATGCCCATCGAAACCCCATTCCTCATCGGGATTGTGGCCGTCAGCATCTTGATTGGCCTCGGATTGGTGCTGAATTTAGAGCAGGGTTGGCGCAAGAATGAAAACGCCATCAACAGTCCGATGTCGATCACATTGAAGACCGAAAAGACCCCTGCCGATCTGTTGCTCGAAGCGCGCCTTGCACGAGGTAAACGCCATCTGCTGTATTTGTTGCTTGCGGCTGCGCTCTGGCTATTTTTCCGTATTCGGTTTCCTGAAGAGACTACTTCGTTTGAGTCTGCTGTGATGGTTTTATTGTCGTCAATCCTGCGTGGGCTTGCCGGAGTTCTGACCTTTTTTGCAGAGGCGCTGGCTTAACGAACCACATAACACGTAACAATGTTCGATTATGAACTGTTCATGAACCGTCGTTCCTGGAAGTCAATAGCGAATATTGCAATAGGTACCATTAGGATGCAAGCGTATGAGTCACCTGAACCGTTCATCTGAAGATGAGCAACTGTACAGAATCCGCCACAGCGCTGCACACGTCATGGCGCAAGCGGTGTTGGAGATCCACCCAGAAGCAAAGATTGCCATCGGGCCGCCGATCGACAACGGCTTTTACTACGATTTCGATCTTGGCAAGGATGATGCTGGCAAGACGCGCACCTTCACGCCTGAGGAACTGGAGCAGATCGAGAAGCGGATGCGCCAGATCATCGCCGGCAGGCATCCGTTCGTTTATCGACAGGTGAGCGCCGACGAAGCACGCGCGCTTTTCGCCGACCAGCCCTACAAGCTCGAGCTGATCGCGGGTCTCGAACAGGGCGGCATCGACGAGTATGGCAATGAGACGCAGGAAAAGCCGGTGATCAGCACCTATCGCCAGGACAGTTTCGAGGATTTGTGTCGTGGCCCGCATGTCGAGCACACGGGCCAGATTCCGCCCGACGCCTTCAAACTGATGAGTGTGGCAGGCGCCTACTGGCGCGGCGATGAAAATAATCCGATGTTGCAACGCATCTACGGCACGGCGTGGCGCAGCAAAAAAGAACTCAACGAGTATCTCACCATGCTCGAAGAGGCGAAGAAGCGCGACCATCGCAAGCTTGGCCGCGAGCTGGAGATCTTCATCTTTGACGAGGAGGTCGGGCCTGGGCTGCCGCTCTGGCTGCCCAACGGCGGCGTGATGATCAGCGAGCTGGAAAAACTGGCTGCCGAGACAGAGCTGCGCGCCGGCTACCAGCGTGTCAAGACGCCACACCTGACCAAAGAAGACCTCTTTCTGCGCAGCGGTCACCTGCCCTATTATGCCGAGAGCATGTATCCGCCGATGGAGCTGGAGGGCGTCAAGTATTACGTCAAGCCGATGAACTGCCCGTTCCACCACAAGATTTTTGCCAGCAAGCCGCGCTCTTATCGCGACCTGCCGGTGCGTCTGGCGGAATATGGCACCTGCTACCGCTATGAAAAGAGCGGCGAACTCTTCGGGTTAATGCGCGTGCGTTCGATGCAGATGAACGACGCTCATATTTATTGCACTGAAGAGCAGTTTGAGCAGGAATTTATGGCGGTTATCGACCTTTATCGCTATTACTTCGAAGTCTTCGCCATCGACAAGTTTGTGATGCGCTTGAGCACGCATCATCGCAAGGGGTTGGGGAAGAAGTACATCGACAACGAGCGGCTCTGGCTCAAGACCGAAGAAATGGTGCGGCGGGCGATGGACAACGGCGGCGTGCCCTATGTCGAAGTGCCGGACGAAGCGGCGTTCTATGGGCCAAAGATCGACGTGCAAATCTGGAGCGCCATTGGCCGCGAGTTCACGTTGGCGACGAATCAGGTCGATTTTGCTGTTCCTGCGCGCTTTGACCTGGTCTACACCAACCGCGAGGGTAAGGAAGAGACGCCGCTCTGTATCCACCGGGCGCCGCTCAGCACGCACGAACGCATGATTGGCTTTCTGATCGAGCACTTTGCCGGTGCGTTCCCGGTTTGGCTAGCGCCGCAACAGGTGCGCGTCATCCCGATCACAGGCGATCACAACAGCTACGCTGCTCAGTTAGCGCAGCAATTGCAAGCTGCGGGCGTGCGCGCCGAGGCTGACCTGAGCAGCGAACGCATGAACGCCAAGATTCGTGACGCGCAGTTGATGAAAACACCATACATGTTGGTCGTGGGCGATCAAGAGATGGCGAACAACACCGTCTCGCTGCGAAAACGCAACGGGGAGCGCGTCAACGGCATGGATGTTGGCGCCTTTCACGCGTTGATCCGGGAAAAGATCGAGAGCCGCGCGCTGACGCTTTGACGCACAACAAGGGTATACTTGCATCATGATCGACTATCGCACACCGCGCACGCCCTTTCGTCCGAACCCGTTGGTGCGCTCAGCCAGCGCGCAGACTGTACTTGCCATGGTGCGTCCCAAGGGAATCGACATCACGACCGACGAGCAACTGATTCTGCTCGATGCCGGTCCCGATTTGACGGGCGCAGAACCAGAACGGACAGTGCGGTTGCACGGCTATTTCAATGCCAGCCGGTCGCCGGGCATCCAGCGCGGGCTGGTCATGATCATCCATGGCTGGGAGGGATGCAGCCACTCTAACTACAATGTGATTCTCGCCCAGCGGCTGGTGGAGCAGGGATATGCCACGTTTCGGCTGAATCTGCGCGATCACGGCCCCGGGTTGCATATCAATCCCTACGCCCTGAACCGCGGCGTCTTTCGCGGCACATTGATCGAAGAGACCGCCGCCGCCACGGCGCAGGTTGCTAGGTTGGCGGGCGACCGCCCCTTTTTCATCGTCGGTGCATCGATGGGCGGAAATTTTGCACTGCGGCTGGCGAAGTGGCACAGCGAACGCACGCCGTTTCACAATCTGCACAAGGTGGTGGCGATCTGTCCGGCGATCAACCCTGGTCGCGCCACCGACGCGCTGGATCGCAATCCGGGCACGCGGCGCTATTTCCGCCGACGATGGCTGCGCTCCTTGCGCGCCAAGCGTGCGCTATTTGCAGATGCGCCCGACGTGCACGAAATCGAACGGATTCCTCTGGTGCGCGACATGACCGAATGGTTTATCCAGGAGCTTGCTCGCAAAGGCGCCGTCCCATTTCGCAACGCCGATGAGTATTTCGCCTCCTACGCCGTGCTGGGCGATGCGTTGACGAGCCTGACGGTGCGCGCGACGATCATCACCGCTATGAACGATCCTGTGATCCCGGTGATGGACTTTTACACGCTCACGCCCCACCGATTGCTCGACGTTCAGATTCACCCAACGGGCGGTCACTGTGGCTTTGTCGATGCGCCGCCTTTGCGCCATCGTATGGCGGACCTGATTCTGCCTGAACTGGTCGAAAACGCTTCGCAAGCGCTTCACTAAAGTTCTCGTCGTGGATGGTTGGCAATGTATCTCCGCCAAACGTTCTAAAAAAGAGGGCAAATTGGAAATACCTTTTGGTCTCAGACAAATTCATCGCCAGCGCGTTCATTGATCGTGCGCTGTCCGCTGCGCACGAAGGGATCGCCAGAAGTGACGGGAGTGCGCAACGAGTCGCCCCGCACCCCGCGCGGGGCGGCGATTTGCTCTTGCAAGACCGTCGGGTAGCGAGACATGAGCGCTACATCTTCGTCATCGTCGGCAAAATAGAGGCGGTCGCGGCGCAAGGTGCGCGCAAAGTCGTCGAACCCCAACGCATCCACCACCTCATCGGGGCGGCCAGTAGCTCCGCTGCGCATTTGTACGCGCAGAAAGATACGATGCTCTTCGACGGCGACGTCATAGCCAAGATAGCGCAACTCCAAGATCAGCGGGCGCAGATTGTATGTGTAGCGCCTGCCTTTGCGTTCGCGCTCTCGCCAGATCGTCTCGCATTGCAGCAACGCCTCGATGCGACCCTCGATCAACCCTGCCGCAATTTCGTCCGGCTCAGCAAACAGAATGATCGTGTAGTCAGCGCCGATGATCAAATTTTGTAGCGCAGTTGCCGTGAAGGAGACTTCATCTACAGCGTGCAGCGTCACTCCGGGAGGCAGCGCAGCGCGCAGACGTTCAACCACCTCGGCTGTCGGCGTCGGCGGGGACAGAATGATGTCGAGCAGCTCGTTGTCGCCGGTGATGCCGACGCCCAACGGCGCAGCGAACTGGATGTGTGGCTGTGGGTTGAAACCTTGCTTGTAGAGCAAGGGCAGATTGGCGCGGCGCAGCGCTCGTTCCCAAAGGCGAAACTCGTCGTGATGTGAAATAAATTTGATCGTCTCGCCTTTGCCATAGCGAATTCGCACGCGCTGGCGCGGTGCAACAGTGACCTCTTTGTCATCGTCTGATAGGGTTGTCGGCAGCAATTCATCCGTCATTGATCAGATTATAGCGCAGATTGTGGAAGCCTTCACATTTGTTTGTCATAATTGACGCTATAATAACGACGCCATTGATGAAGCTCATGATATCAGTAGAGAATTGTGCGGACAAAGGAAAAAAGAAGACAATGAATAACCTGACAAATGGCGCTGACGCCACTGTTCAAGAGCGAGTGGTGTGGGAGCCGATCAAGCAATATGAGGAAATCCTGTTTGAGCTGTACGACGGCATTGCCAAGATCACGATCAACCGCCCGGAGAAGCGCAACGCCTTCACGCCGCTGACCGTGCAGGAGATGATCGACGCCATGGCGATCTGCCGCGAGGATCCGCGCATCAAAGTGATTGTGCTCACTGGCGCGGGCGACAAAGCGTTTTGCAGCGGCGGGGACCAGAGCGTGCGCGGCGTTGGCGGCTATGTCGGCGTGGACAAAGTGCCGCGTCTCAACGTACTTGACCTGCAGAAGATGATTCGCTCAATTCCCAAAGTGGTGATCGCAATGGTGGCGGGCTACGCGATTGGCGGCGGCCATGTCCTGCATGTCGTTTGCGATCTAACTATCGCCGCCGACAACGCGCGTTTTGGTCAAACCGGGCCGAAGGTGGGTAGCTTCGATGGCGGTTTCGGCGCTTCCTATCTGGCGCGCATCGTCGGGCAGAAGAAGGCGCGCGAAATCTGGTACTTGTGCGACCAATACAACGCCCAGGAGGCGCTCGACATGGGCCTGGTCAACAAGGTCGTCCCCCTCGACCAGTTGGAAGCGACGACCATCGAATGGTGCCGCAAGATCATGGAGAAAAGTCCGCTGGCAATCCGCATGTTGAAGGCGTCCTTCAACGCTGAACTCGACGGGCAGGCTGGCATTCAGGAGCTTGCAGGAAACGCCACGCTGCTCTATTACTTATCGGAAGAAGCGCAGGAGGGTAAGCAGGCATTCCTGGAGAAGCGGAAGCCAGACTTCGACAAATTCCCGAAATTCCCGTAATCGCACCAGAATCGAACGCGGATTGTTCGGGTGCGGCGGATTCTCGCGGATTTCCAGCTTGCGTCGATCAGCCGAATCCACCCAATCCGCGTTCCATCTATATCGTCTCTCCTAACGCCATGCTTCAGCTTGCGACGATGCCCTACACGCTCCATTTTCGCAACCCTGCGCCGACCTCGCGCGGGGTGTTGACAACGCGCCCGATTTGGTTTGTGCGTGTGTGGCGAACTGCTGCGCCCGAACAGGTTGGATGGGGTGAGTGTGGCCCCATCGCCGGCTTGAGCCGCGACGACGCTGATGCATTCGGTGACGCCCTTGCCGCATTTTGCGCCGAATTCAACGCAGCGCGCATTGCCAAAACCGCGGAGGCGATGCGGTGGCTTGTGCATGAGGCGTCGACGTGGCCCTCATTGGCTTTTGGCGTGGAGATGGCGCTGCGCGATCTGGCTGGGGGTGCACAGCGGCGCTGGTGGGATACACCCTTTGCGCGTGGGGAAAGTTCGCTCCCAACGCACGGTCTGATCTGGATGGATGATTTCGACGGAATCTTACGTCAGATCGAAGCCAAAATTGCAGCCGGCTTCACTGTAATCAAAATGAAGATCGGCGCATTGCCCTTTGAACAGGAGCTTTCTTTGCTGCGTTGCGTCCGTAATGCGCACCCAACTGTTGAGTTGCGTTTGGATGCCAACGGCGCCTTTTCGCCGGAAGAGGCGCTCGATCGACTCGACAGCCTGGCCGATCTTGCTATTGCGTTTGTCGAACAGCCAGTGAAGCCCGGCTGTTGGGGCGTCCTGGCTGATCTGTGCCGTCATTCGCCTGCGCCGATTGCGCTGGATGAGGAGATGATTCCGATCTGCAGCGCAGAAGAACGTCACGCGTTGCTCAATACTGTACGTCCTCAGTATTTGATCGTGAAACCAGCGCTGCTGGGCGGTTTTGCTGCCAGTGAAGCATGGATCGCCGAAGCCGAAGCGCGCAGCATTCGCTGGATCGTCAACTCGTTGCTCGAATCAAACGTCGGCCTTAACGCCATTTGCCAATGGACAAGCGCGATCGGCGGCGACTGCGTGCACGGGCTGGGCACGGGTGGACTCTTCACCAACAATGTGCCGACGCCGCTCACCTTGCAGGGAAGTCGATTGGCGCTGGATCTGACGCGTCCATGGCAGCTGCCTGAATAAGTCAGAGCAGTTGTGCAGGTGCTGATGCGGCGCCTTTCGGGAAGCTCGAGGCGCTCCGGGAAGTATTTGTGACGACGACTTGGTTTCAAAGTGTGTTGGCGCAACAAACCGTTCGCAGACTCGATTTTTGCTGGTAGCGCCAACGTACAACAGTCTTGAGACCGGCGCCCTGTTGAACCTGGCCGATCCGACTTTCAGCCGCAATTGTTGGATGGAGGCGTGGGCAGTGCGTTGTTGGCGTAACTGGTGTAATGGTAGTGTATCTTTTTTGGTTGAAATTCGGTTTTGTGATGCAAGTCACCTCTGGTGAGCTCTGCACCAATTCACAATTTCCACCGAAATAGATTATCGTGCAATCGACCCCGCTCAGGTCGGCGGAGATCGTGACCCAGCACTTCGGCAAAGAGAATCCATCCCGGAGGCCCAGCGGCAAGCATGTGTGGCTCGCCGCCGGGTTCGTGGATGCCAAAGATATAGGGCGAGTCAAACAACGGTCGCGGCATGCAAGCTCCCAGGTCGATCGATCGATTCGACGCAGGATGATAGCACAGCCGGGTTGGGTGGTTGATGTCTGGCGCGTCAGAATGACGGAATCAACGCCCACAGTTGCAGTGCGGCGGAATGGCGCCACCCCGCCAGGCGCCGTTCTTCTTTAGGGCGTCGATCACCTGACATCTGAGTGGCCGGTTATCTTCCCGGAAGTTCTAGAGCTTCCGGGAAGATAATGCCAGATTGTTCAACTCCATTCAGCCAGGCATGCTTACCGGATAGTGACAGGCAGGTAAAGTGATTGCGTGGCGCCTGGCGTAGGCGATGGATCGGGCGTTGGCTCTGCAAGCGGTGTAGTCAACTCGATCACCAGCTCGCTCATCCGCGTCAGCGCCTGATCCAGACTCGCCGCCGCAGCCGTGGCCGCAGTGGTCACACCGCTACGCCCGCGCAGGGTGGCAACCAGGTTGCTGGCATTGGCGCGCAGGTCGGCGACCTGAGGCAGCGCCGCCACCGCCGCCTTGAAATCGCTGCGCGCATCCTCCAGCGCCGGTGCAACCGAGGCTGTGAGATCACTCAATTCCTGCAGCGATGCCCGCTCCAGCGTTGTATAGCTGTCGTGTTGGTAGAATATCCACCAGAAGAGCGTGTGCGCTTCATAGAAATCCCCAGCCAACCACATCAAATCCACAAAGCTCTGATTGTACAGCGCAACAACATCGATGTAGGTGTAGGGGTTGCACTGATTGCCCAGGTAATACAGGCAAGCATAGACCGCATCGTGCACCTGGCGTTGAAAGTCGTCGACCAGCAAAATCGTGCCGTACTGCACTGTTGCCAGCATCTGATAGAGATCATCGGCGAGCACCAGACCATTGAGTTCCTCGTAATAACGCTCCAGTTCAGCGTCGAAGGAGACCGTTTGGAGCGCGCTGCGCATACGCGTCAGATAGGCGCCGTATTCTGTGTTGATCTGATCCGCCAGCGTCTGATCGGCAAAGAGCGCTTCGGTTTGGGCGGCGAAATCTTGCACCGCCGGCTCGCTGTCGAAGGCGGTGGTCAGATTGCGCACCTGCTGGTTGAGCTGCATGTATTCGGCGAAAGCAGGGAAATCTGCAGCCAGTGCTGTGACCGCCGACTCCAGCGTGGCAAATTCAGGTGCGGCGGCATAGGCGCTCAGCCAGCGCGTTTGCCAGTCGGCGAACCACTGTGTTGCATCATCGCGTTGCCAGGCTGCCAGGAGGCGATCGCCCAGGAACTGCGTGACATCCAACACCCACGCCAGCGCGCCCGGGGTCACATAGAGATAGTAGAGCACCTCAAATTCCAGATAGGCGTACCATGCCTCCAGATTCATGCGTTTGGCGTGCCGCTCCTGCAACACGGTTGCGTCGACGGGTGCGTCGCTCCAGGCGGCGATCTCGGCGGCAAGCGCCGTCACGGTGGCATAGGAGGAACGCGTGGTGTAAATTGAGGTGAGGTAGGCGCGCAGTTCGTAGTCGTAGTAGAGATACCAGGGATCGGTGAACATCAGGTAGATCAGGAAAGCGTTCGATTCGCTGCGTAGATCGCCCAAATCCTGATTAGCAAAGTAGAGGGTTTCCTGCCGGGCGCCCAGCTCGGTGAAGCGCGGCGCCAGTCGATCGATGAGGGAGGCGGGCGCGGCGTCGCTGCGCTGCACGCCCCAGCCGCCGAAGCCATAGTTGAAACCTGTCCATGGCGTGCCCAGGCTGTTCATGTTCATCAGAAACTGCGTGGTGAAGTTGTAAGGCGACGATGGATTGTAGCCCAGCACCGATTGAACGAAAGCCGAAGAACCGGTGTAGGAGCTGGCAGCGCCGCTGTTGAAGGGGTCGTAGGCGCCAAAGCTGGCGTTCCAGCCGCCAGCGTTGGGCAGCGCACCCAGGTATTGATTCCAGTTGCCATTGGTGAGGGATGTAACCAGCGGCAGCGTGGAGTTGATGCTGCTGTTCGCCATAAGCAGCGCGTTCGATATGTCCGCCGCATTCGAGGTCCCTCGCGTGTAGTAGCGCGTGTCCCAGCAGGCGGGGCAGAAGCGCACGGCGTCGAAGGTGCCCGGCCCCACCAACCCGCCACTATAGACCAGCCCCAGATCGACAGCCGAAGCGCCGCCGATTAGCGCATAGGGCGTATATTTGTTGATTGGGTTGTCAGGGTCTCTCAGGTCGGCGACGGCGGCGGCGTTGACCTTATCCGCTGCAGGTGAGCCGATTTTAGCGCGCAGTGCCTCCAAATCCAACAGGGCGTCACTGGTGTTGATCGGCAGCGCCGCCGGTGAAATGAGCCTGACCGGCGCCGACGCGGCAGAGAACTTCGATGCTGGCGTGGGCTGCGGAAGTGCAGCGAGCCGCGCCTGCAGCTCGGCCAGTTGCTGGCGCAGACGCTGTTCGGCGGACGGTGCGCCAGCCGCCGGCGCAGTAGGAAAAGCGTGGGCGCGGGCAGGCGTGATGAGCGCAGCAAGTAACGCAGTCAGCAATAAAAAGTTGAACAGTTTTTGCCGTTGCATAGAATCATCCCTTTCTGGCGCCTTGCGCCACTCAACAGTTGAACCGATATCGTGATCGACGCGGCAATCTTTCAGGAGACTCTGAAGCCCGCTGAAGGGCAGCGAACCAGGGGCGGTGGCGCCTCAGACGCCTGAATAGAGCCGACGGGCGATCTTCTGCACGGCGCGCTCCACGTCGTCGCGTAGTTGCGCAACCAGTTGTTGGTTTAGATTCTCCATAAAGACGGCATCATCCATCAACTTCTGTTTCATGACGCCGGCAATGCGAACGCGATTCTGTTTGCCGATCTGCTGAATTTTATTGTCACTGACCGTGCTGCGCATGAAAACTGGCAGATTGAGTTGCTGCATGCTGTTATCGATGAACCGGTCGATCTCATCCTTGAACAGGAGGGTAATGAAGGCCGCCAGGATCGGGCCGCCCAGTGGCAGCACCCATACGATCGCCCAGAAGATGATGTAGGCAACGATGCGCAGCAATGGGCCAAGCGGAATCGGCACATCCAGTTCATTATGACTGAAGTGATCGAGCTGGAAAGGCACGCGGATATCCACCGAGCCGACCGGCACGTCGTGCGCTGCACACACCGGCTCCATGATGGCCTGAAAGTCTTGGCGCACGTAATCGTTCCACCAGCGATTGGCAATCTCGACACGCAGTTGTTGCCCCTCGACGCTAGACAACCACGCGGCGGTTTGGGCGGCAATCGCAGCTTTCAGGCTCGCCAGGCTCTCATATTGACCGCGTTTCCAGGCGAAGATGCCCGGCGTGACAAAGTCATCGATCACTTTATCCGCCAGCGTTGGCGTCAACAGGTCGAGGAGCTGCTCCTGCCGGCTGCGCAAGAGAGCGGGAATTTCCGTCGCAAAGAGCCGATCCACTTCCGCACGGAACGAGTTGACCAGGATGTCGCCGCGTCCCCACACTGCCAGACCCTTCGCCACAGAATTTTCTGGTTCGCTATCCACAAAGAGCTTACTATCGGGAAAGATGGCGTCGATTGTTTCCTTGACGAAATGCATGCGGGCGGCGCCACCGGTCAGGATAATCACGCGCACCGGCTTGCCCTTTGCGTCCGCGATCTGCTTTGCGCGCTGGAGATGCTCCGCGAAGGTTGAGATCCACGGCTTGCCCGATTTCGTGGGCTTTGCCAGAATCTCCGCCATCACGGCGCCGTTTACTATTGGCCCGCACATGATCGTGCCCACTTCCTCGGCAAATCCAGGTACATTTCTATCCTCGAAGTCATCAGGCGCGTCGAAGTACTTCTCTTTCGCCTTGCGACACAAATACAAGAGCTTGGGTTCCAGGTTGCGATTGAGCGCAAGCAAGCTGCGCAACTGTTCTGGCTGGGGATGATGCGCCACGGCATAGTCATAAATCGCCTGGTCGAAAAAGGCGCCGCCGATGTCGTCGCCGAAGTCAGCCAACGGCTCTTCACTTTTCATCCCGTGAATCAAGGTGAAGTCAACTGTAGAGGAGCCAACATCGACGACAAGGATCGTATTATCGAAATCTTGAAGCTTCACCTGCGCCTCCTCAGAGACAATCGTATGGAGCAGCGCCGCCCGAGACTCGGAAATGACCAGCGGCTGCGGATAGCCGGTCACCGTCAGCAGTTGTTGGTACCACGCTCGCTCTTGTTCCGACCACGCCGAGGGGCAGCCAACGATGATGGTCGTCTGCGACCAACCCTGCAACTGACCGCTGTTGTCGATGTCGCTCAGAACGGAGGCGAAGAACTCTGCCATGTTCTTCTGATATATCGGATCGTGCGAAGGACGGCGCTTGAAGCTGATGTGCAATTCATCCTCCGGCGGCGTATGGTTGAAGACCCGATCGCCGAACAAGAGCTTGTAGCCGTTGGTAGAACCGTTGCGCTGATGCTCTGACCCGACATAGCGCCGCTTGAGCGCGGTCGTCTGCACTTTGCGTTTGCTTATTTCTAGTATCTTTAGTTCTCGCCCGGCTACTGACATTGTCGCCAGGGTGGTGTGGGCGTGCCCCAAATCGAAGCCGATGACGTTCCTGCCGCCAAATGCAGCCTGCACGGTGTTCATGGTCAACCTCCTGTAAGTACTGAATGATGGGCAACGATCAACCGACCCTCGGCGACGACACCGTCTTCCGCCACAACTGCAGGCAGCACCGTGACCACAGATGGAACGGAAGGGTCAATGAAGACCTGGAAATACTCATCCAGAGCAGCGCCGGCAGGCAGTTCTTCATAACGCAACAGACGCAGCCCTTGCGCCTTGAGTACATCGGGGATGCGCTGAATCCGCTCTCGCATATAGCGCGGGTCTGTCTGTTGACCGTCCCTCAGCAAATGCTGAAGCAGGCCGATCAACTCCAGATCGACGCCATCATGGTGCGGCGCGACACTGGTGGAACGACGTTGGAGCGTCTCTATCCAGGTCATCATACTCTCGTCGATCACAGTCGCCATGGCTGTCAGGGTGGCGGCAATTTTCTCGCCATCCCACTGCAGGTGGACGGCGCGGTTCGCACTGCTTCTTGCGGACGGCAAGGGAGGCTGTTCACCATGAAACGTAGACTCAGCAACCGCCGCCTTCCAGGGCTGCCAGCGACCAAAGTGACGGGCCACCTCACTGCGCAGCGTCAGCAGATAGGGGATCAACTCGATGACAAACAACAACAACCCCACCACAAAAGCGATGCCGGCCAGCCAACTGGTGGAGAGCAACGCCAGCAGTGCAATCAACAGCACAACCAATGCAGCCAATCGCACCGGTCTGGCCGCCGACAATTCTTGTGTTTGCATGGGCGCCTTCATCGCGGCATGCTCCGGTGCAGCCGGGAGAGCACCGGACGCTGCATCCAGATAACCACTGCTCAATTCCAACAGGCGAAGATAGGTCCTGGCAGGCGCTTCGCAGGCGATTGGCAACGCCTGAAGGTAGCGCTCACTCACTGCGTTCAGCCACTGCGCCAGGTAGTGGCGAATCTCGCCGCCGTGCTTTGCCCGGTTTAGGCCACCTTGAAGCGACTCCATCTTTGCACGCAGGATATCTGCCAGCTTTTCGCCTTTCGCTATGTCATCCGATGTATCCATGTCGCTCTTCCTCTCAATCACCTTGACACTTTGCGAGATGACGACAGCATAGTGGAGAGATGGACTGGGTGGAAGGAATTTTATCTGGTGATTTGCTGAAGGTTTGGGGAGGATTTTGGCTCACGCTTGACCTGATGATCGCCAGAGTAGGGTTCTAAAGCGCTTAATCTCCATGCGTATTGATGAACGACGACAATACGCATGGAGATTGGCTACCTTTCCAGAGTTCAGCCTACGGACAATGGAGAGCAGACTGTCGGCTTTCTATTTGGAATAGCTCCATTTGAAGAGCGCTCAAGTTACGCAAACTTTGTTGAGCGTATCCTGTCCAATAGCTACAATTGCTAAGTGAATCGCCACGACACGCATCGGTTGCCAGATCAGAAGCCATGTCCGCCATATACTGAACAGAGGCGATCTCTGCATCAAGTTCGATTGCACGTTCCCCAAGAGCAGTACAGTCTGTCGACGTGCTGGGATCAACAAGCGACGTGGCCATACTTGACGGCATGGCGATCTCCCAAAAAATACTTCCCGATGCCAACCGCATACCTACATAGAAATTCTCCTCTCCGGCCTTCATCTCGAGAAGTGATAATTCTAAAATGCATGGTGCAACATTGAAGCGAGGCATCAACGCCACCAATTCTCCTCGACAGCCTTGTGGTCGCTCTACATCCCTGATTTGGGCTTCTCGGAACGGCAAAGGCCTGCCATGCCTGTCGACCACAACAAAATTCTCTGGGCTATAGGAGAGGCGGATAGCATTTTCATAACACCCCTCAAAAGTGAGTTTGTTGCACAACGCGGACGAAGGGTTGGCAAAAGAAAACGAAAGTATAATTCGATCTTCGCCCCGCTCTACAGAGTCCAGAGTCACCTGAAGAGATGAAAGCTCATCCACATGCGGTACACCCAATTGTTGTCTCACTCCCGCAGGTTCATAGGAAGGAGATACAGCAATGGTGGGAGATGGCGTCGACGTTGGTGAAGGAGTCGGCGGCAAGGGGGTTGAATGCACGGTCGACATCGGCGTTGCCTCCCGTCTTTTGTTTGCAATATCTGCAATAGCTATCTTGATTCGCTCTGATCGATCTGATTCAGGTGTCAGCTTGATAGTAGAAACAGGCGGATCATTCCTCTGCCCAACAGACAGGCCAGATGAGGTCGCCTGGCTGCGACAGGCGACCAACAGCACAGACAGAATCAGAGATGCCAGCAACACAAGTCCACCGCTTTGGATTCGAGATCGGATTTCAGTCAACATGGTCTCCTCCTGTTATCGCAATGCTTACACACGGATCGACGCATCAACGCTTTTCTCCCTCGTGCCTGAAGCGCAAGGATTGCCAACCATTGTTATGACAAATCTCAGAACAGGAACAGCGGAAAGATCGGATACGCGATCTCAGCATAACAGTTTGCTGTATCGGCAAATAGACGCGTTTCCTGGTAGTTTTCTGTAGATTTGCGGAGGATTCGATGCCATGTATAATTTTCGCTCACTGATCGCGAACATTACGCTCCAGGCACTGTCTTATTGATTTCTAGATTGTCACGTCATATCGTTCACAATCTTCCCGGAAGCTCCGGAGTTTCCGGGAAGATGAGCCGCCAGCCTAGAGTTCAGTAATTCCCAAAGATAACCAATGATCACGCCTCGCCCCATCGCTTCCGACCGTTACGTGATTGATGAGATCATCGCTGTTGGCCTGCACAGCGTCGTTTATCGGGCGCATGACTAATACACCAACGACCCCGTCGTCTTGAAGTCCGTTGGCGTCACCCACTCGCATGGGGTTGCTCAAGTTCTTGCAGAAGCGCGCGTGCTGGAACGTGTGAATCATCCGACGCTGCCTCGCGTTATGGATGTATTGGTGAATGAAAAGGGCGCGTGGTTGGTGATGACCTACATCCCGGGCGAAGACTTGGGCCGCCAACTGGAACAATCTTTGCAACCTTTTGGCCCAGAACGCGTCTTGAAATGGGGAGAGCGGCTGCTTGAGACGCTGGACTATCTACACAGCATGACGCCGCCCATCGTGCATTGCGACATCAAACCGGCCAATCTCAAGGTCGATGAACATGATCAGGTGTTCCTGCTGGACTTTGGGGTTGCCCAGTCTGCCGCAAAATATCACGAATATAACGGCTATACGCTGGCGTATTGTGCGCCCGAGCAGCTTACGGGCGCCGCCATTGACCCGCGCACTGACCTGTACGCGCTGGCTGCGACGCTCTATGATCTGCTCACCGGGGTCAAGCCGCCCGATGCGCGCCTGCGCCTGTCTGCGCTCGCCGAAGGGCGCAGCGACCCGCTGTTGCCAGCATCCGCCTGGAATCCAGGCCTATCGCGGGCAATAGACGCTTTCTTGCACCAGGGAATGGCGCTCGATCCGGCTCACCGTTTTGCCAGCGCGAAAGCAATGCGCGTGGCGTTGCATGGCTGTCGCATCGATCTGTCTTCACAAGTCCAACCCGTGAACCCAGTCGAGATCATCGGCCGCAACGCATTGATTGGTGAGGCGCGCCGTAAGTTGCTGCAACTGGAGGTGCGACTGCTCACCCTGGTGGGGCCGGGCGGCGTCGGCAAGACTGTCGTTGCGCGCACTGTCGCTGACGACCTGGCATCAGGTTACTTTGGCAAGGTGGCCTTCATCAATTTGGAAGATTCATGGGCGGCCTCGGCGCAGCAAAACGCACAATTGATCCAAGAGATCGTCGCCAGACACACTGCGCTGTCTCTTGAGGACGCAGCAGCTTGCGCTGAAGCTGCCCAAGGTGCGTCAAACGCTCTGTTGTTGATTATTGATGCTGCGGAACTCCTCGCAGGTGGCGAAATGACGCTGGATACGGTAATTGCCAGCTCACCCCATCTCAAAGTGCTCGCCACCAGCCGTCAACCGATTGGCGTACACTTCGAACATCTCCTCGTTGTCCCCCCATTGCCAACACCGGATCGTCATGCAGAAGTGGATGCAGCAACTGCGCTCCATTCGCCAGCGGTGCAGGTGCTTCTGACGCAAGCCAAGGCCTACGGCGTTGACCTTCAGCTAACCGGCGAAAATGTCAAAGAGATCGTTGATCTGTGCGCCAGCCTGGACGGTTTGCCGTTTGCGCTACAGGAAGCGGCGCGCTGCCTGCACACACTGCGCGTCGCAGAGGTCGCCGGACATCTGTTTGCCCGGTTTAGCGAAGCCGCAACCTTGCCCGCGTCGGTCGCAGAACGGCGCGCCTCGCTTGCAGCTTCGATTGCATGGAGCGTGGAGCAGTTGCCCCCGCAACAGCAATGTCTTTTGGGGCGCCTGGCCGTCTTCTGCGGCAGCTTTTCGCCTCACGCCGCACACGCCATCTGCTGCGCCGGTATAGCTCCGCTTGAAAGTTTCTCCGAAGAAGACATCGCTGCCGACCTCGGACAGATCGCAGCACATTCTCTTCTGGTGACGCGTCTCAGTGGCGCCACGTTGCGCTATGTCATGTTCAACACCACGCGCGCATACGCGTCGGCGCGGATGGTTGCTGCTGATGACATCGCCTCGCTGCGGCGCCGTCACGCTGATTACTTCGTCAACGTAATCGACATTGGCGACACGCGTGTCGCACCAGATGCCGCCCGCCTGGCGCGCATCGAGGTAGAGTACGACAACTTGCTTGCAGCTTTAACCTGGAGCGTCGAGCAAGGAGACGCAACCGTAGCCCTACGGCTGACCACATCGTTGTGGCGCTTCTGGGAGATTCGGGGGGATTATCGCGAAGGGCTGGCGTGGTTCGAGCGCGCCCTAGCTTTGTCGGCAACCGAAGACGAACTGCGCGCCAGAGCGCTCGCATGCGCCGGTGGACTGGCGCGCAATCAAAGCCAGTACAGTGCAGCAGAACGCTGTTTCAGCGCTGCGCTGGCGATTTATCGACAACTGGATGACAAGCAAGGCATCGCCAGGATGCTCAACGGTTTGGGCACCGTCGCTTATTTTCATGATGCTTTAGCCGCAACAAAGTACTTCGAAGCAGCGTTAGAGCTGCATCGGGAGCTAAACAATCCACGCGATATGGCCGGAGCACTGAACAACCTGGCGCTGTTGGCGGAAGGACAAGGCGACTATCTACGGGCGGCGACGCTTCACCGACAGGCGTTGGAGCACTTTCAGGCGCTGGGTGAGGATGCAAACACAGCCTACGTGCTTGGCAATCTTGGCGTCGTTGCGGAACACAGCGGCGATATGAACACGGCGGTTGAATATTATCGACAGAGTCTCGATCTCCATGAGCGGATCGGTGAAAAGTGGGGCATGGCGGCTATGCTCACCAACCTTGGCTCCACGCTCGACCGCTTGCAGCGCGTCGATGAGGCGCTGCCTTTGCTTATCGAAGGTCTGAATCTCTTCAATGAACTCGGAGACAGCGCAGGCGTGGCGCAGGCATTAGGTGCACTGGCTTGCAACGCCGATCGGCGCGAGGCCTACCAGGATAGTGTGCAATTCCTCGCCGCCGCCGAGCGCATTGAATCCGAAACCGGTTACGTTTTGCCGGCATTCGACCAAGAGGAGCGGCAAGCATTACACATCCGCCTACATGACGCACTGGGCGCCGATGCCTTTGATGCGACCTGGCAGGCTGTCTTCACGCTGCCGTTGGCATCGTTGCTGCCTGCGTTGCCCGGCATCAAGGAGAATCGATAGGTGGAGAGCGCCATGACGAGCGAAGCACTGTTTGCTCAGGCACGGCTGATTCGCCTGCATGAGGACGTTGCGCAGCCTGAATACTTACTCACTGCCGACCATTACACCATCGGACGGCTGGTGGGCGTCTGCGAAATTCTGGTGCAACGGCGTACAGTTTCGCGCATCCACGCGCGGCTGGAGCGCACTGGCTCGCATTTTGTGTTGCACGACCTCAGCCGCAATCAGACCTACGTCAACCATGCACCCATCGAGGGCGCCCACATCCTGCACGATCGCGACCTGATCGGCCTGGCGTCGCCCGAGCCGTTGCTGCGTTTTGTGGACAGCGACCCCACCCTCCTCACCGGCGGCAAGCTGCGCCTCGACGAAAGCGGCATGCGCTTTACGTGGAATCAACAGCCGCTCGACCTGACGCCTTCTCAATGGCGCCTGCTCCACTGTCTCTATCAACATCGCGGCGAGGTGTGCACGCGCGAGCAGTGCGCCCAGGCGATCTGGGGCGCCGAGTTTCTGCCGGGAATGGACGCCGACAACCTGGACAAGGTGCTCTCCGGCCTGCGCGCCCGGCTACGCGAGGTCGATCCGCTGGCCGATCCGATTGCAGTGCGACGCGGCATTGGCTACACACTGGTGGAGGTCTTCTGAACCGCATTCTCATTTCCCCATGCATCAACCCCAATTGGTGCTGAGAACCAAAGCCTACCAACACTTTGTGGTATACTCGACCCATTGAGCAAATCATGCACAACCACACAACACGAGGCAGCCATGAGTAACCATCCCTGGTGGCAAACATCGATCATCTACCAGATTTACCCCCGCTCCTTTCAGGACAGCAACAACGACGGCGTCGGCGACCTGCCCGGCATTTTGCAGCGGCTGGACTACGTGAAGAGCCTGCATGTCGGCGCGATCTGGCTCTCGCCGATCTACCCATCGCCAATGCACGACTTCGGCTATGACGTGGCGGATTACTGCAACATCCACCCGATGTTTGGCACGCTCGACGACTTCGACCGGCTGTTGGAAGGTGTGCATGCGCGCGGGATGAAGCTGATCCTTGATCTGGTGCCCAATCACACCTCCGACGAACATCCCTGGTTTCAAGAAAGCCGCAGCAGCCGCGACAACCCCAAGCGCGATTGGTATATCTGGCGCGACCCGGCGCCCGATGGCGGCCCACCCAACAACTGGCTGAGTTTCTTCGGCGGCCCAGCCTGGACCTTCGACGAACGCACTGGGCAGTATTATTTGCATCAGTTCGTCAAACAGCAACCAGAGTTGAACTATCGCAACCCGGAAGTGCTGCAGGCGATGCTCGATCAGATGCGCTTCTGGCTCGAGCGCGGCGTCGACGGCTTTCGCGTCGACGTGATCTGGCTGATGATCAAAGATGCGCTTTTCCGCGATGAGCCAGCCAACCCTGATTGGGACGGCGTCAACCCGCATGCCAGCTTGCTGCACATCTACACGCAGGATCAGCCCGAAGTGCACGACATAATCCGCCAGATGCGCGCTCTGCTCGACGCGTACGACAACCGCATGATGGTCGGTGAAATTTATCTGCCCAATCAGCAGTTGATGACCTACTACGGCGCCAACTTCGATGAGTGTCATCTGCCCTTCAACTTCCAGTTGATCCTGGCGCCGTGGCAGGCATCGACAGTACGCCGCCTGGTCGATCAGTATGAGGCTGACCTGCCCACTGGCGCCTGGCCGAATTGGGTGCTCGGCAACCACGACCAGCACCGCGTCGCTACGCGCGTTGGGCCGGCGCAGGCGCGCGTGGCGCAGATGTTATTGCTCACCCTGCGCGGGACGCCGACCTGCTATTACGGCGACGAACTGGGCATGGAAAACGTGCCGATCCCGCCGGAGATGGTGCAAGACCCGCCCGCCGTCAACCAGCCAGAGATCGCCCACATCGTCGGTCGCGACCCGGAGCGCACGCCGATGCAGTGGGACGCTTCGCCCAATGCGGGCTTCACTGCGGCCGGTGTACAGCCCTGGCTGCCGCTTGCGCCTGACTACGCACAACGCAATGTCGCCGTGCAGAGCCAGGATGCAAAGTCGATGCTCTCTTTCTTTCGTGCGTTGACAACACTCCGGCAATCTTCGCCCGCCCTCATGATCGGCGACTATGCTGCGGTCGACGTCGGCGTTGACAATATTTTTGCCTACACGCGCACGCACGGCGACGAACGCCTGCTGATCGTGCTCAACTTTGCCGCCTCGACTCACCGCCTCGACCTGAGCCGCCTCGGCGTTGAAGCGGAAATCCTGCTCAGCACGGGCATGGAAAGTCGCGGCAAGGTGCGCCTGCGTGCGCTCTATGTCGTCGGCAATGAAGGCATCGTGCTGCGGTTGCCTGGCTAGAGGTGATTGTGTTCACCTTCCCGGAAGCTGTGAGCTTCCGGGAAGGTTAGCGATAATGTAATATTATCTGCCTCCCTACCCCACAACCTTACGCATTTCCTGCACGATTCGTCAGGATTTACGGATTGACAGCGCTTCGTAAAAGGGTTGTATAATTGTGATGTTTTACAAGGCTCACCAACCCTGACCCAATCCAGCAGTTCTTCGTTTCAAAGGAGAAACCCATCGTGAAATCCCGAAAAATTCTGCATAGTCTTTTGCTGTTTGCCCTGTTGATTTCTTTGCTGCCACTGCCGACCCTGGCTGCGCCGGTGCAGCCGCAAGGCTTGCAGCAAGAACCAGCCGGCGCCGATGCCACGCCACGCGTCTACCTGCCGGCAATCCAGGCTGGCGCGGGTGCGGCGATGGCAGTCTCACCAGCGGCCAACACACCCAACCCAACCAGCGTCACCCTGGTAGGCAGCCTGCAAAGCGAGCTGGGCTGCGCTGGGGACTGGGACCCAACTTGCGCCGCTACGTATCTGACCTTCGATGCACAGGACGACGTCTGGCAGCAGAGCTTCTCCACACCGGCGGGCGCCTACGAGTACAAGGTCGCGCTCAACAGCAGTTGGGACGAGAACTACGGCGCCAACGCGCAACGCAACGGCGCCAACATCCCGCTCAACCTTGCCGCCGCCACCCCGGTCAAGTTCTATTACGATCACAAATCCAACTGGATCACCGACAACCAGAACAGCATCATTGCCACCGTGCCGGGCAGCTTCCAGAGCGAGCTGGGCTGTAGCGGCGATTGGCAGCCTGACTGTCTGCGCTCCTGGCTGCAAGACCCTGACGGCGATGGCACGTACACCTTCAGCACCAGCCAGATTCCGGCGGGCAGCTATGAGGGGAAGGTCGCCATCAACGAAAGCTGGGATCTGAATTACGGTCAGGGTGGTGCACAGAACGGCCCCAACATCCCCTTCACGGTGCCCGGCCCCGGCACGGTGACCTTCAGTTTCGATGCGGCGAGCAAGGTGCTCTCGATCAGTTTCCGCAGCAGCGAGCCTGGTCCCGACAACAACGTCGAGTATTTTGGCCTGGGTCACGACTCGCACGATACGCTCTATCGCGTGCCCTTTGGCGCCGTCAACCCCGGCGACACGGTGACGCTGCGCTTCCGCACCTACGCCAACGACGTAACCGGCGTGCGCGTGCGCGTCTGGAACACCACCGCCAACGCACAGAGCTTCCTCGACATGACGCGCGTCGCCAACGGCGTTTCCTGCTACGACCCGGCGCAGGCTGACAAGCTGTGCGACTTCTGGCAGACGACGATCACGCCGGACGTCCCCACCACCCTCTACTATCGCTTCATCGTGCAGGACGGCATGGCGACCGCGTATTACGATGACGACGACTTCCGCAACGGCGGCTGGGGCGAGGCGCGACCGAATCTTCGCGATAATGGCTACGCCATCACCGTTTTCGACCCGGACTTCCAGCCGATTCCCTGGCTGCAAAACGCGGTCGTCTACCAAATTTTCCCGGATCGTTTCCGCGATGGCCGCGCCAACAACAACCCCACCGGCAATGAGCCACGCTACAGCTTCCCGACCAATCCGCTCGACCAGATCATGGTGAAAAGCTGGGGCGAGCTGCCCGAAGGCTTCTGTCGTGGCTACCAGTTCCCAGCACAGCCATGCACCGAACAACCGCGCGGGCGCGATTACTTTGGCGGCGACCTGCGCGGCATCATGCAGCGGCTGCCCTACCTGCAGGCGCTCGGCGTGACCGTGCTCTACCTGAACCCGATCTTCGAAGCAGGCTCCAACCACGCCTACGACACGCAGGATTACTACCAGATCGACAAATTCTTTGGCACGAACAAGGAATTCCAGCAACTCGCGCAGCAGGCCGAGAAGCGCGGCATCCGCATCGTGCTCGACGGCGTCTTCAACCACGTCTCATCGGACAGCGCGTATTTCGACCGCTACGGCCACTTTAGCGAAGTCGGCGCATGCGAGAGCGTCGATTCGCCCTACCGGTCGTGGTTCTTCTTCCGCCCGCAGGCGGGCGGCCCGTGCGCCGGCCCCGGCGGCCCGAACACGATGACCTACGACGCCTGGTTTGGCTTCGACAGCCTGCCCGTGCTCGACAAGAACAATCCCGACGTGCGCAAGCTGATCTACGCTGACCCGCACGCCGTGGCGCGCCACTGGCTCAACATGGGCGCGGCTGGCTGGCGCCTGGATGTGATGGGCGATCCTTCCTTCCCCGCCGACTTCTGGCCCGCTTTCCGTGCAGCGGTCAAGGCGACGAAGGAAGATGCGCCGATCATCGGTGAGCTGTGGAAGAAGTTCGAGGTGCTGCCCAAGGTGCTGGGCGACAGCGCCGACACCGCCATGAACTACCGCTTCCGCAACGCCATCCTTGGCTTCTTTGGCAAAGTGGACGACAAGGGCTTCCCGGATGA
The DNA here is from genome assembly GCA_937981885.1 of uncultured Caldilinea sp. Lineage (GTDB taxonomy): Bacteria > Chloroflexota > Anaerolineae > Caldilineales > Caldilineaceae > Caldilinea. The sequence goes on from CALJMI010000023.1 coordinate 86,465, forward strand.
CGGCCAGAGCGACCAGCCGCCGAGCCTCTTCGCTGAGAAGCTGATCTCCGTGCGTGAGGACAACCCGGACGCGTCCTACTACACGATGCTCAACCTGATGGGCAGCCACGACACGCAGCGCATTCTGTGGGCGCTGACGCCAGGCAACCGCAACCGTGAAGATCGTGAGTTCAACGCCGCCAACGTCGCCGAGGGCGTCCGCCGCCTGATGCTGGCCGCCGTGGTGCAGATGACGACCCCCGGCGCGCCGACGATTTATTACGGCGACGAAGTCGGACTGACTGGCGACGACGATCCGGATGATCGCCGCACCTTCCCGTGGCAGGGCGCCGGTGCAGCGGTGAGCGCCGCAGGGGTGGATGAGAGCACGGCGAGTGTCGAAGCAGAAGTGGCCGCCGCCGCCGCCGAAGTGAACGCGACAACCAACAAGGGCGGCATTCCCGGTGGTGCGGGAGGCAACGCTGACCTCTGGCAGCACCACGCTACGTTGACGAGTCTGCGCCGCCAGCACGATGTCTTCCGCAACGGCGAACTGAGCTTCCTGCTCACCGATGACGCCAACCGCACGTTGGCTTACCTGATGCGCACGCCGGAGGAAGCGGCCATCGTCGCCATCAACCGCAACAGCACGCCGCAGACGCTGCAAATTCCGCTGGGCGGCAAGTTGGGCGACGCGACCTGCTTCTACGACGCGCTCACCCGCGTGCCGCGCAAAGGCGCAACGGACTACACCGCCGTCGCCGGTGTGCTCACGATCACCCTGCAGCCGATGAGTGCAGCGATCCTGATCCCATGGCACGACCAGGACATTGTGGCGCCGGGCGCACCAACCCACCTGACCGCCAGCGCCGGCGACCGCCAGGTCGCGCTGACCTGGAGCGGCGTCGGCGACGCTGCTCGCTATCGCATCTATCGCAGCCCGGTCAGCGGCGGCGGTTATGTGCTGGCGGGCGAGACGACCGGCACGAACTTCACCGACAGCGGCCTGACCAACGCGCAGGCGGTCTACTACGTCGTCAAGGCCGTGGACGCGGTGGGCAACGAAGGCGCAGCGTCGAATGAGGCGTCGGGCGTGCCGAGCTATCAGATCGGGTGGGCGAACCTGCAATGGCCGCCGACAATGAACCACACGATCAGCACCATCAACCGCACGCCGACCGCCTACGGCCAGGTCTGGATCGACGGCGTGACCAGTCAACCCGGCGCCACGCCTACGCTGTGGGCGCAGCTTGGCTACGGCCCGATGGGCAGCAACCCGGCGACGGACGCCGGCTGGCAGTGGATCGACGCTGCCTTCAACGTCGATGCGGGCAACAATGACGAGTTTATGGCAAGCCTGTTGCCCGACGCCATCGGCAGCTACGATTATGTCTATCGCTACAGCACCAACGGTGGACGCGCCTGGCTCTACGCTGACCTCAACGGCCCAGTGGCGGCAAGCGCAACGCCGGCGAATCCTGGCAAGTTGACGGTTGTCGCCAGCAGCGACACAACGGCGCCGTCGACGCCCGCCAACCTGCGCGTGGTGAGCGGCTCGCCCGCCGGCATCGCCCTGGCGTGGGACGCCGCCAGCGACGACGTGGCGTTGCACGGCTACGAGGTGCGCCGCAGCAGCACGGCGGGCGGTCCCTACGCAACGGTGGCGCTCGTCACTGCAACCGGCTACACCGACGCGGCGGTCGAGGAGAACCAGAGCTACTTCTACGTCGTGCGCGCGGTGGACACTTCCTTCAATCGTTCCGGCGACTCCAACGAGGTTTCCGGCACGGCGGCGCTGCGCACGGTGACGGTGACCTTCAACGTGACGACGCCGGGCACGACGCCGGCAGGTGCAACTGTCTACATTGCGGGCACGCTGGATCGGTTGGACGGCGGTCTACCGCAGTGGAACCCTGGCGGCGTCAGTCTAACCAACGTCGGTCCGAACAGCTACACCATCACGCTGACTGGCCTGGAGGGGACGCAGATCGAGTACAAGTACACGCTCGGTTCATGGGATTTTGTGGAAAAGGGCGGTGCGTGCGAGGAGATCGCCAACCGCCAGCTTACCCTGGCCTACGGCGCAACGGGCGCTCAAACCGTGAACGACACGGTGGCAAACTGGCGCAACGTGGCGCCTTGTGGGAATTAACAGGCAACACATAAAGTCGGCAAAGTCCCGGAGGCTGCATAGCCTCCGGGACTTTTTTCATTCAGCGGCGTATTCGTCCTGGCAGCAGAAATGGATATGCGCGCCCCGTCCAGCGATGGAGTTTCCGGTCGATGCGCCGCGCCGCCAGGTAGAAGCGCCAGATGAAGGCGTCCTCGCCGTAGTACGCGTCGATCTCGCGGCGCTGCAGCGGCGGGATGGCGGCGTCGGGCAACTGCTCACCCAACAGTGTATTGGCATGTTCGATCCAGGCGTCGATCAGATCGGCGCGCCCCTCCTTGTAAAGATTGGCGATCAGGTCGATGACGACGCGGCGTAAATCGTAGTAACGGTCAAGCACATCTTGCAAAAAGAAGCGGCGCAACACCCAACGCAAAAACGAAGGCGCGCTGCGTAAGAAAAGTTCGGCGTTCAGCAACTCCACGCCTGCCTGCCGAATCAATGGCGTGGTAATGTCGAAGTAACTCAACGCAACTTCAGCATTAGCATTCGCAGCCTGCGGCGTCACCGCCCAGTTCGAGATTTGCCCATCGATGCCCAGCGCCCACACGCCGGCATGGGCGACGTTGAAGCGCTGCACCTTCACCAGCTCACCCAATACAGCAGCCAACAATTCTTTGGCGCTGGCAGGATCGGCAGTGCGCACAAGCTGGTTGCCGATGGCGTTCGTTGGCAACCGACGCTGCACCAGATAGAGCACGCGATAGGCGCCGCGCCGCTGTTGCAACGTCACCAGCCGGCTCGGCGCCACCGTCACGCCAGCGGCGGTCAACTGTTTCACGTAGCGGTCGAAGGCGCGGCGATAAGCGTCGATCTCCGCCTCACTCAGGAACATCGGCATCCGCTTGTATGCCAGCCCATCGTCACCGACCGCAAGCACTGCGCTGATCTCGCCGTAACCGAGGATTTGCGGCGGCAGCGCGCTGCGCTCCGGCTGCACCAGATCGAGGCCAGCTTCGAACGCTTCGAGGCGTTCCATGTCAACCGTAAGCATATCGTTCATTCGTGTTTCGTGTTACGTGTTGCGTGTTGCATGGTGCGTGGTGCGGTGATGCACGTCTCACGCAACACGCACCACGCAACACGAAACACGCATCATGCACTGCGCAACATCACAGCCACCTGTGCCAGCGCCGCATCGACGCGCTGCAACAACTCCTCCACCAACGACGGCTCGATGATCAGCGGCGGCAAGAATTGCGCCACGCGCGTGTCGTTCGCAGCATAGATCGAGAGGAAGCCGTTGTTATAAGCCGCCTTGGTGAAGAGGGGGCCGCACGCCGGATGCACCATCTCGATGCCCATCATCAACCCAAGCTGGCGCAAGCCCACAAGCACACTGGCGTGGTGACGCTGCAAACTGGCAAAGCCATCGGCGAATGCCTGCGCCATCGTCTGCACATGCGCCAGGAATGTCGGGTCAGCGGTGATCTCCAACACCTTCAGCGCCACCGGGCAGCCGACCTCGGCGCCGCCAAAGGTCGAGATGTGGATGAACGGGTCGGCGTGAAAGACGCTTTCCAACTCACATCGCATCAACGTCGCCGCCATCGGGTAGAGGCCGCCAGAGAGTCCCTTGCCGAGCAGCAGCATGTCGGGCGTGACGCCGAAATGTTCATACGCCCACAGCCGACCGGTGCGTCCCAGCCCCGCCTGGATTTCATCAAGAATCAGCAAAGCGCCGTGGGCATCGCAGAGGCGGCGCACCTGCGCCAGATAGTCCGGCGCCGGGATCGGCATGCCCAACGTGGCCGGAATCGTCTCCAGGATCACGGCGGCGGTGTCGCCATCGAGCGCGGCGGTCAGTGCGTCGATGTCGTTGTAGGCGACCTGGACAAAGCCTGGCGCACGCGCGCCAAAGGGTGCAAAGTACTTCTCATCGCCAGTGAAGAGCGAAAAACCGGTGTGGCCGTGATAGCCGCCGCTGGCGGAGATGATTTTGTGGCGCCGCGTGAAGCCGCGCGCTACCTTGATCGCCAGATCGGTCGCCTCGCCGCCGCCGACAGCAAAGATGGTGTACGGCAGCCCTGGCGCCAGCTCTGCCAGCCGTGCAGCCAGACGCGCGCGCGGCGCGCTGAGCAGGTGATGGTTGCCGATGTCGAGCGTCTGCACGCTCTCAACCAACGCCTGCACCAGCGCAGGATGACGATGCCCCAGGTTGAAGACGCCGCCGTTGCAGTGGCAGTTGATCAACCGCGTGGCGCCGTCGATGTCCCAGATGTACGGCCCCTCGCGGCGCCCCATCACGAACTCGATGCCAGCCTGACGAAAGAACGCCGCCTTGCCGGAGGAAACATGACGCGCAAACAGCTCGATGATGGCAGCTTTCTCCTTAGACATAGCGCCCTCTTTGGTGACTACTGATTCCTGGGTTGACATTTTATGAGCGCAATGTTTCGTGTTGCGTGTTGCGTGTTGCGTGTTGCGTGTTGGGATGATGCACGCACCACGCACCACGTAACACGCAACACTGAAAACACAAAAAACCTGCCTGGCAATCAGTCAACCAGTGCTTCGGTCGGTATACCCGCCGCGCGGTTGAAGCCTGCCCATGCCCGCTCATGCCAGAACGACCGGCGCTGTCTGGGCGGCAACGCGGCGATGCGCGCCAGCCAGCGCTCCTCGGCGGCGAGCGCCCGGCTGAACCCCTCCGCCACGATGCGGCGCCGATCTTCCGGCGGCGCATCGAAGGCGGACAGCGCCTCTTCGAGTAGCTCCTGCTCCAGCAGCGCCCGCTCCTCCTGGATGACCGTGATGCGTTGCGGGTAGTCGCGCAACAACGCGCGATGCAGCCGTTCATGCCGCCAGAAAAGCGTGTGCGGATCATAGACGCCAGTGGGCGCAGGTCCGACGCTCTCCGGCAGTGGTGTGTCGAGCCAGAGTGGCTTGAAGATGCTTGTGCACGGCGCGGCCGTGCCGGTGACGAAGAGGAGCGGCTGCTGCGGGCGCAGATAGGCAACGAGCGAGCCGGTCGTCTGGCTACGGCGCACAGGCCCATAGCCAACGTGCATACAGACGGTGGCGCCGGTCAGCCCGTGCGCAGGCGACCAGTTGGACGCGACGTCGGTGGTGTGCAGACGCAGCGCCGCCATCATCGAAGCTGGCGTGGCGCGTCCACTGCTGATCTGCAGCGTGGTCAGCGTGGCGGCGCAACGTTTGCGCGCGTCGCTGAAACGCGTGTAGAGAAAGTCGGAGTATGCCTGGGCAAAGTCGAACTCCGCCGCCGACTTGCACCAACCCTTCTCGACGGCGTGCGTCACCAGGTCGGGCGACGCCATGTCCCATTGCTTGCCAAGCGTGATGGCGTTGGAGATGGAGTAACTCCCCTGCACACGACGCGCCGCCCAATGTTTGTCGACTGTCTCCAACACCCACGCCTCATCCGGATCGGCGATCAGGAAGCTGTTCTGGTAGTAGAGCGGGTGCGCAAAGCCGCAGTTGCCGCCCTGTCCGTAGCGTTCCAGCAACGTGGTGATGACCTCCACTGCGCCGTGTGCTGTTTCCGCCCGCTCCAGCGCCAGCCGCAAGAGATCCATGCCGAGCAGACGCGGCGTCTTGTCCGCCGGCGCGCGGGTAAAGAGCGCCTCGTTGCCGATGGCGACGCCATGCTCGTTGACGCCCATCTCGGCGCCCCACATCCAGAAGGGCTTTGCCAGCGCCACGGCGTGGGTGTGCAGCGCCTGCTCGATCTCGATGTAGGTGCAGCGCACCCGACTGCCCGGCGGATGGTCGGCGGCGGGCAGCAAGAGTAGATGATGCGCCTCGTTGGGGTCGCGATCCGAATTCTTGGCGAAGAGCGTCACCCCCGCCGCCGTAGCCGTGCGGGTCATCACCAGCGTGTCGCACATGATCGGGTCACCTCCAGTCGCACAGCGTCTCCAGATACGCCGCCGAACCGTCGCGCAGCCAGCCGTCGAGCTGCGCCACTTCCTTGAGTTGCTGTCCGCGCACGCGCGGCACAGCGACAAACGCACAGTCGAAGCCGGGCAGCGTCGTCATGTCGCCCCACAGTTTCTCGAACTGCGTCACCGGGTAGATGTCTTCCTGCCCCTTGCCCCAGCGCTTTTTGACATCCTTGAGCGTGATGTAGGTGGGCATGCGCGCGGCGACTGTGCGCACCGCCGCCGCCACCTTCTCGGCGTCGGCCAGGTCGCCGCGCGTCAAGCCAAAGGTAGTTAGCAGTTGCTCGATGTCGATCCAATAGGTCGCCGAGTTGTAGTAGGTCAGGTTGAACTCGATCTCCTCGCGCGGCAACGCCAACCCTTCAACCAGCCGCAGCCGACCATCGACGCGCGCCAGCCCGCCGCCGCGATCATCGATGCGCCGCGTGATCACCTCGGTGGTCATCGCTGCGCCGCGCGCAATATGTTGCCCCAGCACCAGCGGATCGACGTCGGCGCCCAATGTGTCGATGTTGTGCACCATCAGGTGACGCAGTTGTGGGCGCTCCGCCAGCAATTGCGCCAGCACGCCGTTGCGCAGCAGGTTGGGAACCTCATACCAGTGCCCAACCGGATGCAGGCATTGCTGCGGTGCGTTGTCGGTGTAGTCGCTGCCCTCGCCTGTCTGTTGCGCCCAGTGGATCAAGGCGGCGTGCAGACTCTCGCGCACCTTCTGCGCCTGCTCGTCGAGCAACTGCTGCGGCATCTCTTCCCAGGCAAAGCGCAGATCACGCGCCATCGGGATCAGCCGCAGGCCGACGGCGCGCCCCGGCGAGAGGAGCAACGGGTCTGGATAGCCGTAGTTCTGTGCGCGCGCCAGGAATTCCGCCACCGGCGCGTGCGTCAGGTAGCTCGTCGTGATGATGTGCGGCAGCGGCGTTCCTGCCAGCCTGCCTACGCGACGACTCTTGGCGAGATGCACCTCGATAAAATTGCGGTGCTTGCCGCCGACGCGCGCAAAGGGATTGAGCGCCTTGACCACGCCTGCGCCCTTGGTCCAGCGACTGCCGGCGCCGCCCGCCAGCGAGACCACCGCCACCGCACCCTGCGCCAGCGCATCCATGCCGAGGGCGCGCAGCCGGGTGTGTTCGTGCTCCGGCAGACGTGCAATGTCGGTCACGTCGCCGGGCTGCACATCCTCGATCACCAAGCGCACAGGCAGCCGATTCTGCGCCAGCCCGATGCGCCCGCTGCGCAGGTCGGCGCGAATCTGCTCATGCTGCACGCGGTCGAAGCCGTTCTCGTCGAGCAGCGCCGCCAGGCTCTGCTGACGCCCATCGGTCTGGTCGCGCGGGGGCAGCAGCCGGTCGAAGAGCGCCTGCACCATCCCCGCCAGCGCGGGCTGGGTGCGCGCCGCCGCCCCGAAGGCGTCCAGCTCGGCGCGACGGAAGGCGGACAGATTGCGTTGCTCGTGACGGATCAACGCCGGCGCAGTGAGCATGTAGTAGCCGGGCGGCATCAGCGCGTCGTCGCCAGTGCGCAGCTCCGCCCACGTCCCGCGCTCATTGATGGCAAAATCGTAGACGACCGGATCCATGGCGAAGGGCACGGCGCTTTCCAGCTCGCGCTTTGCCGCGCGCATCATCTGCTGGAGCCAATCCTGCGCCTCTGCCTTGCGTTGCGGGTCGAAGATGAAACCCATGCCGCCGCCCGCCATGCCGCCCAACATCCAGAAACCCCAGAAATCCTCGCCAAACGCGTCGCGGGCGCGCTCGATCAGCGTCTCGGTGTAAAGGTTACTCGCCCATGGGATGATCGTCTGGATCGGCCCCCGAAAGTTGCGTTCGGTCGCTGCGCCAATGGCGCGGATATCACCCTGACGTAGCAGTGCGGTGATGCGATCGTAGATGTGCATCGCCTCCTGGCGTCCCGCCCACTCCGCTTCACTGCGCAGCAGATACTTCTCCGTCACCATCTCCAGGATGGGACCGACATCCTGCGCCATGCCGCCATGCACGAGCACCAGGCTCTCCTGCAACTGCTGGCGGGTGGCGGGCGTCACCTCGGCATGGGTCAGGATCGTGTGCTGCGGCAGCAGCCGCCCGCGTGAGACGCCGTACTCCGGATCGCCTACACTCGCCTCCACCCCCTGGATCAGCTTCATGCCAGGCCAGACGCCGCCCGAATCCTGCCAGCCGCCGCCCGAACCGCCCAACCACTCGCCGAGGATGGCGCGCGCGGCGACGACGCGACGCTCCTCCTCGCTAAGCGCGCCGGTGAGTGACTGCGCCTGCCCCGTGGCGCGCATACAGACTGCGATGAGCGAAGCCAGCAGGTTGGTCGAAACCGCCAGCCGCGAGCCTTTGGGGATGCCGTTGACCTGGCTCACCAGCTCGATGCCGTAGCCCGGTGCGATCAATCGCGCCAGCAAATCCGCCAGCGACTGCCCCGACCCTTCGATGCCGGGCGGCACGATGCCGGACGCGATCACGGCGGCTTTGAGCAGCCCCAGATAGTCGCGGGCAAAATCGAAGACCTCCGCCAGCGACGTGATCTCGGCGACTGCACCGAGATCGACGCTGACCAGGCGCAGGATCGGCTGGTCGATGACGCGGAAAAAGCTCTCCACCGGCGGTTTGGGCTTGCCGTCGCCCTGCCCGCGCACCGCCAGGTCGATGGAGACGTTGAGCACACGCGCGCCTTCAGGAAAGTCCATGCCCAGAAAAAAGATGTCACTCCAGCCGCTGTGGCTCAAGTCCATGCGCACGGGCGTGGCTTCGTGAAGGACGGGGAAGAGGGGGGAGGGATTGTTGAGTTCCTGGGTCCTGGTGTGATGGGGTGGGGGGGGTTTGGGGTGGTGGGGAGAATCGTCGCTCCCATCACCCGAAGACCCCAAAACCCCACTACCCGACGACCCTATTATCCCACGTCCCCGCGCCCCCACGCCCCGATACAACTCCTCGCGCACACGCAGCGGCTGATCGATTGGGTGACCGATGCGGAACATCCACTGGTTGCCGCGCACGGAGCGCACGCTGCGCCGCACCTGATTGGCAAGCGTCTGGAAGCCGAGGCGGCGGTAGGCTTCAGCCAGCGCGCTGGCAGTGGCGTCGCTGAGCGGCGCTGCCAGAAAGATGTCGATCGCCTCTTCGAAGCGACGTTTGAGCAGATTGTCATACCCGTCGAAGGGAACCAGTCCGCCCGGCGCCAGCCCAGGCTTGAGCGGAATGTGGAAGCGATAGATGGCGTAGAGAAAGAAGAGCGCCCGCACGCGTTCATACAGATTGTCGCTGCGCTGGCGAAATGCATCGAGCGCGGCGCACTCCGCCAGCAGATCGTCGAGCGTGGCAGCGCGACAGAATGCGTCGAGCGCGCGATTGCGCACATCTGGATTTTGTGCGGTGATGATCTTGGTCAGGTGGCTCATGGTCGCTCTATAACAGAAGGTATTGGCTTATAGCGAGTAGGAAATTGATGACATTATTGTAGCGCAAGCTGGTGGGGGGCGTGAATTTGTAGGAAAGGGGGCTGAGCTGTTGCATGGCAATGGATAAACCTTTGGAACAATCAAAACAGCGCTGCCAGAGCATTCATGGCAGCGCTATTTTGATTGTTCCCTTTGGCAGCTTCTCGCTGCCCGACACCATCGTCTACTTCAGCTCGTTGCGTGTGTAGCCCAGGATTTCACGCGCAACGATCAATGTGTTGATTTGCCCCGTGCCTTCGTAGATGTCGTTGATCTTGGCGTCGCGCATCCACTTTTCAACAAGGAATTCGGTGCTGTAGCCGAGCGGGCCGAGCAACTCGACCGCCTTCTGCGTGATCATGGTGACGGCGCGACCGGCTTTGGCTTTCGCCATCGACGATTCGAGCTTGTTTTCTTGCCGTGCGTCGAGCAGCGCCGTGGCTTTGAGCGTGAGCAGCCACGCTGCGCGCAGCTGCGCTTCCATCTCCAGCAGGTCAGCCTGCACTGCGGACAGCTTCCAGCGAGGCTTGCCATATTCCATCTTGACGCCTTCTTTGGCGAGGGTGTCGCGTGTGAACTCAAAGGCAGCGCGGCCGATGCCGATAGCGCTCGCCGCCACGATCGGGCGGGTCGAGTCGAAGGTCTTCATGGCGCCCTTGAACCCCTTGTTCCCAGGGCCGGTCTGCACTTCGGGGTCGCCGAGGATATTGTCGGCGGGGATGCGGGCGTTGTCGAAGATGATCGTCGCCGTGTCGCTGGCGCGGATGCCGAGCTTCTCCTCGACCTTGGCGACAATGACGCCGGGTGTGCCTGCCTCGACGACAAAGGGCTTCATGCCGGCGCGACCCGCTTTCTTGTCAACAGTCGCCCAGACCACGACCATGCCGTCGGACTCTTCCAGCGCCAGCTTGCCGTTGGTGCAGAAAATTTTCTGTCCGTTGAGCACCCACTCGTTGGTGGCCGGGTCGAAGGTGGCGGTGGTCTGGATGTTGCCGGTGTCGGAGCCAGCTTGCGGCTCGGTCATCGCCATGGCGCCCCATTTCGGCGGACCTTCGGTGTAGCGGGTCAGAAAGCGTTCGATCTGTTCGGGGGTGCCGACAGCTTGAATCGCAGCGCCGCCGAGTGCACCGCCAGGGATGCAGAGATAGATGCCGGCGTCGCCCCAGCTGAGCATCTCGATCATGTGGACAAGCGTCATGTTGGCGATGCTTTCCTTTGGCTCGCTCACGGCCTCTTCAGCGGGCGGCGGCGCATCAAGCACGGCGACGCCGCCATGATGCCCGTTGGATTTGACCGCCATCGCCGCCTCTTTCTTTTTGGCGGCGCGTGCCTTCGCCGCGGCAATGTTGGCGCGCTCCAACTCCTGCATCTGTGGCAGCATCATGTTAATGTAGCGCCAGGGGCGCTCATGTTCGTTATCGTCGAGGCGTCGGCTGTCCGGGCGCATGGCGTGCTCCGCCACGATCTGGACATTGCGCAGTTGTTTTTCGATCACTTCAGGTGTCTTGAATTCGATAGCCATCGTCGGTTCCTTTTTTGATTGGTAAGCGATATGGAAAATCGCGTTACGCTGTCTATGCCACTACTGCGCCGTCCATGGTCACGAAGCCGCGCCCGTTGCGCAGCCACAGCTCAACAGGGTGCTCGCGGATGTAGCCATGCCCGCCAAGCACCTGTACGGCGCCATCGGTCACGTCGAGCACCATTTTGTCGGCGTAATTCTTGGCAAGATATGCGGCTTTGGCGGCGTCCTCGCCCGTGTCGAACTTGTAAGCTGCCTCCCAGACCATCAGGCGCGTGCCTTCAATCTCGATGCGCATGTTGGCGAGCATGAAGGCGATGCTCTGACGGTGGGCAATGGGTTCGCCAAACGCCACGCGCTCCTTGGCATAGGCGAGTGCGTACTCGTATGCGGCGCGCGCCACGCCGACCGCCAACGCCGCCAGCGTGATGCGGCTGAGGGTTAACAACTTCTGAATACGAATGCCTTTCAGCCCACCAAGGCGGTTGCCTTTGGGTGCAACGACATTCTCGAACTCAACTTCATACATCTCCAACGCCTGCACACCCATCAACTTGATGCGTTTGCCGACCTTCACACCCTGTGTGTCGGCGGGGACGATATATGCCTGTGTCGTGCCGCTCTCCTGTGCGTAGACCAAAAAGAGTTCGGCTTGCTTTGCCAACGGCACATAAGTCTTTTTCCCGTTGATGATGAAATTGTCGCCCTCCTTGATGGCTGTTGTTTGCAGTTCGGCGGGATCGAACTGCACCACCGGCTCAATCATTGCAGCAGTTGCGCGCGGGAAGGAATCGTTGCAAAAGAGCGAAAGATATTGCTCTTTTTGCTTATCGCTGCCGAATTGGGCGATCGGGATGGCAAAGAGATTGGGCGTCAACAGATGCAGGGTGACGCCGAGGTCGCCCCACGCCATTTCTTCAAGATAGAGAGCACTGGTCAGGGCTGAGTATTCGCCATAGCCCCCGTATTGGGCGTCGATGAAGCCGGGCAATAGCCCTAACTCCCACCCGGTCTGGACAACTTTCTCCGGCACATGTTTGGATTCTTCAGCCTCGCGGTGAACCGCGCGCAGGTTTTTCTCAGCGTACCGGCGCACAGTATCCACCAACATCTTCTGTTCAGATGTCATGTCAAACGAGTACATAGCTGCTCCGTTTCGGAAATGGAGGCGGAGATGCAAGGAGTCTGACTCAGGTCGCTGTCCTAACCGTCACCGCCACGTTTGCCACATAAACTGTCGAAAAGGACTGTACTTGTAGGCTATGCACTCTATGTTGTGTAGCGGTTGCGACAAGGTTGAGATTGGAGATTGGGAGAGTGGAGATTGGTGTTTCGTGTTGCGTGTTTCGTGTTGCGTGTTTCATGTTGCGTGTAATGTCTCCAATTTCGCAATCGCTCAATCCCTCAATTTTCCCAATCTTTAATCTCTAATCTCCAGTCTCTTGGTTCTATCCTCTGCTTACAGTACAATCCCCAAAATGACGGAGATCTCTCTACGTGAACTGGCAACGTTTCGTGTGGCGCTTGTGCATGACTGGCTTAACCAGATGGGCGGAGCGGAAAATGTGCTGGAGGAGCTGGTGCAGCTTTTTCCAGGCGCGCCAGTCTACACCAGCATGTACGACCGTTACGTCATGCCAGCTGCATATCAGCAGTGGGACATCCGCACGACATTCATGCAACGGCTGCCCGGTGTGACGCGCCATCATCAGAAATATCTGCCGGTCTATCCGCTTGCGTTTGCGCGCACCGACCTCAGCGCCTACGATCTCGTGCTTAGCAACAAAAGTGGCTTTTGTCATGGCGTGCGCACCGCCAGCCATGCTCATACGGCGATCCACGTCTGCTACTGCCTGACGCCGACGCGCTATCTCTGGCTGTTCGACCAATATCGTGAGCGCGAGCAGATTCAACCGGTGTTGGGCGCACTGCTACAACCGATGCTGGCGCAACTGCGCCGTTGGGATTACGCCGCCGCACAGCGCGTCGACCATTTTATCGCCATCAGCAGCGAAGTTCAGCGCCGCATCCGCGACATCTACCACCGGGAGAGTGTGATCATCCACCCGCCGGTCGACACCGAGTACTTCCGGCCGGCGCAGCAATCAACCGTCGGCGACTATTATCTGATCGTCAGCCGCCTGATACCCTACAAGCGTATCGATCTCGCTGTGCGCGCCTTCGCCCATCTGCCGCAGGAGAAGCTGATCGTCGTCGGCGATGGCCGCGATCGCGCCGAACTGGCTGCAACTGCGTCGTCTAATGTTCACTTTGTTGGGAGGCAGCCGCGCGAACGCGTGCGCGATCTGCTGCGGCGCTGTAAGGCTTTCCTCTTTCCTGGACTGGAGGATTTCGGTATTGCGCCGGTTGAAGCGTTGAGCGTTGGGCGCCCTGTCATCGCCTTCGCTGGCGGCGGCGCGCTCGATACGGTGACGCCCGGTGTGACGGGTGAACTCTTTGCCGAACAAACGGTTGAGAGCCTGTTGGCGACGCTGCAGCCATTTGACGCACAAGCCTACGATCCTGTGGCATGCCGTGCGCAGGCTGAATGTTTTAGCGTTGCTGCGTTTAGGCGGAAGCTGTTGGCGTATCTGGGGAGCGTTCTACTTCGTTCTGCAGCTTAGTATGGCGCCAAAACAAGCTGCTGAATCTGGGCGATCTTGTCCGCCAACCTGTCAGCGTGATGTCAATCTAAGCGCACGATCCAAGTTTTTGGTGCGTATTGCGTATATCGTTGTTACAAATCCCGCAAGCCATGATATGATGCATCTATGACCAGTAAGCTGATTCTACGCCTGCGTGAAGCGGGCTACAAGATCACGCCGCCGCGCCTGGCAGTGTTGGAAGTCATCCAGCGCGAGGGCGAACATCTCAACCCGCAAGAAATCCTGGAGCAGGCGCAGGCGATCCATCCCCAAACTGGCCGCGCTACCGTCTATCGCACGCTGGAGCTGCTCACAAACCTGGGCATCGTGCGCCCGATTTATGTGGGTGACAGCGGCCCCACCTATATCCGCGCTGAAGGCGGCCATCATCATCTGGTCTGCTCGTGCTGTGGTCGCGTCGTCGATTTCGAGCAGTGCGTCGCCGACAGCATGGAGCGCGAGCTGGAGGAGCGCTTCGGTTTCCGCATCAGGAGCCACCTGCTCGAATTTTACGGCCTGTGCGCCGATTGCAATGAGACCGCCGAGGTTCACGCTCCGCCTGCATAATTCATCGATCTGCCACCCACCGGCAGTTCATGACTCAGGATGCGCGCATCAAACTGAAATACTCACTCCCATCATTTGATGATTGACGGGACGCTACTCCACCAATTCAATCTCCTCTACGCGCACCGGCGCCTCTCCTGCCGCCACAACTCGCAACGACAACGGATTCTCCGACAACCCAAGCGTGCGTGCGACGCTCAGCGCCTCCGATAGATCGACGCGCACTGCGCCGGTCGCACCGCTGCCGCTCGCCAGCACGGTGTTATCGCCAGCGACAATGACTGACAGCATGGTCGGCGCATCGCTGGCGTAGCGGAGCGTCATCGTCCCAGCTGCAGGTGGGTGCATGACGATCACTTCGGCGCGGTCGCCTTGCAACGTGCGGTGCGGTGCGGCATCATCGCTGCGTTCGAGCGCCCCCCAATCGAGCGCGCCGAGCATGAGGTAGGGCTGCGGCGTTGTGACAGGCGCAACGCGATAGACCGTGATGCGTTCGTCTGTGAAGATCGGCGTCTGCCCGGCGAAGATGGCGGTGGCTAATTCTTCAGTGTAAATGCGCTCATCGCCGCCAGGCATCTTGTAGCGGTCGAGCACCACCGTGCCAATGTCCAGATCGCTGAAGACCGTGCCCGCCACTGCCGCCGGATCAACCTTGATGATGTCCGGCCCTAGATGGCGGAAGTGCTGGAGCACGGGCGTGCGCTCGGTCAGCGTGCGCGGGTCATCGCGGCTGATGTAGGCAACAGTGAGCGGCTTGCCGTGTACGGTCTGGTAGAGCAGATAGCCAGGGCGGTCGTAGTTCATCGGCAAGTTGAGCACGGCGCGTTCGTCCGCGTCGGCAGCCAGGTCGGTGTAGTACGCAGGTGTGTCGGGCGGGCTGAGCGGATAGGGCGCCACCCAATACTCAAAGAGCAGGGCAGCGATGATCAGAGTGCTGACGGCGTCATGTAAAATTGAATTTTGCATGATCGAGAGCAAGCGCCACAGCCCAATAGCCGCCAACGTCGCCATGCACAGCTGCACCATCACGGCAAAACGGCTCACGCTGCGGCTGATGCGCATAAAGGGCACCAGCGTGTTAATCACGCCGTAAGGCGTCCAGCTTGCCAGTTCCTCGCCCTGCAACGCCGCGTCCGGGATGTCGTCCCATGTGATGTCGCCGAGGTGAATCTGCGGTCCCAACGCCAGCGCCAAGAAGAAAATCGCCATCACCCACCAGAACGTTGCCTTGCGCCACGTTAATACCAGCGCGGCCACCGCCAGCATCAGGGCGATGTAGCCGATCGCAATCGTGCGCTCGCTCACGGGCGCAATCTGGTTGCCGATCCAGCCGAAGCTGTCGGGGCGAAAGAGCGTGTGCAGCCGGTTGGGGATCAAGAAATCCATCGCGCTGGCGCTGAGGATGTATAGGTCGGCGGAGGGGCGCACCATAAAGCGAAAGCGCGTCGCTTCCAGCACCATCGGCGCGAGCCAGAAGCTCAATGTAATGGCGAAGAGCAAGCCAGCCACAGTTGGCGGCGTCAACACGCGCAACAGCTTGCGCAGATCGACGCGTCCCGGCGGCGTCAGCCACTGCCACAGCACTGTGACCGACGTGAACAGGAAGAGGTAGAGCACGAAATACCAGTCGCACAGTCCGGTGAGGATCAGGAAAAGCCCGGCCCACAACGCAGCACGCAGCCACGGTTGACCGTTGTGCGCCAGGTGCAGGCTGCGCAGCAATGTCAGAATATAGAAGGGCATCCACTGCAAGCTCATTACTTGCATGTGGCCCAGCAAGTGCGCCATGTGAAAGGGTGACAGCGTGTAGATTAGTCCTGCCACGAAGGGAGCGATGAACAAAGCACGCGGATGACGCAGATCGAGCGGATTGAGGCGGATTTCTTCTTGGCGTTTTTCGACCTCGCTGCGTTTTTGCGTTGGGCTTTCGCCTCTCGCCCCTCGTCCCTCGCCCCTGATCACCCATCGCGCCAGGAGAAACATGCCGTAGCCAGCCAACACCCAACTGATGAAGACCACGGTGTTGTAGGCTGGGATCAAGCCAAAGACGAGCTGGATCGGCAGCGTCGCCAACCCATTGAAAGGGTTGAGTGTGTGAAAATAGAGCGTGACGCCGGTCGGGTGGTAGAGCTGGTCAGTGAAAAGTGGGTTGGTCGCCCGCTCCACCAACGCCTGTTTGATCCACCACAGGTTCCAGTAGTTTTGCCAGCCGTCGAAGCTGTCACCGGGGATGGCGGTGGTCAGGTTGAGCGCCAGCGGCCACGTAAAGACGATGGTGGCGGCAAAATATAACGCCAGCGCCAGCAAATGGTGAAAAAGAGGAGTTGATCTGCGATGCATCAGGATATGTTCAGGTAGCCAGGGACGAGGTGCTGATCAGCGAAACGTGTATAAACCAGGCTTGCAGCAGAAATCTGGTTTGTGGATACGCTGCACCGCTCCTCGCCCCTTGCAACTTGCCCCATTTCAATTGCTGACGGCGCGTTCGGCTGCCCGCAGCAGATTCTCCATCAACATGACGTTGGTCACCGGCCCTGTTCCGCCCGGCACCGGCGTCAGCATTCCGGCGACCTCGGCGACGCCAGCTTGATCGCAGTCGCCTTTTAGCCCATCCTCGGTGTAGGTCGTGCCGAAGTCGACGACGATAGCGCCTGGTTTGACCCAATCCGCTTTGACCATTTCGGGACGGCCTACAGCCAGGCAGAGAATGTCGGCGCGACGGCAGACCGAGGGCAGATCGACCGTGCGGCTGTGCGCCAGGGTGACCGTGCAGTGTCGATGCAGAAGCAGCAGCGCCATCGGTTTGCCAACGATGTCGCTGCGCCCGACGACCACTGCTTCCTTGCCCTTGAATGCAACCTCAGCCTGTTCAAGCAGGCGAATGCCGCCGAGCGGCGTCGCCGGCACGAAGTAGGGCGGCCGGTCGGCGGAGAGACGGCCCGCATTGATCGGATGCACGCCGTCGACATCCTTGGCTGGATTGAGCAGGTCGATCAGCGCCGGGTGGCTGATGTGATCAGGAACCGGCTCCAGGATCATGATGCCGTGCACTTCGGGCGAGGTGTTCAGCTCGGTCAACACCTCCTCGACTTCAGCCTGCTGCGCCGAAAAAGGCATTTCCACGCTGCGAAACTCGGCGCCGACGCTGTCGCAAGTCTTTTGGATGGCGCGCGCATAGCCAGCGCTGGCATCGTCGTCGCCTATGCGCAGCACAGCCAGCGCCGGCGCAAAGCCGGTGCGTGCACGAAAGGCTGTAAAGTCGTTCTTGAGCCCGTCGCGAATTTGTTTTGCGAAGGCGCGGCCATCGAGCAGTTGAGCGCTCATAGCGTCACCTCCAGCGTGGTTTCAATGGCGGACTTTGCTTCGGCATAGGCGGCGTCAGCGTCAGCCAGCAGTGCGGTAACCTTTGCACTCCACGCAGCGACAAACGCTTCGTCCTTGATGAATTTGAGGTTAACGTTGACATTGACGAGGGCGCTTTTGAGTGCAGCAAATGCCAGATAGAGCGCCGTCGCCGCGTCGCTGACGACGTTGCTATTGCCTTTGGCGCCCACCGGCGCCGCCAGCCGGATGATTTCCAAGCATTTCTCCGCTGCGTCGAAAGGGACGGCGGCGGCGTGCTTCAGTGCATCCTGCATGGCGGCGGTGCGCGCAGCTTTCTCCTCGTCGGTCTCTTTCGGCAGCGAGTAGGTGGCGGCCACGGCGTCGAAGGCAGCGGCGTCGGCGTCAACGGCGGCGAGCAGCGCCACGCGCAACGCCTCACTGCGCGCCAGGTGCCTGCGCATCTCTTCTTCGACATCGGCGTATTTCTTTTTACCAACGGTGAAGTTAATCACCATGCTGATTAGGGCGGCGGCCTGACTGCCGGTGAGTGCAGCAGCGCCGCCTCCGCCTGGCGTTGGTTGACCGGATGCCAGAGCATCCAGGAAATCGGATGTCGTCATTTGGGCTGTGTTCATGTCAAATACCCTTTCTGTCCACGGCATTGTGGCGTAATCAAATTGTATGGAACGGGGATGACTATTGTCTATTGCTCTATAATGATACAATAAATGAATGCAAATTGGCTGGAACGCCATGCAACCGATCTGACAAGAGCGATAGGAACAGGCCACAGGGATGAATTACGATCCGATAGATTTTGAAATGGACGACTGGGATTCCGATAGCGACGACGAAGTGCTTTATGAATCGGACGAGTTCCGCGAGCAGAACTCTTCGGTCGAGCGCCATCCGGAGCCAATTATTTCAGATGATTTGCCGGTGCTGCCGCTGCGCGGCGTCGTCGTCTATCCGATGATGTGGCTGCCGCTGCCGATCGGGCAGGAGCGCAGCCTCCGGCTGGTTGAAAATACGCTGCCCAACAATCGCATCATTGCGTTGGTGACCAGCAAGAACGAAAATATCGACGAACCGTCGTCCGACGAAGTGCATCGCGTCGGCACGGCGGCGCAGGTTCATCGTGTGCTCAAGACCCCCGACGGTACAATGCGCCTGTTGGTGCAGGGGTTGGAGCGCGTGCGTCTGCTCGAGTTTACGCAGGATCGCCCCTTCTTGCGCGCACGCATCGAGATTCTGCCTGAAGAGATCGAGGATGGCCTTGAAATGGAAGCGTTGATGCGCGCCGTGCAAGACCTCTTCCGCAAGCTGATCGAGCTGGAACCACAAATGCCAGACGAACTGACGATCATGTCGATCAACGTCGACGACGGTCGCCAGCTTGCCTATCTGGTCGCAAGCAGCATGCGACTCAAGCTCGAAGACGCCCAGGCGATCCTGGAGATGGATCGCGTGCGCGACAAGCTCTTGCGGCTGATCCAACTGCTCAAGAAAGAGGTCGAAGTGCTCGAACTGGGTCGTAAGATTCAGTCCGAAGCGCAGGGCGAAATGGAGCGGATGCAGCGCGAGTTCTTTCTGCGCGAGCAGATGCGCGCCATCCAAAAGGAACTGGGCGAAGAAGACGAGCACGCCGCCGACATCCGTGAGCTGGAGGAGCGCATCGCTGCGGCGGGCATGAGCGAGGAGGCTGAGCGCGAGGCGATGCGCGAGCTGGCGCGGATGCGGCGAATGCCGATCCAGGCCGCCGAATACAGCGTGATCAAAACCTATCTCGACCTGCTCGTAAGCATGCCGTGGGGCGCGGTTACGCTCGATAACCTGGACATCAACCATGCGCGGCGCGTGCTCGACGAGGATCATTACGGTCTCAAGGAGATTAAAGAGCGCATCCTGGAATTCCTGGCCGTGCGCAAGCTGCGCGCCGATCGCAAGGGTCGCATCAAGGAAGACTCGGAGGATGTGCGCGACAAGATTCGGCGCGAGCGCGAGGGGCTGGTGCTCTGTTTTGTGGGGCCGCCCGGCGTGGGCAAAACAAGCCTCGGCCTGAGCATTGCGCGCGCAATGAACCGCAAATTCGTGCGGCTGGCGTTGGGCGGCGTGCGCGACGAAGCCGACATCCGCGGCTTCCGGCGCACCTATATCGGCGCCATGCCAGGCCGTATCATCCAGAGTCTGCGCCGCATTGAAAGCCGCAACCCAGTCTTCATGCTCGACGAGGTCGACAAGTTAGGGCGCGATTTTCGCGGCGACCCCAGCAGCGCGCTGCTCGAAGTGCTCGACCCGGAGCAGAACCGCGAGTTCCGTGACCATTATCTCGACGTACCCTTCGATCTGAGCCAGGTGCTCTTCATCACAACCGCCAACGTGCTCGACACGATCCCGCCTGCGCTGCGCGACCGCATGGAGATCATCCAGTTGAGCAGCTACACCGAGGACGAGAAGGTCAACATCGCCAAAGGCTACCTGGTGCCGCGGCAGATCAAGGAAAACGGACTGCGACCGAGCGAAGTGCGCTTCACCGACGACGCCCTGCGCGAGATCATCCAGGGTTACACGCGTGAGGCGGGTGTGCGCAATCTGGAGCGGCAGATCGGCAAAGTTTGCCGCAAGATCGCAGCCGGCGTGGCGTCGGGCGAAATCAAGCGCGGGCGCACGATCAAAGGCAAGGACGTGGCGACCTATCTCGGCAAACGGCGCTTCTTCGACGAGGAGATCAACGAGCGGCTGGAAAATCCTGGCGTGGCGATTGGTCTGGTCTGGACGGAAGCGGGCGGCGACATCACCTTCTTCGAGGCGACGCGTGTGCCTGGCGCAAAAGGCTACACCCTCACCGGGCAGCTTGGCGAAGTGATGAAGGAGAGCGCACAGGCGGCGCTGAGCTATGTCCGCGCTCGCGCCGACAGCCTGGGCATCGACCCCGATTTCTTTACACATAGTGACCTGCATCTGCACATTCCAGAAGGCGCAATTCCCAAAGACGGCCCAAGCGCAGGCATCACCATGGCGACGGCGTTGGCGAGTCTGCTCACCAATCGACCGGTGCGCCCTAAACTCGGCATGACCGGTGAAATTACGTTGCGCGGCAAGGTGTTGCCGATCGGCGGGGTCAAGGAAAAGGTGTTGGCGGCGGCGCGCTATGGGCTGGATACCGTCATCCTGCCGCGGCGCAACGATTCGGATCTGGAGGAGCTGCCCGAATCGGTGCGTAAGCAGATGAATTTCATTCTGGTCGACACCGTCGATGAGGTGTTGGCGGCGGCGCTGCTTTCCCCGGAGGAAGCGCACGCGACAGCCATCGGGCTGCCGATTGCCAGATCGGTGGCGGCGACTAACGTGCGGCGACGTAAACAGCCCATCATCAAACCAGAAATGGTCATGCGTTCGTAGCACCCATGATTCACCTTTTGTTAGGAGCAGATGAATACCTTTGCGCCGAATGGCTCGCTGCGCGCAAGACGGCATTGGGCGACCCGGAGATGGCGGGCCTCAACACCATCGAACTGAATGGCGCGCAAAGCAACGCAGCCGCGATTCTGGGCGAGGCGTCGATGATGCCTTTTCTGGCGCCACTGCGACTCGTTATTGTGCGTGGGTTGCTCGACAGCTACGAAAAACGCATGGCTGCCAGCAAAAGCGCCGAGGCCGCCGTCTACACCGAAATGGCGACCTTTCTCGACGGTCTGCGCAGCGTGCCCGATTCGTGTATCCTGGCGCTTGTGGATAACTCTGTGGATAAGCGGCGCGGGCTGTGGAAAGGTTATGTCTTGCCAGCTGCTGGCGACCGCCCAGAACGCCGCATCGATGGGTTGGACGCGCTGATCAAGGCTGGCGTTGTGCACCTGGAGACGTTGACCGCGCCCGATGTCAAGGAACTCCCTAGCTGGCTGCAACGCCGCGCGCGCCACAAGAATATCGCCATTGAGGGTGGCGCCGTCGCTTTGCTCTGCAATTTCGTTGGCCCTAATCTGCGCCAGCTCGACAGCGAGCTGGAAAAGCTTTCGATCTACGCCGACGGTCGTCCTATCACACCGCAGGATGTGCGCGCCATGGTCGCCGACGCCAGCGAGGAGATGATCTGGAACCTGACCGACGCCCTGGCGCAACGCCAGCCCGCCAAAGCCATGCAAGCGCTGCGCGATCTGCGCCGCAACGACCAAAACCCGATCTACATCCTTACAATGATCGCCCGTCAGTATCGCATGTTGATTGAGGTCAAAAGCCTGGCCAGCGCCGGCGTGACCAACCACTTTGACATCGCCAAAACGCTTGGCTACGCCGCCTTTCCGGTGCAGAAGGCGCTGCAACTGAGCCATCAATACACATTTGCCGAACTTGAGAAAACTTTGGAACGGCTGCTTGAGGTGGACATGGCGATGAAGAGTGGCGCTGACCAGGACACTGAGCTGGATATCCTCGTCGCCGAGCTGTCGGTGCGCCGTCAAAAATGGGCGGCATGAGGCGATATGTTGCTGTCGCGCCTGAGCCTCACCCACTTTCGCAATTACCGACGCCTGGAGATCGTCTTCGACGCGCCGTTGACCCTGCTGCAAGGCCAGAATGCGCAAGGAAAGACCAATCTACTCGAAGCGATCTTCATGCTCGCCACCAGCAAGGCAGTGCACGCATCACAGGAGCGCGAGATCGTCGACTGGCAGGCAGATGACGAACCGATCCCTTTCTGTCGCGTTCTTGGCGAGGCCACGTTCGACGGACGCTCATTAGAACTGGAGATTGTTCTCAGCCCACGCAGGGACGGCGTCAACTTCACGAAGCAGATCAAGATCAACGGCGTCGCCAAGCGGGCAATGGATTTGGTGGGCGTGCTGCGCGCTGTACTCTTTTTACCCGAAGACATCAAGCTCGTCGATGGTGGGCCTGGTGAGCGGCGTCACTATCTCGACGTAGCGCTCTGTCAGATTGACAAAACCTATTGTCGTGCTCTTTCTGCTTTTCAACGTGTATTGCTGCAGCGCAACAGTCTGCTTAAACAGTTACGCGAGCAGGAAGTCAATTCCGCGTCGCCGGCTGTCGACGCCCAACTTGCTTTTTGGGATGAGAAGCTGGTGCATCACGGCGCGATGGTGATAGCGCGACGGCACAATTTCGTCGTCGAGTTGGAACGGATCGCCGCCGAACGTCACGCCGAACTGAGCGGCGGTCGCGAACAGTTGGCGTTGCACTATCTGCCGAGCTTCAATCCTGGGCTGCTGGCAGACAAGGAGTTCGATCTGCTGCGCGATGGGCTGTTGACCGAAGCGCCCACGTCTCGACTAGAAGCGAATGCCGTGGCTATGGCTTATCAACGCAAGTTGGCGGCGCGGCGGGTGCGTGAATTGGCGGCGGGAGCGACGCTCTACGGTCCGCACCGCGACGACCTGCGCTTTCTTGCCAATGGCCGCGACCTGCGCATCTACGGCAGCCGCGGTCAACAGCGCAGCGCAGCACTCTCGCTCAAGCTCGCCGAGGTGCGCGCCATGACTGCCGCTGTTGGTTCGGCGCCGCTGCTGCTGCTCGACGATGTGATGAGCGAACTCGACGCCGAACGTCGCGCCATGCTCCTTGCCGTGATCGACGATGTGTCGCAGGCAATTGTCACGACGACTGATTGGGAAGATTTCACGCCGGAATTTCGTCGGCGTGCGCGCTGTTTCCGCGTACATTCTGGTATAGTAGAGGCAGTTAAGGGGCTGTAGGGTTGTAGGGTTTTGGGGTGATGGGGTGGTAGTGTTTGGAAATGGCGCGTCACTCACACTGCCCGAAAACGCTAACATCCCAGTCCCCAAACACCCTAATCTCCTATGACTCCACTACTGAGCCACCAAGAAAACAAACATGTCCGGCTATCGTCTACTCAAGCACCGCCAATATGAGCGCAATGCCGAGCGCCTGCCCGACTCGATCCGCCGCAAGGCGATGTGGGCGCAGGTGCTCTTGGGCACGCGCGGGCGCACACCAAACGTGAAGACAACCACCGGCTATAATGCGCGCTGGCGACGCACGCCGGTGCAGGGTTACCACTATTACCTCTGGTGGATACCACTTTCCGAAAGCGAACTGAGCGACCGCGTTGCCAACGGCGTAGCCGAGCCGACGATCCTCGTCCATAGCATCCGCCATCACGACGAAACCGACGATCCCATCTCTTTGGCTTCGCTCGACGAATTCGAGGAAGTGCCGCTGGCGAGCCTCGACCCTCGTTTCGACGAGCAGCACGCCGTCAGCCGCCAGGTTAAGGCGGCGCCGATCGCACCGGCAACGGTGAAGGGGCTGCCCGGCAGCGGCAAGACAATCTCACTTTTCTACCTGGTGCGCGATCTGATCATCGATCAGGGGCTGGAACACCTGCTTTATATTACCTACACCGGGCGACTGAAACGCGCCGCGCGTGAATTTCTGTCGGCGCAGGCCTCCGAACTGGCGCAACGCGTCCATATCCGCACGCTGGCTGAGTTAGAAAAGGAGTTGACGGGCCTGCCGGCCGCGCCTGATCCGATGAGCGAGCTGGCCGACTTTCGTCGCTATCTGGAGATGCAGCCGTCGGCAAGCCTGGGCGTCTGGCGTCGCTATCCGTCAGCGCTTTATACGGAGATTCGCGCCCACATTCTGGGACGCACCTTTCCGGCCGGCTATCCGCTGCCGGAGCAGCGCATGGCTGAAGCGGTCTTCAGCGAGGGCGCGCTCGACATTGACGCCTACGCCGCCGGACGTGGACTAACGCGTGACGCTGCCGTCGCCGCCGTGCGCATGGCGGAACGGCTGCGCGGCGATCGCTTCTTTCTCGACCAGGTTGCTTCTAGCCGTGCGTTGAGTCTGTTGCACCAGGCTGGGTCGGGTGCAGCGCGCAAGCTCCCCGGCTGGCTGCGCCAGATCGATGGCCTGGTGATTGATGAGGTGCAGGACTTGACGCTGCTTCAGCTTGCGTTTCTGGCCGAACTGGCGCGCTTCAGCGCCCGTCAGCGCAGTCTCCCCTTTATCGTAGCCGGCGACGAGTCGCAGATTGTACAGCCGAGCGGTTTCGACTGGGGCGTCACCAAAGATCTGCTGCGCGAAGTGCTCGGCGCCAATCCGAGGGAGTTCGAGTTTCGTCATCAACGGCGCTCTCCACACAACCTGGCTTATGTCATCGACAACGCCTGGAATTTCTATGGCAGGTTGCCCAAAATGCTGCGCCCAAGCGCCAATCGCCAGAGCTTTCTCGACGACGCCGACATGGAGTTGAGCATCTCGACGCACCACCCCGACAGCAGTGAAGAAAACGGACGTTTGCTGATCTGCCCATTGCCGGAGTCAATGCAGCGCCAAAACGCCGAATCCGCACGTCAGTGGCGAGCGTTTGTCAAGGAACTGGCTGATCTGCCGGGGCGTGCATTGATCGACCTGAGCGGCGCGCTGCCTGCGCTCTCCAACGGCGACGACCCGAAAGCCGAGGAAGTCATCTTCAATGTGCGCGAGATCAAAGGGCTAGAGCGCAACACTGTGATCCTGCTCGGCTTGAACGAGGTTTACCAACAGGCGATGCATCTGGCCGATGGCGCTGGCGACTTGCCGCCGCTGCTCGAAGCGCGCCGCCTGATCGACGAGATGCGCGTGGCGCTGAGCCGCTCCACCGACAAGTTGGTCTTGCTGGAGCAGCCCAACGCCGCCGTGCTAGGGACGCTTGCCATCGACAATGTCGAAGGCCGCTACACGATCACCTGGGAGGCGCTGGGCGAACTGCTGCACACCGAGCAGATGTCGGAGATCGAGGTAATCGAGGGGTATCTCGACGAGGTCGACGACCTGATCGAGCGGGCGCGCTGGGATCAGGCGCGCAGCCGCAATCGCCGCGCTTATGAATTTGCTGTGCAGCTCGAGGATCGTGCATTGCAGCGCGAGGCGCAGGCGCAATACATCCAGATTTTTGTGCAGGAAGCGGCGGCGCACCTACTGCGCGAGCAATTGGCGGACGCGCTGCGCCTCAACCGCCAGGCGCGTACACTGGCTGACGAACTGGGCGACCCGGCAATGATTGACGAGGTCGACGAACAGCATGACGCGCTGCGACAGGCTGTCGAAAGCCGGGTCAACGATCTGTTAGCGCGCGCCGAGAGCTTCGCCGACAACCCGGCTAGCTTCCACCAGCAGTTGCAGGCGCTTGACGCACTGGTGATCGCAGTGGAGGATGCCCAACTGCTGCGGACGCTCGATGAGGCGCGGTTGACGACAGGCTGGCATGTGGGAATGCAGTTGATCGGCCGCGGGCTGGAAGAGGCCGACCGGTTGGCGGCCTTGTTCGCCGAGTTGGCTGAGCTAATGGAACGGCAGCAGGACAGGACGGGAGCGGCGCTGGCGACTATCGTGGCGCAGCGATACACCACATTGCCGCCTGCCGATACATTCGATCCCGACCAGATTTTGGCGCTATTGCGCCTGATCGATCAGTATTTACAGGAACTTGCACCGTTAGGATTGGAACGCGACGCATACGCGTTCGGCGCTGCGTGGCTGGAGGAGAGCTTCCAACAGTTGCGCAACCATGCCGAGCTTTACTACGACTGGGCGGTGTGCGCCGAACGCTACAACCAACTGGTCGGCTATCCTGAACTCGACGACCGCCTGTGGGATTTGGAGAACCGCGTCGAGCTGGTGCACGGCCCAACCTGGACGACCGCCAGCCAGGATCGGCGGCTGCTGCGCCTGGCCGCGTTTATTGCGGCTTATAACGGCAGTCCGCATGATGCCTCGCTTGCCTGGGAAAAGCTCGGCGAGCTGGAACTGGCGATCCACCAAGCGCGCGAGGCAGGTGATCTGGAGCGCGCCTACAACCTGATGCGGCAGGCTGGCCAACCAATTCCCGACGCGCTTTCAACTGCGGTGAAAATGCTGCGGCAAATGGAGCAGATCTTTCACAAGCAGCAAAGCCTAAGTGAAGGCGAACGTCGTGCGCTGGCCGCACATCTCATGAAGTTGGTGGGGGTCCTTAATGCACCTCCTGCCGCCACGACAGAGGACGATTTCTCGCTAAAGTAGGTGCGTGTTACGTGGTGCGTCACGAGGCACGAAACATGCATCACGTGACACGCACCACGTGACACGCACCACGCACCCGCCAACGGCCTCGACCTAAGCCATCTTTTTCAGCTCTGGCGTGCGCCGGAAGATGACCATCGCCGACGTCAGCGTTAACACTGCAGCCAGCGTGATAGCGATGCTCATGCCGATGGCTTCGGAGAGCGCACCGATCGCCAGGTTGCCAAAGGGTGTGAAACCGAAAAAAGTGAGGGTGTAGAGACTCATCACGCGCCCGCGCATGTCGTTGGCGACGCGCGTTTGCAGCAGCGTGTTGATCAGCGTGAATTGGAGCATGAAACCGACGCCGAGCAGCACGGTCAACGGCAGCGCCAACGCAAAGCTGCGGTTGAAGGCAAAGAGCATCAGCACCACAGGAAAGCTCATCGCAGCATAGAAGAGCCACTGCCCACGCTTACCGCGATCGCCGAACGACGCCACCAGGAAGGCGCCGCTCACGGCCCCCACGCCCGCCGCGGCCGTGAGCAGCCCGAATCCGGCTGCGCCGCCGCTGAGAATGCGGTCAACGAATGAAGGCAGCACCGTGTTGTAGGAGATGCCAAAGGTGCTGAAGAAGAGCGACAGCAAGATTAACCCACGCAGTTCTGGCTGTTTTGCCACGTAGCGGACGCCGCCTTTTAACTGCTCCCATGGCGAGCGATTGTCATGGATGAGCTGCACTCCTGTCAGTTGCATAGCCAGCAGGCTGGCGATCACGGCAATGAACGAAAGACCGTTGATCGTGAAGCACCATGCCGCGCCGACCGTCGCCAACAAAATGCCGCCGATCGCCGGGCCGACCACGCGCGCAGCATTGAAGGTCATCGAGTTCAGTGCAATAGCGTTGGGCAAGTCCTGTGCGCCCACCATCTCGACAACGAACGCCTGGCGCGCCGGACCGTCGAAGGCGTTGACGACGCCGATCAGCATCGCCAACACCACAATGTGCCATACCTGCACCGTGCCGGTGAAAGTCAGAAACGCCAGCGCCAACGCCAGCAGCATGGCGCCCACCTGTGTTAGAATGATCAAGTCGCGTTTGCGCACCTGATCGACCACCACACCCGCCCACGGCGTCACGATCAATGCCGGGATCGCCGATGCAAAACCGACGACGCCAAGCATTGCCTCCGATCCGCTCAGCTCGTAGACGAGCCAACCCTGCGCCACGATCTGCATCCATGTGCCTGCCAGCGAAATTAACTGACCGACGATATAGAGCCGAAAGTTGCGGTGTTGCAACGCCTGGAAGGTCTTGATGCGCCGCACCTGTCGCGCGCGCAGCGGCGCCACTTCGAGGGGTAGCTGCGGGTTCAGCGGCGGCTTGAGCGTTGCAACGTTGCCATCCGGCGCAGTCTTGGACGCCAATGTCTGTTCAGGGACATCCGATTGCACAGCGGTGCGTTTACCCCAGGTCTTCATGTGTGTATCGTCTCCCGATCGGTGACCCCGACGCAATCAATGGCGAAGAGGGGATGCAAGAGATCCATCACTCGCAAGACGGCCTGGCATTCTTCGCTGGAGAGGGGCGCCAGGCGTTCTTGCAGCCAGGCCATGGTGCCGTTCAGTGCACGCGTATGGATGGCGGCGCCAGTCTCGGTGAGATTGAGCATTACGCGTCGGCGATCGATCAGGCTGCTCTCGCGCAGCACCAGACCTTCGCCGACCAGACCATTGATCAGCACAGACATGCTCGGCAGCGTCAAGCCGATGAAATCCGCAACATCAGAAAGCGAGCAGCCCGGATGACGAGCAATGTAAGCAAGGGTGCGAAACTGTGGAACTGACAGTTCATGCATCCGCTCCAGTCGCATCTCAACGCGAATCGCTTGCATGATAACAGGCACGGTGTCGAGAATAGCGCGAGCGCACACTTGAGAGAGATTATTCATTTGACGCTCCTTGTGATTTGTTAGTAATTCTAACTATTTTAGAGGCAACGCAATGCAGGCGCAAATTTCAAGCGTTGCAGGGGTCTACATCACAATCGGCGCAGTTTCAACAAACGATGTATACTGATGACACGACAAACCTACCGCTGAGTCAGCCGTCATTTGCCGTGATTATCGTCCTTCAGTCCAAACTGGAGCCACTATGCCATACATGCCGCCGACCATTGCCAGCCGTGACCTGCCCCGCCTGCGCGCTGTGACGCAAAGTTTTCCACGCCCGCGTCATCCCGATGTCTACGCTGGCGCATATGCCGAAGCCACTGCGCAGTTGCGGAAACTTGGTGCACGGCCGGGTGCGCGTGTCGCCATCGGCGTCGGCAGCCGTGGGATTCGCGACATCACAGCCGTGGTGAGGGCCACCATTGCGGCGTGCAGGGATGCTGGACTGGCGCCATTCGTCACGCCGGCAATGGGCAGCCACGGCGGCGGGACGGCCGACGGGCAACGACACGTGCTTGAACATCTTGGCGTCACCGAAGCCAGCGTCGGTGCACCGATCGTATCCGACACCGCAGTCGAACAGATCAGCGTCACGAACTGGGGTATGCCGATCTTCTTCGACAAGACGGCGCTGGCGGCTGATCTGATCGTGCCAGTCAACCGCGTCAAGCCGCACACCGACTTTGCAGGAACGCATGAGAGCGGGCTGTGTAAGATGCTGGTGATTGGCTTTGCCAACCACATCGGCTGCTCGCGCGTCCATCAGGAGACCTTCGCCCGCTTTCACCAGGTT
This sequence comes from uncultured Caldilinea sp., assembly GCA_937981885.1. GTDB lineage: Bacteria > Chloroflexota > Anaerolineae > Caldilineales > Caldilineaceae > Caldilinea. The sequence continues at coordinate 115,767 of CALJMI010000023.1, forward strand.
GTGCCAGAGACGGCGTCGTTGATTCTGGAGAAAGTTCCGGTTGCCTTTGGCATGGCAATTGTCGAGAACGCCTACGACGAAACCTACCTGGTAGAGGCTGTGGCGCGTGAGCAGATTCTAGCGCGTGAGGCCGAGCTGTTGCAGATCGCCTACGCCAACATGCCGCGCCTCTACTTTGAACATATCGACGTGTTGATCGTCGATGAGATCGGTAAAAATATCAGCGGCGCAGGCATGGATCCGAACATCATTGGGCGGACAGCGAAGGGCATTCTGGCTGGCTACAACGGCCCGTCGATCACGCGCATTGTTGTGGCTGGGTTGACCAAAGCCAGCGACGGCAATGGCATTGGCATCGGTCAGGCGGACTTTACCACACAGCAAGCCGCCGCACAGATCGATCGCGAAACGACCTATACCAACGCCATCGCCGCTGGTGCGCCGGAAAGTGGCCGTCTGCCCATTGTGATGCCCACGCCCGATGACGCGCTGCGCGCTGCGCTGCTCACCAGCGGCGTGGACGACTGGTCGCAAGCCGCAGTCGTGCGCATTAAGAATACGCTACAGATCGATGCGATCTGGGTCTCCGACGCGCTGGCGCAGGTTGTGGAGACGCGCCCTGACCTATGCTGGGCGGAAGAATGATGCACTGACCACAGCACAGTGTAGAATGGTGTAATGTTCTCGATCTTTCTATCGATTGCGCCGATCTTTTTGCTTCTCATCCTTGGCTATCTGCTGCGGCGCAACGGCATTCCGAGCATCGAGTTTTGGAATCTCAACGATCGACTTGTCTACTGGGTGCTCTTTCCAGCGCTGCTCTTCACCAATACGTCCACGTTCAATCTATCGGGCGATCTGCTCAGTTCGTTTGCGGCAGCGATCTACGCTGGCTTTGGCGGAGCAGTGCTCTTTGCCCTGGTCAGCAGTCGGCTGGCAAAATTGAGCGGGCCGACCGCCAGCTCGGTGCTGCAAGGGGCGGCGCGCCACAATTCCTTCATTGCGCTGGCTGTGGCGGAGCGGCTGATTGGCGCCGAAGGATTGGCGCTGGCGTCGCTGGTGACGGCGCTGCTGATCCCGGTCACCAACATCACAGTTGTCACGTCAATGGTGATGATGATTCATGGCGGCGGTGCGCCGCGTGCGGTCATCGGCGCAGTGTTGCGGGACCTGGCGCGCAACCCGCTGCTGATCGCTGTCTTTTTGGGCATTGCCGCCAACTCGCTCGGCGCCACGTCGATCCCGATCGTGCACGATATGACCAGGATTCTAGGCGCGGCGGCGTTGCCGATCATGCTGCTGTGTGTGGGCGCCAATATTCGTCTGCGCGCCATGAGCAGCGCTGGGCTGCCGGTTGCGCTGTCAGTAATTGGCAAACTGGTGGTCTTCCCGACGCTGATCCTGGCGGCGGCGCAGTGCGTCGAGCTGCCACAAACGGCGCTGCTGGTGCTGATCTTTTACGGCGCGGCGCCAACTGCCGCCTCTGCCTACACGCTGGCGCGACAGATGGGCGGCGACGCGCCGGCAATGGCGACGATCATCACGCTGCAGACTATGCTCTCATTTGTCACATTACCGCTGACGGTGCTTCTTGTGCAACGCCTGCAAGGAGCTGGATAGCGCTACACTAATCGACCAGGTCATATCATGACGTTTCAGAGTGCTTACTGCGATTGTGCACCTTCAAGATCGTTGGGGTCGGCAAGCTGTGAGAGTTCTTCTTTCAGGCGCTGAAACTCTTCCGGCGTGATCCCCGTCGCTCTGGTGATCAGCGACCAATCAGCGCCAACCGCCAGCAGGCTCTCGATTGTTTCGATCTTGCCTTCGATCTTGCCTTCGATCTTGCCTTCGATCTTGCCTTCGATCTTGCCTTCGATCTTGCCTTCGATCTTGCCTTCGATCTTGCCTTCTTGTCGTAGTTCTTCTGCGTAGGTCAACATATCGCCTCCTGTCTCCGGTGCGTACCGCCGCACCTGCGCTGCAAAATCGTTCACCACTCTGCGCTCCTGCGTCGCCGCCAGATAGAGCACGAATACAGCCACATAGTTGACGCCGCCGGTGCGCGTCAACTGCGCCATCAACGGGGCGGCCAGTCGCAGCGCTTCCTGCACCTGCGCCCGGTAAGCCGCCATCATCAGCAACTGCGCCACCTTCGCCTTCAAGCCGCCCTTGACC